>SFEP01000047.1 GCA_004557185.1 Bacteroidales bacterium
AATACCATAAGCCAATTATTTCTGTAACGAATATTACAAGAATAGAGAGCCCTAGTAAAACAAAAAAAGAGGTTGAGAAAACAACCTGCAATTGCTGGGAATAACCTTTACCTAATTCAAAAGTTAAGAATCTCTGTACAGATGCCTGTAAAGAATTTGATATCAATGAAAACATTGACACAAAGCCACCTACCACATTGTAGATTCCATAATCCTCTATACCCAAAGCCTGTAATATTACTCTTGAGGTGTACAGGCCAACAAGCATAGATATTATCATCCGCAGATAAAGTGCAGCAGCATTCTTCGCAATACGTTTGTTAATATTTACATGCTCTTGGTTTTGCATTTATCCTAATACTATTCATTCTCAAATATGCAATCAAGATAAGTTACTTCTATCTCACCTCCCCCTATACATCTCCTCATAATACCTCTCGTACTCGCCACTCGTGATGTTGTCCATCCACTCCTGGTTGTCAAGGTACCAACGGACGGTGCGTTCGATGCCCTCCTCAAATTGAAGAGAAGGCTTTCGGATGAGTTCGCAACATTGTCTTATTTTTTCAAACAACAACAGTAATATTAAAACCGCCTCAATTTTTCAGCAACAGGCTTAACGACACTACTCCAATGCAATCCAGTGAAATCATTAGGATAAACATCTATATGCACCTTACCATCAATAATAGCCTGCATCTTTCTACTCAAATCATATGGATCATTCTGCATAACAGAACTGCCAAACTTCCCGTTGTGTGTTATATCTTGAAAACCGCCTACATCAGTTGACAAAATATAATTCCTGAACTCAGTAGCTTCTACAAAAACCAAAGGAGATCCTTCACTTGTAGAGGTTAGGACAAAAACTTTCGACTGATTATAGTACTCCCAAAGTTGTTTCTTATCGTATATTCCTCCCGTAAAGAAGACGCTCCCTTTCTTATCTTGACACTCACCAAAGAAGTTCTCAATAATTGATTGAGCTTCATATGGATACGGACCAATGAAATAGAACTTCCATTCACGGATATCAATTTTCTTCAAAGCGTTAAGAAGCATTTCCGTATTCTTGGGGGGGGTAAATAATCTTCCACATGTAATCATGATATTCTCCTTCTCTGAGAATCCTTTACGTCTAATAGTCTGCAGTTCTTCATCATCAAAGGCATTGGGCATAATTGACAACTTATTACGGAATTTATAACACGAAGCACCTGAGTTCATAATGGCATGATATGACTCACTGCTTTCACATGTAATGCAATCAACTTTTAATGCAAACAATTTGTCCCAAAAATTCCAGAAGCGTTTACTCCACTTATTCTTATAATTATCTTCGTATTGCAAAAACCTAACCGATGCATCTAATTTTATATACAACTTTCCCCATGGGTTCAAAAGCTTATATATCACAGGTAAAAGGACATTTACCTTACTATAATAATGAAAACCCATCATGCAACTCGAAGGCACAACATATCTTATAAAAAAGAAGATAGAAACAACTAGCCTGAGATAGGGATTTTCAATCGGCCTTCCAAACAAATGTATCGGTATTAATCTGACGCCTCGATGTATTTGGGGCAATGTCATATTCCCTTTTGTCATAGGATATACGATACGTGTTCGATAACCTAACTCTTTACCTAAATAATATGGTGTAAGAAAGACATCTTTTCCAAGATGCTCTTTTCCTACATTAATAAAATACAAGGTTAAGTACTTACTCATAGTATAAGCAGATGTTTACATCTTACCAAACATATCTCTCTGCGACAAATAGACAACAGGATGTCCATTACTCCTCACCTCCCCCTATACATCTCCTCATAATACTTCTCGTACTCGCCGCTGGTGATATTGTCCATCCATTCTTGGTTGTCAAGGTACCAACGGACGGTGCGTTCGATGCCCTCCTCAAACTGCAGTGAGGGTTCCCAACCGAGTTCGCGCTGGAGTTTGGTGGAGTCTATGGCGTAGCGCATGTCGTGGCCCTTGCGGTCGGTAACGTAAGTGATGAGGTCGAGGTCGGCACCCTCAGGACGGCCAAGCAGACGGTCGACGGTGTTGATGACCACCTTAATGATGTCGATGTTCTTCCATTCGTTGAAACCACCGATGTTATAGGTGTCAGCCACCTTGCCTTTGTGGAAAATAAGGTCGATGGCGCGGGCGTGGTCTTCTACGAATAACCAGTCGCGTACATTCTCGCCCTTGCCATATACAGGCAGCGGCTTGCGGTGGCGTATATTATTGATGAAAAGAGGGATAAGTTTTTCAGGGAACTGATAAGGACCGTAATTGTTGGAGCAATTCGTCACGATGGTGGGCATGCCGTAGGTGTCGTGAAAGGCACGCACGAAGTGGTCGCTGCTGGCCTTGCTCGCAGAATAGGGTGAATGGGGATTGTACTTCGTATCCTCATAAAAGAAGTCCTTGCCGTAAGCCAAGTGATGTTCAGAAGAAGAAGCCGTTGTGGTAAAGGGAGGTTCTATTCCTTCGGAGTGCGTCAACTGCAAAGCTCCGTACACCTCATCGGTTGAGATGTGGTAGAAGCGCTTCCCCTCGTAGCCCTCAGGAAGCGATTCCCAGTACACTTTGGCTGCCTGCAACAACGACAGCGTGCCCATGACATTGGTACGGGCAAAGGTAAACGGGTCCTTGATACTACGGTCCACGTGGCTCTCGGCAGCCAAATGAATGATGCCGTCCACATGCTGGGTCTGCATCAGATTCAGCATCACCTCATAATCGCAAATGTCTGCCTTGACGAAAGTGTAGTTCGGTTTATCTTCCACATCTTTCAGGTTGGCCAAGTTGCCAGCATAGGTCAGTTTGTCCAGATTGATGATATGATACTCTGGGTACTTGTTTACCATGAGGCGTACCACATGGCTGCCAATGAAACCAGCTCCGCCAGTGATGAGTATTGTACGAGTATATTGCTTATCCATTTCTATTTTTGCCTTTACTTATATAAATCTTCAGAATAGTCAAACAGACAATCAGTTGCACTCAAAGGCGGATGATGCTTATCCTTATCCGAGAGTTTCACCTTTTCCTCGGGCAGGCGCCAGTCGATAGCCAACGCCGGATCGTTCCAGGCTATGGCACCTTCAGCCTGAGGTGCATAAAAGTTGTCGCATTTATATTGGAAAATCACCTCCTCGCTCAGCACACTGAAGCCATGCGCAAAGCCACGTGGAATGAAGAACTGACGATGATTATCCTCCGTCAGTTCCACGGCTACATGTTGGCCAAAGGTGGGCGAGCCTTTACGGATGTCCACGGCCACGTCGAGCACAGCACCCTTGATGACGCGCACCAATTTGCTTTGGGCAAAAGGCGGTTTCTGAAAATGCAAGCCGCGGAGTACGCCGTAAGAAGACTTGCTCTCGTTGTCCTGCACAAAATGAACGGGGCGCACTTTTTCATCAAACTCTCGCTGTGAGAATGATTCAAAGAAATAGCCTCGTTGATCATTAAAAAGGCGCGGTTCGATAATCACCACCCCTTCAATAGCAGTCTTGATGACTTCCATATATTGATTATTTAATATACCCAACAGGACTGTATTAAAACACTTTAGAGTCCGAATATCAAGTACTAAACCAAACTAAGATACATGCTTTGTTTCATGCCTCCTTCACTTGCGATACAGCAGGCTGTAAAGGCCATGCACCCAAGCGAACGGTACGCCCCAGTGTAGCAACGTCAGCACAACCGCTAACTTATCGTTCCACTTTCCCTCCTTACGCACCTGCCGCTGCACATCGGGGAACAAGCATTGCA
Source organism: Bacteroidales bacterium (assembly GCA_004557185.1). Classification (GTDB taxonomy): domain Bacteria; phylum Bacteroidota; class Bacteroidia; order Bacteroidales; family Bacteroidaceae; genus Alloprevotella. Next base: position 3,796 of record SFEP01000047.1, read on the forward strand.
GGTCCGTCTTCTGTTTCGTCACAAACGCCCAATACAGCACGGTGCGTTTGATGGCGTAGAAGCCGTCATATTGTTCGGCTGGCAGGAATTGCTCTATTTCGTGCAGAAACTGGCGTTTGGCCTGATAAATATGTGGCGAGATGAAATTCGTAAGGGACGAAGGCCGTACCACATAATGATACAGACAGGCTGCCAGTCCGCAGATTTTCAACGTTGGCACAACATGTAGCAAACGCATCAAGAAAAGTGCATCCTCAAAGCAGACAAGCGTTTGCGGGTGAAAACCTGTTTGCCGAGCCAGAGCCGTGCGCACCAATTTGTTACATACACTGCCATGCGTGCGTTGCGTCACGAGAGCATGCAGTAAGTCGGGGGCGACATAAAGGCGGTCTTCGTAAGTCTGGGTGGGCGTGCAGCATTCGGGATATTCAGTCCAAACACCACACATTACCATGTCCGCCCCTTCATTCTGAGCCTTTTCAAGCATGCGGTGCAAAAAGGATGGGTCCACCCAATCATCGGGATCAACATGCACCACATAGTGTCCTTTAGCGGCTTCTAATCCAGCTTGCCGAGCGGCAGAAACACCCTTGTGGGGCTGACGCACCAATCTGAGTTGGGGATGCAGCGCTTCCTGCTGTTTGCACCATTGCGCCGAACCGTCTTCACTGCCATCATCCACGCATATCACCTCAAAATCTTGGAAAGTCTGCGCCCAAAGGCTGGCAAAGGTCTTGGGGAGACTCTGGATTTTATTGTACACGGCGACAATAACCGTAACGGAAGGCGGAATGAGCATCGCTTCAAGCGTGGCGTTGTTTCAAAATTTTATGATGATGTGCACAAAGGAGAATAGGCTTTGGTCATCGTGAGCAAGTCTCAGCGGTGCATGTCAGTCACCCCAATCATCTTCTCCCACAATCACCATAGCCAATGGTCATATAAACTGCTACCAGCTAATTATCCCTCGGCGGGACGAGTCGCCATAGTACGAAGCATAGGCGTAGTGGTAACCGTAACGATAGCCATAACGATAAGCATAACGACCTGTCGCCATTTCCGTACCATTCAGTATGACGGAAAGGTTCTTAAAGCGTTTCTCCTCGGCTATCGTCTCAAGTTCTTGCAACATAGAACGGTCAAGCAGACCAGCGCGCAACACGAAGAGGGTACGTTCCACTACCTGTTCGATAATCTGTGCATCGGCTACAATGTCAATAGGCGGACAGTCTATAATGACGTAATCATACTGCACCTTGGCCTCTTGCACCAAATCATGCAATTTTCCGTTCTCCAGGAGTTCGGTCGGATTGGGAGGCAAAGAACCTACGGGCATTACGTACAAATTCTGATGGTTGTCCGAGGCCACTTGCAGCGAAGTCCAGTCGTTCTCCAAACCAGCCAAATAATGCGTAATGCCTTTCTTAGGGCGATGCACATAGGCTGATACAGAAGCATGGCGCAGGTCACCATCTATCACCAGCACCTTCTTACCCTTGATGGCCAAACTCTTGGCCAAGTTCATAGTAATAAAGGATTTGCCGCTGCTCGGATTAAAAGAGGTTACCATGAGCACATTCTTGTGCTTATCTTGCCCTGCCGTAAATTCTATGTTCGAGCGCAACACGCGGAAGGCTTCGTTAATAACATTCCGATTTCCTTCCTCCACCACCATCTGAGGCATATTATGTCGCTGGTTTTTCTTTCTTTGGAAAAATCCTTTCTTTTTGGTGGAGAAATACGGTATTTCACCTAAGAAGGCAAGTTTCAGCCCCTTCAGGTCAGCACGGCCACGGAGCACGGTGTTCGAGTTTTCAATAATGAAAATGATGACCACGGGTGCCAGCAGCCCAATAGCAAAGGCTATGAGCAAGATGTTGCGACGCATGGGTGCTGTAGGAGCATTGCTACCGCTCGGCTTGCGTATCACGCGTGTATTGCTTGAGGTAAACGCTTGGGAGAGTTCGTTTTCTTCGCGTTTCTGCAGCAGATATATATATAAGGACTCTTTCACCTTCTGCTGACGTTCTACGCTGAGCAGATATTTGGCTTTGTTCGGACTCGAAGCAATTTCCTGCGTGGCCTTTCCGCCCATGTTCTTCAACGTCTTGATTTGCGTGTCAATGGCTAAGATGGAGTTGTCCAGACTACCCACCATCACCTTTCGCAGGGCAGCAAGTTGCGCATCAAGTTCTTTCACCAAGGGGTTGCTCACACTGCTTTGCGCCACCAGTTGGCTGCGCTCCATGATAAGCTCGTTGTATCGGTTTATCTGCGCATTCACCGTTTCGCCACCCAGACCGCTATTAGTGGGCAGGAGTTCATATCTCTGTGCGTCGTCTGTAATGCTCTTGCGCATATAACGCGCCAAATACAACTGGTCGTTCAGCGAACGGAGTTCGTCTTCCGCACGCTGGGCCTGCGACATAAACTGTGTGGCGCTCGAACCTACGTCTATCATGAGGTTCTGGCTTTTGAACGACGAGATGTCGTTGTCCACCGTGCCCAGTTCGTTTTCGATGATAGAAAGTCGCTCAGCAATAAACCTGCTGGCATTCACAGCCACCTGGTTTTTGTCCTTTATCCAATTTTCATTGTACACCTGTATCAGCGTGTTCAGCACATCTTCAGCCCTTGCAGTTGACAGGTCGTTCAGGGTGAGCGTCAAGATATTTGACATATCGTCCAATTGCACAACGCCCAAGTTCGCCATCATGTAGGCCGCCATTACCTCTACAGGTCTGCGCGACACATTAACTTCGCAACCATGCTGCGCTGCGTAGAGCCGTGTGGGCACAATGCACACCTTGCCCACGGGAGTCTGAATCACCTGGTTGATTTGGCCAGCATACACATCGCCCACCTCTTCACCATTGCAGGTAAAGTCCGACAGTTCTATTTTGCCACCGGGCGACAATTTGAGGTGGAAGTCCACATAGTTTCCGTCCTTTACCCCTAACATGGTCACGTTTACGGGCAGTTCGTTGCCATATACGGCTACCTCATGAAAGCGGCCGTCAACAGTATAACTAATGTCAAGGTGCAAGCGCTTGGCCACTTCCAACATAAGGTCTGGCGAGCGCATGGTCGTAATTTCATTGTTGATATTGGCTTTCGTGGTAATGCCCATATCGGCAAATATATCTGCCTCAGAACTTGTCGAAGCACCATTTGTATCGCTCTTGATGAGCAAATCGGCCGAACGCGTGTACACAGGTGGTGTAGTCAGCACATAATAAATAGCACAGCCCATGCTCACCACCAACGACAACAGAATCCACTGCCATTTGCGCAGACAGAGGTAAAGCAGGTCCTGTAATTGCACAAAATCCTGTGTGGCTGCCGGACGTATAGATTTAGGTTTCTGTTCCATAGCTTACTTGACTAACTTTTCTTATTTTGTAATAAGTACTATGAGTGACATGAGGAAGGATGATACAGACATCCAAAAGCCGACCGTGCGGAAGGTATTGCCGTTCACGGACGCCGTGCGCGCCTTCATCGCGTTGGGTTCTACATAGACCACGTCGTTCTGTTGCAGATAATAAACGGGCGAAGAATAGATGCTTTCTGCCTTCGCCATATCCACAGCATACATCTGCTGCTTGCCATTTACTTGGCGCAACACAAAGACGCGGGCACGCTTACCCGTCGCCTGCAGGTCGCCTGCCTGTGCGATGGCATCTATTATTGTCATGTTATCCTTGTCAAAGTTGATGCGGCCAGGATTGCCCACATCGCCGAGTACGGACACAAAGGCATTTTGGAATTGCACTACCACCACAGGGTCGCTCAGCAGTTCGCGCGCCTTCAGTTCTTGTGACACCAACGCAGCTATCTGTTCACGCGTCAAGCCCAACACCTTGATCGCGCCTAACACGGGCAGAGTGATGCAACCTTTGGAATCTACGGTATAAACCAAACGCGTCTGGTTGCTTGACCCACCGCTACTTACCATAGACAGGTTAAACATCTTCTGCAGCCTATCGTCCTGCGCATTGATGTTGATGGACAACTGGTCGCCCACTTGTGCCTTGATGTCGACGGGCATGCTCACTTGAGGAGTTACGCCATCGTTGCTCATATCCTGGAAATACGCAAATTGTTTCGTTTCTGCACAGGAGGTAATGATGACAAGCAAGGTCAACATCACTAAATTCTTAAAATTTCTCATATTCAAAGCAAAAGTAAAATATACGTATATAATCTATTAGTATTCAACTTCTTTACAAGGTTGTTTCAAACATCATTCAACAATTTGTATGTATTCTGGCTCAACCTCCACGCCAGCCGAGAGCAAGCCACCCATATCAACAAGTAGACGGCGCACCTTAGAGCCTCGGCGTGACATCAAGCGTCCTTCCAAGCCATCGAGCGTCCCGCCTACAATGCGGATTTTCTTTCCATACATGGCAGGCGACACTTCTTCGGGCTTGAAGTATTGAAAAGGAGCATCGCTGCTGACGGCACGCATGAATGCCTGCATCTCGTCCTCACGCACCTGCATTACTTCGCCCATGCGACCGCCCCTTATAAAACGGTACTGAAGAAAGTCAAGTTCGCTCACTACGGGGTCAAGGGTCGTGCGCGTAGCATGCACAAAGAGCAGGTCGCTGATAAAGGGACGCTTCACCGTCACCTTACGCCCCCGTTCTGTCTTCGTACGCACCACAAGGGGCGTAAACACCTCATATCCACGGGCTGCCAGTATATCTACAGCATGTTCCTTGGCATTGGCACGGCGCAAATCGCGCATGACGAACCATGTGGGCATCTCTTTGCCAAGTGTGAGAACTACAGGATTCATGGTTTACGTACAGACACATTCCTTATTCCTGCTTGCATACACAAATAACATGTGACACAAGAAGTTACGCAATGTTTACGAAAAAGTTCGTCTAACTGCATCGATAAGAAAAGCATGGATTTGACTGACAAGCAAGTCATCTACTCACACCTCGGAAGTACAAATATTATTTGGATATGTACACTGAAAGAGAGGGTGACCTTACCTACTTCAGCAATGAAGGCAAAGGTAAGCCTTTAATCTTAATAAGCCTAATACAATGCAATCAAATCTTACTTATTCGTGCATTTTCTATTTTCTTACTCACATTATTGCTCACTCAGTCCGTCAGTATGCAACTGATAAATAAGCCTCCTGCAACAGGATGGCGGGTCGAAGTTCCTCGATAAGGCGAAACCGTGCACAACACCGGCACTCTCGTTCCTGCAAGACACATTGTGCGTTGATCACGGCCGCGTGCAACGTTGATCGCGCCCGTGGGCAACGTTGCTCACGGCCATGTGCAACGTTGCCCACGGCCATGATCAACGCGCCAGAAACGTAGGGGGGGGGGTATAAAAAGAAGGGACGGTCGAACGGAGAAACGGCTTGCTGGCATGAAAATACAAGGTAAAGTACTGAAACAACGTTTAGCAGAATTGGTGGCCTGCAAGGAATGTGCTTATTCTGGCGTAGGGTTGTCACCACAATACGGCACATGATGTGGCACGTTGAAGCGTTTTTCGTATTTTTGCATGCACATTCAGGTTGTAGCACCCCTATTCCCCCTTCTATCCGTATGCAAGACTTCGTTCATCTTCACGTTCACACCCAATACTCTGTGCTTGACGGCCAGGCTGCTGTGCCGAAACTCGTAGACAAGGCCATTGGCGATGGCATGCGCGGCATGGCCATTACCGACCATGGCAACATGATGGGTATCAAGGAGTTTTTCAACTACACCCAGAAAGTGTGTGGCAAGGCGAAGGGTAAGGTGAAGGAAGCCGAGGAAAAACTGAAAGCTTTAAGGGATGGGACTTATACTCCGAGAACCGACAAGGACGGCAACGACCCCGATGCGGGCAAGAGTACGGAGCAACTGATTGCCGAGACAGAAAAGACGCTTGTCAAGCAACAACGCATTGCCCACTTCAAACCTATCTTCGGTTGTGAAATGTACGTGGCGCGCCGCGGCGACAAGCGGTTGAAAGAGCAGCGTGTGGACCAGAGCGGCTGGCACCTGGTGGTGCTGGCCAAGAATGAGCATGGCTACCACAACCTTATCAAACTGGTGTCGAGGGCTTGGGTTGACGGTTTCTACATGCGTCCGCGTACCGACTTCCACGACTTGGAGGAATTTCACGAGGATCTCATTGTCTGCTCAGCCTGTCTGGGTGGCGAATTACCGCAGAAAATCATGCACGACGACATGGCTGGTGCCGAAAAGACGGTGGCGTGGTTCAAACGGGTATTTGGCGATGATTATTACCTGGAACTGCAGCGTCACGAGGTGAAGGATCCTGCCATACGTGCCAACCGCGACACCTTCAAAGAACAAGAGCGAGTAAACCCTATCTTGTTGGAACTGGGGCAGAAAATGGGCGTAAAGTGTATTTGTACGAACGACTGCCACTTTGTAGATGAAGAAAACGCGGAAGCACACGACCGCCTGATTTGTTTAAGCACGGGGCGAGACCTAGACGACCCCAACCGCATGCTCTACACCAAGCAAGAGTGGTTTAAGACGCAGGCCGAGATGAACGCCGTCTTCGCCGACTTGCCCGAGGTGCTGGCCAACACATGCGAAATCTGCGATAAAATCGAGACTTACAGCATAGACCATGCCCCCATCATGCCCAACTTTGCCATACCCGAGGACTTCGGTACTGAGGAGGGGTATAGGGCCAAATATACCGAGCAAGACCTCTTCGAAGAGTTTACCCGCGATGAGAACGGCAACGTGGTGATGAGCGAAGAGGACGGTATGGCGAAAATCAAAAAGCTCGGTGGATTCGACAAATTGTATCGCATCAAACTGGAAGCCGACTATCTGGCCAAGTTGGCGTATGAGGGTGCACACAAGCGCTACGGCGAGCACCTAGACGCAGAAACGGAGGAGCGCATCAAGTTTGAACTGCACATCATGAAGACCATGGGTTTCCCCGGCTACTTTCTCATAGTGCAGGACTACATCCGTGCTGCCCGCGAGGACCTTGGTGTCAGTGTGGGCCCTGGCCGTGGTTCGGCTGCCGGTAGCGCCGTGGCCTATTGCCTTGGCATCACACAAATCGACCCCATACAATATGACTTGCTGTTCGAGCGTTTCCTGAACCCCGACCGTATTTCACTCCCCGATATTGACGTGGACTTCGACGACGACGGGCGCGGCAAGGTGCTGAACTGGGTAACACAGAAATACGGTGCCGACAACGTGGCGCACATCATTACCTACGGCACCATGGCCACCAAACTGGCGCTAAAGGACGTGGCACGCGTGCAGAAACTGCCGTTGTCAACGAGCAACGCCTTGTGCAAACTCATTCCCGACAAACTGCCAGAAGGCCCCGACGGCAAGACGCCCAAGATGAACCTGCCGAACGCCATAGCCGCCATACCCGAACTGCGCGAGGCCGAAACATCGAACGACCCGCTGCTGCGCGACACCATACGCTATGCCAAAATGCTTGAGGGTAATGTGCGCAACACTGGCGTGCATGCCTGCGGCTTCATCATCTGCCGCGACAACATTTCAGACTGGGTGCCCGTGTCGACGGCACGCGACAAGGAAACGGGTGAGGAACTGCACTGCACGCAGTACGAGGGCAAGGTAATTGAGGAAACGGGCTTGATCAAGATGGACTTCCTCGGCCTCAAGACGCTTTCTATTATTAAGGAAACGGTGGAGAATATCAAACTCTCGCTTGGCATTGACCTCGACATCGATGCCATCGATATCAACGACCCTGCCACCTACCAGCTTTACTGCGACGGCAACACCGTGGGCACGTTCCAGTTTGAGTCGCCGGGCATGCAGAAGTATCTGCGCGAACTGCAGCCCTCCACCTTTGAGGACCTCATCGCCATGAACGCCCTCTACCGCCCCGGCCCCATGCAGTACATCCCGCAGTTCATTGCGCGCAAACACGGCAAAGAGCCCATTACCTACGACCTGCCGTGCATGGAGAAATACCTGAAAGACACTTATGGCATTACGGTGTATCAGGAGCAGGTCATGCTGCTGTCGCGCGAGATAGCCGACTTTACCCGAGGCGAAAGCGATGCCCTGCGCAAGGCCATGGGCAAGAAACTTATTGAGAAGCTGAACCACATGTATCCCAAGTTCATAAAGGGTGGCACGGCCAATGGCCACGACCCCAAGGTGCTTGAAAAGATTTGGGATGACTGGCGCGCCTTCGCTTCGTACGCTTTCAACAAGAGCCACGCTACCTGCTACTCCTGGGTTGCTTACCAAACGGCTTACCTCAAAGCCAATTACCCCTCACAGTACATGGCGGGCGTGATGAGCCGAAGCCTGGCCGACATCTCGACGGTATCGAAACTCATGGACGAATGCAAGACGATGGGCATCAACACGCTGCGTCCCGACATCAACGAAAGTTACCTGAAGTTCAGCGTCAACCACTTGGGCGACATACGCTTTGGCTTGGGCGCCATCAAGGGTGTGGGCGAAGGCGCGGTGGCCGACATCCTGCGCGAACGCAAGGCGAACGGCCCGTTCAAGTCAATCTACGACTTTGTGGAACGCGTCAACCTTTCATCCTGCAACCGCAAGAACATGGAATGCCTCGGCGTGGCAGGAGCATTCGACTGTTTCGAAGACTTGCAGCGTGAGCACTTTGTGGCAGGCACCACGAACGGGGAGTGCTTTCTGGATGCGCTCATGCAGTACGGCATCAACTACCAGCAGGACAAGGCCACGTGCCAGATGTCGCTCTTCGGTCCTACGGAAATGCCCGAGATAGCCAAACCCGCCCCGCAGCCCGTCACCGAACGATGGGGTGACATGGAGCGCCTGAACCGGGAACGTGAACTGCTGGGCATCTACATTTCAGGCCACCCGCTCGACGAATATGCCATTGTGCTGCAGAATGTGTGCACGGCACAGATGGCTGAAATGGCCGACCTTTCGGAACGCCTTAACCAGGACATCACTTTCGGCGGCATCGTGACATCGGTCAAGCGGGGGCAGACCAAACGAGGCAACCCCTACGGCATCGTGCGTATTGAGGACTTCAGCGGCCCCGGCGAGGTGCCACTCTTTGGCGATGAATGGGCCAGATGGAGCGGATACATGACGGAGGGCAACCCCGTCTACATCACTGCCCGCGTCAGCCCCAAGCAATGGAGGCCCGAGGAGTGGGAAGTGCGCATAGGCAAAATCGAATTTTTGCCCGACGTGAAAGACAACATCCTGAAAAGTATCACCATCAATGTGGACCTGGATGAGCTCACCACCGACAACGTGGCCCGCCTCACGGAATTGCTCCACGAAGAGGACGGGCCCACCGAAGTCTTCATTAACGTGGTGGACAAGACACGCTCCATGCAAGTCACGCTGCAAAGCATGAAATGCCATCTGACGGTGAAGCATCAGCTCATTAACTACCTTGACCACGAGCCGGCACTCTCTTTCAAAATCAACTAAAGCCCAACCCTTAAAGGCCCCGCACCGCAGGCACTTGCCCTGCGGCAGGCATCAGTATGGCAAGTCATCAGGGCAACAAAGAAAAGTGCCGATCCTTTGCATTTCTATAGGTTTGCACTATCTTTGCACAGCGGATAAGGCACGTAAGAACGTGTAACTGGCGCAAAAGCATGAAGTAAGACAGCTTTTACGCAGCCATGCACATTGTTGCATTCCCCTTTTCCGCATCACACAATCACCTACAATCACCTTTACACAACATGGCACAAATCATTACTGACTCCAACTACGCCGAGCTCGCAGCAGCCGGTCTTCCCCTCGTTGTCGACTTTTCAGCCACCTGGTGCGGCCCCTGCAAGAAGATTGCACCCATCATCGATGAACTCGCTGCCGAATACGAAGGCAAAGTGAACATTGGCAAATGCGATGTGGACGAGAACGACGACCTTACGGCCAAGTTCGGCATTCGCAACGTGCCCACCGTGCTCTTCATCAAGGGCGGCGAAGTGGTCGACAAGCACGTAGGTGCCGCTAAGAAGTCGGACTTCGTGGAGAAAATCGAAGCACTGCTGAAGTAGCACTCCCTTTCTTTGGGGAATATTCCCCTGCGAGCCAATGTGAAAACGCAACACGTTTACACATTGGCTCTTATAGGTATAAAAGCCATCCATTCTGGTGAAACGCGGCCGCAGAGCAGGCTCTTGGTTTCCCTTATCACTTATACATTTTCCGTCATGAGCAGTTTAGATGAAGAACTCCTGATGGATGCCGAAGAGGATGCACGCATCGTTGCACACATTCAGCAGGTATTACCACAGGAACTGAAAGAAAAGTTTACCGAGGACGACCTTTATTACTTCCTCGACGTACTCAGCGAATACTACGTCCACAGTGGCGCACTCGATGCTCAGGCCGACGACGAGGGCTACGTGGAAATAGACGAAGAAAAGGCTGCGGCATACCTTGAAAAGACAGCCCGCAAGGACAAGGTGGGTGACTTCACAGCCGAGGACCTCCTCTTCTTTGTCGACGCGTCACTCTCCTACGATTTGTCCGAGGACTGACAGACACCAGCCACCATTCCTTATTCCTTATATATATAGGGAAGCTTGGCTGCTTCCATTCTATAACATTCCACCCTATTCATTCAGGCTATGCAGACTGCGTTTCCCCATTCGGCACCCACTCCCCGGCCACAGCGCAAGCAAGGCTTTGCCGTGGCGCGTCTTTGCCTCGTGTTGTGTTGCCTCATGTGGCTCCCGCTCACGCTATGGGCCGAAAAATGGCGGCCCGAAACACTCCCCATGGTCTACCTGCAGGATGCGCGCCGCCATGTGTGCAACCCCGACCACATTCTCGACCCCGCCACGGTGGCCCAAGCCGACTCTCTGCTCACGGCGCTCGAACGCGACAAGGGCGTGCAGACGGTGGTGGCCGTGGTCAAGGAACTTGAGGGCGACGACCCCTATGCTTTCGGTATGGCGTTAGGCAAGCGTTACGGCATAGGCAGCAAGGAGCAACGCACGGGACTGATTATCCTGCTCGCCACTGAGGACCGCAGTTACCAAATACTCACGGGCAACGGCCTTGAAGGTACACTGCCCGATGCCCTGTGCCGCCGCATTGAGAACCGCGTGATGGTGCCTGAACTGAAGAACAAGCATTGGGATGCCGCCATTCTGCTCACCCTGCAGGCCATCGACGGCATTGTGCGCAACGACCCTACCATCACCAACCAACTGGGCGAGGACGAGGAAGACACCGCCGACATCATCGCCGGCATCATCTGCCTTGTGGTATTCATGCTCTTCCTCGTCGTAGCCATCTACTACGGCTGGCGCAGCAACCGCTGCCCCGTGTGCAAGAAAGCGCAACTCAAAATTACTCAGCGCAGAAAGGTGCGACACACGAAAACGGGTGAACGCTTCACAGAAATCACACTCACCTGTCCCAAATGCGGACACAGCCACAAGCGCCGCATCAAGGACAACGACAACCAAGGCGGCGCCTTTGCAGGCGGCATGGCAGCAGGCAGCCTCTTAGGAGGTGGCGGCGGTGGCGGCGGACGCTCCTTTGGCGGTACGTTTGGCGGCGGTTCCTTTGGTGGTGGCGGCAGTGGCGGACGCTTCTAACCCGCAGAAGTAGCGCAGACTCCTTGCACCTTGATGCTCCTGCCACCTGCACAATGCCTCTTGCTTCAAAACACGTTATCAATCACTCTTACTATTTATCATCATGACATCAAGAATTTCCAAAACCACCATCGGCATAGGCATTGCCGTGCTCGTCCTCTTCTTCATGGGCTTCTCGGGCTATAACACCCTGGTCAACCTCGACGAGGCCGCAGCCACAGCCTGGGGTAATGTGCAGACGCAATACCAGCGCCGTGCCGACCTCATCCCCTCGCTCGTCAACACCGTCAAGGGCTATGCCAAGCACGAGTCGGCCACCCTCGAAGGCGTGGTGGCTGCCCGCGCCAAGGCCACCTCGCTGCAGGTCAGCGCCGACGACCTCACGCCCGAAAAGATGAAACAGATACAGCAGGCACAGGGCGAACTCTCACAGGCCATCGGCCGCCTGCTCATGATTACAGAGAATTACCCTGACCTCAAAGCCAGCGAGAACTTCAGCGAATTGCAGGCACAACTTGAGGGAACGGAGAACCGTATCAACGAGAGCCGCCAGCTCTACAACAAGAGCGTGCAGGAGTACAACCAGACCGTGCGCCGCTTCCCCTCGAACATCATTGCCACGCTCTGCGGCTTTGACAAGCGTACCCTTTTCGAAGCCGACGCCGCCGCACAGAAAGCGCCCACTGTCGAGTTCTGACCCACATGCCGCACACCTTGCACAAGCGCCGGGTGTGCGGCCCTTTCATATTCCCCACTCCGAGGACCGCACCTTGTGGTTTCTCATTCCTTATTCATATAGCAAACAACCAGCATACATCTACCGCAATCCCCATGGACAGCAAGCAACGTTACATGATGCGCGGCGTCTCCGCTATGAAGGAGGACGTGCACAACGCCATCAAGCACATCGACAAAGGCATCTTCCCCCAGGCATTCTGCAAAATCATTCCCGACATTCTGGGCGGCGACCCTGAATACTGCAACATCATGCACGCCGACGGCGCAGGCACCAAGTCGAGCTTGGCTTACATGTACTGGCGCGAAACGGGCGACCTCTCGGTGTGGAAAGGCATCGCGCAGGATGCGCTCATCATGAACACCGACGACCTGCTGTGCGTAGGCGCCGTCGACAACATCCTTGTCAGCTCCACCATCGGCCGCAACAAGATGCTCATCCCCGGCGAGGTCATCTCCGCCATCATCAACGGCACCGACGAACTTCTGCAGCAAATGCGCGACATGGGCATCGGCATTTACGCCACAGGGGGCGAAACGGCCGACGTAGGCGACCTCGTGCGCACCATCATCGTCGACAGCACCGTCACCTGCCGCATGAAGCGCAGCGACGTCATCAACAACGCCAATATCCGTCCCGGCGACGTCATCGTGGGCCTCTCCTCCTGCGGCCAGGCCACCTACGAAACGGAGTACAACGGCGGCATGGGTTCCAACGGTCTCACCTCGGCACGCCACGACGTGTTTGCCAAATACCTGGCCGAGAAATATCCCGAAAGCTACGACAAGGCCGTGCCCGAGGAACTCGTCTACAGCGGCTCTTACCGACTCACCGACCCCGTTGAGGGCGCACCGCTCAACGCCGGCCGCCTGGTGCTCTCCCCCACTCGCACCTATGCTCCCGTCATCAAGCGTCTGCTCGACGAGATGCGTCCCGAAATACACGGCATGGTACACTGCACGGGCGGTGCCCAGACCAAAGTGCTGCACTTTGTGGGTGAAAACTGCCGCGTCATCAAGGACAACATGTTCCCCGTGCCACCCCTCTTCAAGGCCATTGCCCGTGAGAGCGGCACCGACTGGGCCGAAATGTACAAGGTCTTCAACATGGGCCACCGCCTCGAGGTCTATGTGTCGCCCGAGCAGGCCGAGCGCGTCATCGCCCTCTCCCGCTCCTTCCACATCGACGCACAAGTGGTAGGCCGCATCGAAGAAGGTCCCCGCTCCCTTACCATCAAGAGCGAGTTCGGCGAGTTCCATTATTAAGCCCTGCAGGCTGTCGGCACGCACCCCCTCAGCGGTCTGGTGCATGCCGGCAGCCCGCATTGCGTTCACGCCCCTTACCCCACTTTTCCACTAAAAACCACACGTCCCTTTGAATACACTACTCGACAAACTGGACGGGCTCACTGCCCGCTTCGAGGAGGTAAGCACCCTCATCACCGACCCCTCCGTCATAGCCGACCAGTCGCGCTACGTGCGTCTCACCAAGGAATACAAGGAACTGGAAGACCTCATGGCCGCCCGCAAATCCTATGCTAACCTGCTCGGCAATATCGACGAGGCCAAGAACATACTTATCAACGAGCCCGACCCCGACCTCAAGGAAATGGCACGCGAGGAACTGGCAGCCTGCGAGGAGCAGTTGCCCGAAATGGAGGAGCGCATCAAGCTCATGCTCGTGCCCAAGGACCCCGAGGATGCCAAGAACGCCATACTCGAAATACGCGGCGGTACGGGCGGCGACGAGGCAGCCCTCTTTGCCGGCGACCTCTTCCGCATGTATGCCAAATACTGCGAGCGCAAAGGCTGGCACCTCGAGGTGTCGAGCGCCAGTGAGGGTGCTGTGGGCGGTTTCAAGGAAATCGTGTGCTCCGTCACGGGTGCCGACGTCTACGGCACGCTCAAATATGAGAGCGGCGTGCACCGCGTGCAGCGCGTACCGGCCACCGAAACGCAGGGCCGCGTGCACACCTCAGCCGCCACCGTGGCCGTGCTGCCCGAGGCCGAAGCCTTCGACGTAGTCATCAACGAAGGCGAAATCAAGTGGGACACCTTCCGCTCCAGCGGTGCCGGCGGCCAAAACGTGAACAAGGTGGAGAGCGGCGTGCGCCTGCGCTACAACTGGAAAAACCCCAACACGGGCGAGGTGGAGGAAATCCTCATCGAATGTACCGAAACACGCGACCAGCCCAAAAACAAGGAGCGCGCCCTGGCTCGTCTGCGCACCTTCATCTACGACCGCGAGCATCAGAAGTACGTCGACGACATCGCTTCACGCCGCAAGACGCTCGTCTCCACAGGCGACCGCTCGGCCAAGATACGCACCTACAACTATCCGCAGGGGCGCATCACCGACCACCGCATCAACTACACCATCTACAACCTTGCCGCCTTTATGGACGGCGACATTCAGGACTGCATCGACCACCTCATCGTAGCCGAGAACGCCGAACGCCTCAAGGAAGCGGAGCTCTGAGTCCCCGCACAGCCCTTGCTAAACTTACCGCACAGCCCCACTTGCCGACACGCAGGTGGGGCTGTATGACGGTGTGTCATAATGGCCAATCTGCTTCGTTGCTATCGGCATTCGGGCTTGGTCATGTACTTTAGTACACTCCCTGCGCCCTCAGCCTCAGCGCCTTCATCTTAGCCATTCTGACGCACCTTCGAGTGCGCGTCAAAATTTGCACTTTGACACACCCTCATTTCTATATGCGCCCACCGTCTACCTGCTCCCGCCGTGGCCGCCGAATCAGACAAGCTTGTTCCATTCTTCGCATTTCCTCATTTTCAGCCTTTTCGAGGTAAAAATTATTGACAGAAAAGGGGGTGAGGGTTGTAGACGCGGCTAACAGCATGCAAACCTTTGTTTTTCAATGGAATAAAGCCGAAAGAAGAAGGCTTGTAACCGTTTTTACACAGCACCTTTCCGTTCGCAGAACAGGCTTTATCATTTGCCACGCCGGCACGGCAGACGTGCCACGCCGGCATGGCAGACGTGCCGCGCCGGCGTGGCAAACGTGCCGTGCCGGCGTGGCAAACCATCTGGCCCGTTCTACGAATGAGAATAAAGGGCGCCAAAACGGTTTCACGCCATGTAGGGAGCAACCCGCGCGTGCCACCTTTCTCCGCACAGCAAAGAACGCCCCAATATGCGCCGCAGCTGCACATGCGCAGGCTACGCTGCGAAGCGGCAGGTGGGCAAAGTATCGGTGGGGCACACATGATACCTTGGCAACTTTACTTAATTTTGCAAACATGAAATCGGTTTTAAGCCGCCTGCACGTGTGGCGGCATGAAATCACGACACGCTTCACACCGTCATGACACGACCACGCATTTCTCATCTTCCCCTCCGCACACCCCACACGTGGTGTAGCCTGCTGCTGAGTCTCGCCCTGCTGTGCGCCTGCGGGCAGCACAAGCGCGACCCTGGCACCAACGGAGCCTTTGCCAAAGCCCCTCAAACGGAGGGTGCCACGCTGGCACGCATCAGCGAGGGCGGCGAACTCATCATAGCCACACTGAGCGGCCCCGACACTTACTTCGACTACCAGGGCAAGGCCATGGGGCTGCAATATGCCCTTGCCGAGGACTTTGCCGCGACGCTCGGAGTGGGCATTCGCGTGGAGGTGGCCACCGACACCCTGCACCTGCTGCGCCTGCTGCAGCGTGGCGAGGCCGACCTCGTGGCGCTGCCCCTGCCGCAGGCTCTCCTGGCCAAGCACCACTTGCAGGCGGCCGGCGTACAGCACAAGCAGGGGCGCACAGCGTGGGCCGTGGCTGACGGGGCTGACGACCTGGCCCGTGCTCTCAACGCATGGTACAGCGAGGGCATGGAGCAGCGCCTCAAGCAGCAGGAGCGCACCCGCATGCAGCAGCGGCGGCAAGTGAGGCGGCAGGTGCGGGCTCCATTCATTTCGCGCGAAAAGGGCATCATCTCCACCTACGATGCGCAGTTCAAGCAAGCGGCGCAGCACACGGGGTGGGACTGGCGACTCATTGCGGCCCAGTGCTACCAAGAGTCGGGCTTCGACCCCAACGCCCGTTCGTGGGCCGGTGCCTGCGGCCTGATGCAGATAATGCCTGCCACGGCGCGCCACTTGGGGCTGCCCGACGACAAACTATTTGCCCCCGTGGAGAACATCGCCGCCGCGGCGCGCTACCTGCGCGAGTTGCAGCACACTTTCAGCGACATCAGCGACCCCATGGAGCGGGCCTGCTTTGTGCTGGCAGCCTACAACGGCGGGCCAGGGCACGTGCAGGATGCCCGCGCCCTGGCCCGCAAGTACCGCCGCAACGACCACAAGTGGCAGGAGGTGAGCTACTACGTGCTGCACCTGAGCGAGGCGCGCTACTACCGCGACCCCGTGGTGCGCCACGGCTACATGATAGGCAGCGAAACCTATCAGTACGTGCAGAGCGTAATGCAACGCTGGGCCATGTATGGCGGCGACGTGCAACTCATGCGCTCCCTGCCGGCGGCCTCGCGCCTGTCACAACCTTCGTCATCGCCCGCCAGCAATGCCGCGGGCTCGACCGCGGGCCGGCAGCGCAAGCACAACCGTTTCAGCAAGCAGCAGCAAATCCTCACACCCGAGGAACTGCAGCAGGCGCAGGAGTGAAAGCAGCAGCGTTCGGCCCATTCCCCCCACCCCTCAATCTCAAGCCTCTGCCCCATGCCTTCTATGCCCCATCCTTATTATATAGAAATAGCTAAGCTGCGCCACCTGCCAAGCCAACGGGTGCGTTATGCTCGCATGCTGTCGGTGCTCAAGCGCATCTGTCTGGCTGAGAGCGCCGACTTCCATTCTGATTTTTCTACCCTCTTCTCCCGCCTTTATGCCGTGTGCCTCCACTTAGGCATCGACTACCGCGTGGCCGACCGTCTGCGCCGCCACCTGCGGCAGGTGCTGCACGAAGGGGTGCAGCCCGATGATGCTGATGAGGAGGCCGCCGTGGCCGACCTTTGCCATTTCGTCAGGCAGGTGTATGGCCAGCCCGTGCCTGCGGGACTGCCCTGCGAGGTGCGCCCCGTGCAGCCGCTCAGGGCCAAACCCGTCTACGAGGCCGTCAGGGCGCTGGTGCTTGCCGTGCTCTCGCCGCAGCAGATGCAGGCTGTGTGCGAAGGCGAGGAGCGTGTGGTGGAGGTGGGCACTAACTACCTGTATGCCGGGGCACCCGTCATGCTGCTCGACGTAGGGGTGCAGCCCGACGGCACGTGGCGCGCCGCCATGGTGGTGCTCGAGCCCGACTTCCTTATCGACGTCACCTCACTCACGGCCTGCATGAAGCCCTATGGCCACACGCCGCTCAACTACCTGCTGCGCATGCTCTCGCCCATGGTCTGCACCGCGCCCATACTGCTCGGGCAGGCCGCCAACCAGTTTATGGACGACTGCATCCACACGCCGCCCGCCGAGCTTGACTGGCAGGCTTCTATGCGCCGCCACTTTGCCGACTATGCCTTGGAATACACCTGTCTGCCTGCCGAGCAGGTGGGGAAAGACTATTTTGAGCAGGCACGCCGCCACTTCGAACACATTGCGCAGAGCGTGCAAGAACGTTTCCCCTCGCCCGAGGTGGGCATACGCCTCGACGAGGTGATACTCGAGCCCGCCTTCATCTGTCCCACACTGGGGCTGCGCGGGCGTCTGGACGTGGCCACACAGGACTTCAGGCACGTGCTCGAACTCAAGAGCGGCAAGGCCGACGAGTTTCACTACGGCCACCCCGCCCCGCAGCATGAGCACTTGATGCAAATGTCGCTCTACGGGGAAATGCTCTGCCGCAACTTCCACCTGGAGTGGCACGACATACGGCAAATGCTCTTCTACTCACGTTACCCAGAGTTCTTCAACGAGCGCCCCTCGGCACAAGCCATAGCCGATGCCATGGAGGTGCGCAATGGGGTGATGTGCCTGCTGCACCGCCTCACCACCGACGAGGCCGCCGACCTGCTGCGCCAACTCACACCCGAGGCTCTCAACGTGAACGGCATGGGGGGACGCTTCTACCACGACTACTTGCTGCCGCAAATTGAACGTGTGACGCAGCCCCTGCAGCAAGGCATGGGCGACCCTCTGACAGCGGCCTACTTCACGACCTTCCTCTCCTTTGTGCTGCGCGAGCTCTTCTGCTCGAAAACCACCGACAACCGTCCTGACTCGTTGCGCGGCTTTGCCTCCACTTGGACGGCCGACACGCACACCAAACTGCTGGCGGGCAACATGCTCACCTCGCTCAGTTTGGTCAAGGCCGAGGGCGACCGCGGCGTAGAGCGCGTCACCTTTTCCATCCCCAACTACGACGACCTGTTTATCCCTAACTTCAACAAGGGCGAGATGGTGCAATGTTACGAGAACGCCGACGGCACGGGCAACGTGACGAACCGCCAACTGCTGCGCGGCTATGTGGAGGAACTGACGCCCGACAGCATCACGCTCACACTGGCCATGCCGCAGCGCAACCTGCACCTGTTCGAGGCCGCACTCTACACCATCGAGCACGACGCCAGCGACGGTCCCGCCATGCAGGCCGTGCGCAACCTGTTCAGTCTGCTCACAGCCAGCCCCCGCCGCCGCAACCTGCTGCTGGCACGTGCCGAGGCCACGGCCACCGACAAGGGAGCACTGCGCGGCGAATACCCCGCCTACACGGCCGAAACGGTGCAACGTATGCGGCAAGCCGACGACTTCTTCCTGCTGGTGGGGCCGCCGGGCACGGGCAAGACGAACGTGGCACTGCGCGCCATGGTGCAGGAAACGTGGCTCGAAATGCAGAGCGAGCGTGGCGACACCTATCCTCGCGCCATCATGGTGAGTGCCTACACCAACCGCGCCATCGACGAGGTGTGCGGCATGCTCGAAGGCTTGTGCGCCGAATGCCCTGGCCTTGACTATCTGCGCATCGGCTCCCCCACGCACTGCGACGCGGCCTATTTGCCCCGTCTGCTGCACACCCGAGCCACTGCCTGGCACAACCGCCGCGAGGCCCTCGAGGCGCTGCTGCGGGTGCCGGTGGTGGTAGGAACGGTGACCACGCTGACGAACAGCCAGATGCTTTTCGCGATAAAACGCTTCCGCGTAGCCTTTATTGATGAAGCCTCGCAAATACTCGAACCCCAGGCTTTGGGCTTGCTCTGCGCACAACGCGACGGGCAGGACTGCATCGAGAAGTTCGTCTTCATAGGCGACCACAAGCAACTGCCTGCCGTGGTGCAGACGCCCCGCAAGCAAACGGCCGTGACGAGCAACCTGCTGCAAGGCATCGGACTGACGAACTTGGCGAACTCCCTATTCGAACGTCTGCACCGCCTGTTCACCACGCAGGGCAAGCACGAACTGGTAGGCATGCTGCACCGCCAGGGACGCATGCACCCCGACATCTGCGCGTTCGTCAACCACCACTTCTACGGCGCTGCGCTCGAGGCTGTGCCCCTGGAGCACCAACAGGAAGCACTTAATTGGAGCCACGCCGCCACGCCCTTCGAACGCTTGGTGGCCTCCACGCGTATGGCTCTGGTGGACGTAAAACAGACGCCGGGCGCTGAGAACCTGCGGGCCAACGTGCCCGAGGCCGAGGCCGTGGCGCTGTTGGTGCAAGCCATCGTGCAGATGCACAAAAAAGCGGAACGCCGCTTGAACGCTCCGCATGACATTGGCATCATTGTGCCTTTCAGAAATCAGATAGCCTGTGTGCGCCAGGCACTGTGCCGCCACGGCGTGGCTCAGGCCAGCGACTTCACCATCGACACCGTGGAGTGCTACCAGGGCAGCCAGCGCGACTACATTCTGTTCAGCACCACCGTGTCGGAGGACTGGCAGCTCGACATGCTTTCAAGCATCGACGAGGTGGAAGGCACGGACGTCGACCGCAAACTCAACGTGGCCATCACACGGGCACGCCGCCAGTTCTTCCTCATCGGCGACGCCGCGCTGCTGAGCCGTAATGCCGTGTACGGCGCCCTCATCAGGAGCCTTACGCCCCTCGAGGCCGCAGCGGTCAGTCCACATGCATAAGGTCGCTCATCACGTCGTCCGACACAAAGAGGCCCTGCCGTGTGAACCGCAGCAGCGCGCCGCACCAAGTCAGCCGTCCGCCCTCTACATGGCGGGCGGCTTCGCGTTTGAGCTGCTCTGTCCACGCAGCGCCGAAGTCGCGTTGCAAGGCCTCCACATCGAGGCCGCGGCTCGTGCGCAATGCTGTGAACACCCGTTCGTCAAAGCGCATAGCTGGCGTAAGCTCCTCGGTGGCGTGCGGCACGTCGCCCTGAGCGGCAGCGTAAGCATGCACATCGGGAAGGTTGCTGCGGCGGCGCAGTCCGTCGTAGGAGTGTGCCCCGGGGCCGCAGCCCAGATAGGGCACGTTGTGCCAATAGCCAGAGTTGTGGCGCGAGGCATAGCCAGGGCGGCAGAAGTTGGAGATTTCGTAGTGCTCAAAACCTGCCTGCGCCGCGGCATCCATCAGGTGCTCGTAGGCAGCGAGTGTGGCTTCGTCGTCGGCGGGGTGCAGCGTGCCGGCCTGCACCATGTGCGCCAAGGGCGTGCCCTCCTCCACCATGAGAGCGTAGGCCGAGAGATGCGTAACGGGCAGTTGCAAGGCCTGGTGCACGTCGCGCTGCCAGCAGGCGGCATCCTGCTCGGGGAGGCCGTACATCAGGTCGATGCTGATGTTGTCGATACCCCCGGCGCGTAGCCACCGCACCGCCTCAGTGGCCTGCCGGGCCGTGTGCCTCCGGCGCAGGGTGCGCAGCAGCGCATCGTGGAAACTCTGTACGCCCAGACTCACACGGTTTACGCCCAAAGCCTGCACGGCATCCACCCACTGCGGCGTCACGTCGTCGGGGTTGGCCTCGAGCGTGATTTCAGCCCCCGGCAGCAAGTCGTAGTGGGCACGCACTGCGGCAAAGATCTGCGTCAGTTCGCTGGGCGCAAGTTGCGAAGGCGTGCCGCCGCCCAGGTAGAGCGTGGCAAGGCGCGTGTTGGGCAGTTCGCCCCTCCTGGCCTGCAGTTCGCGGCACAGGGCCTGCACATAGGCGACTCGCACCTCGCTGCCACAAGTGGTGGAGTAGAAGTCGCAGTAGATGCACCGCGTGCGGCAGAAGGGTACGTGGATATAAAGCATGGCTCCGTCGGGGGGCGGAGCCATGGGGGGCAGGTTGTGATGTGCTGAATGCAGCATGCGGCAAGGGGAATACGGGGTTCTTAATGCACAGTGCTCAATCCTTCTTCGGCTCGTCGGCATCCTCAGCCTTGAGCACGGGCAGACTGAGATGGAACTTGACGGCAAGCAGGCGCGAAACCAACACCACGGCACCGCACATGATGCCCGAGGTAACGTTGTCGAACCCCAAGCGGGCGCAGAAGTAGTAGGCCACACCGCCGAACACGCAAGCCAAGGCATAGATTTCCTTGCGGAAGATGAGCGGCACCTCGTTGATGAAGACGTCGCGGATGACGCCGCCGCCGGCACCTGTGAGGGTGCCCATGATGATGGCGGTCCAGAAGGGGAAGCCTGCCGCCACGGTCTTTTCGATGCCCGTCACGGTGAAGAGGGCCAGACCGATGGTATCGAACAGGAACCACGTGTTGTTCTGCCGCACCAAGAAGCGACGGAACACGATGACCCATAGCAACGCGAAGGCAGAGCAAAGCAGGTAGAAGGCGTTGTCCATCCAGAAGGGCGACTGGCTCAGCAGCACGTCGCGCATGGTGCCACCGCCGATGGCCGTGGTCACACCGACCACGTAGGCGCCGAAAAGGTCGAAGCGCTTGGCCGATGCCAGTCGGATGCCCGAGATGGCGAAGGCCAGCGTGCCGATAAAGTCGAGAACTTGTACGAAAGTAATCATGTGTGGGGGCTATATATATAAAGGAGTAAAGGCGCAGGCTTAGGGGCGCACCACGTTTTGCGGCGTGCCGGCAATAAAGCCGCGGATGTTGGCTTCGAGAATGGCAAGTATGCGGCTGCGTGCCTCGGGCGTGGCCCAACCTATGTGCGGCGTGATGTAGGCACGCGGAGCTGAGAGCAACGGGCAGGTGGGCAGGGGCGGCTCCTGCGTGAGCACGTCGGCGCAGTAGGCCAGCATACGGTCGGTGTGCAGCGCATCGGCCACCGCTTGTTCGTCGACCAGTGCGCCGCGGGCGGTGTTGATGAGAATGAGGCGCGGATTGGCCTTGGCCAGTAGGGCGGCGTTGACAAAGGCGCGATTGGAGGCCGTGAGCGGGCAGTTAAGACTGACCACATCGCAGGTGGCAAAGGCCTCCTCCAGACCGATGGGGCTGACGTCGGCAGGCAGTTGGTCAGCGTGCTTACTGGTGACGGCGAAGAGTTGCAAACCTAAGGGGCGCATCACGTTGGCCACGGCGCGGCCTATGTTGCCAAAGCCCACAATGGCCATGCGCTTGCCCACCAGCTCCATGCGGGGCGTGAGGGTGTAGCAGAAGTCGGGGCTGTCGCACCACATGCCCTCGCTGTTGCGCTGCACGTAGGTACCCACGGCATCGGCCACCTCGAGCAGGAGCGACGCCACGAGCTGGGCTACGGCGCGGCTGCTGTAGCCGGCGCAGTTGCACACGGTCACGCCGTGGTCGGCAGCGGCCTGCACATCCACGCCATCGTAACCGGTGGCGGCCACGCACACTAGGCGCAGGGCAGGCAGGACCTCAAAGTGCTGGCGTTGCAGGCGCGTTTTATTGACAATCAAAATCTCGGCCCCGCTGGCACGCTGCAGCACTTCCTCGGATGCGGTGCGGTCGTACACGGTGAAGTGGCCCAGCGCTTCGAGCGTTTGCCAAGTGAGGTCGCCGGGGTTGATGGTATATCCGTCAAGAAATACGATGTGATTCATGGGGTATATGAATAGATAAAAGGTGTGGTTATCGCGGTCGGTAAGAGGGGTTGATGCAGGCCACCAACTGCCAGTAGCGTCCGCCCGGGGCGCGGTAGTAGACGAGCAGGGCATACTCGTTTTCTGTTTGGAAATAGTCGCCCTCCACAGGCTGCGTGCTGCCCGCGTCGTCCCCGTCGGCCGGCGTACTGAGGTACATATAATTATAGTATCCCGTCTTAAGCATGATGTCGGCCTCATACTGCCCCGCCTCGTGGTTGTAGTGCATGCGGTAGCGGTCGGTCAGTGCAGGCTCTGCCCAACGGCCCGCCACGTAAAGGGCGCGGCCCTCGGCCTCGGGCATTTGCAGTGTGAAGCGTGTGAGCACGTAGTCGGCTTCAGTTTCGGGCGTGCCCGTAGCATCGTAGCGCACCACGCACTGGCCGTTGCGGTCCTCGTCGTAGAGGTAGTTGCGCCGCGGCTGGTCGTCCATGAGTTTATACACGTAGCAAGTGTCCTTCCAGCGCATGCTCTCGCCGTGCATGCCAGGGTAGCGGGTGGAGAGCATCTCCATTTTGCGGTATTCGTTGCCCGCCGTAAACAGCAGGCCGCGGCAGTGCGACCACTCCAGCGTGTTGCCATACACAGCCGTAGGGGGCACCGCCACCTTAGCGTTGTCCCATCGGCGGTTTTGCAGGGCGCACAGGCGGATGTCGGTGGCTGGGTCACGCACGTAGAGGTCGCCCGTGGCCAACTTCAGAGCCAGTTGCTGGTGGCTCTCGTTCCAGTCAACGTCGGTGTTGGTGGTGCAGGTGGCACTGAGCGACATTTTGCGCTCCACCACGGCAAAGTTGGTGCGTATCACCTCCTCCTGCTCGCCGTGCTCGTTTTCGCGGTACACAGTAAGACGGTAGTTGCCCGAGAGCAGCGGTCGCACACGAGCATTGGGCAGTTGCAGCGCGTAATGCATGTAAGTTATGGTGGTGTTGCGGCTCGGCTCGCAGTCGTCTATCGTTTCGTCTTCGGCCACGCGTTCCACATAATCGGCTTCCAGCAGTTCGTCGGAGGGATTGCCCTCGGGGTCGCAGTGGGTGATACGGTAAGTATAACGCTCGTAATGCGGTACGAGGTCGTCGAACGACACGTGAAGCACGTCGCTGCTGCCAAGTTCGAGCACAGGCATGCTACCCGCATCGTCGTTGACGTACATCTGCAGCGAATGGATACGCGCATCGAGGAGTGTGGTGGCACCAGGCTGTGCCCACGCCGTACAGCAGGCAGCCCAAAAGCCGCATAAAAGCAGAGAACAAGTACGTAACATGGCCGTGTAGTTGTATTTACAGCGCACAAATTTAGAAAAATACTGATGAGCTGCACAGAAAGGCGACTACAAATGTAGAACATGCAGGCAGGCCTGTCCGATTTCACGCCTCACCTCCTCGTCACTGAGAGCAAGAAAGGCGTTACGAAAACAGGCTTCATGCGTTGCCGTCAATTGACGGTAACATTGCCGTCAATTGGCGGCAATGCCTTATCGCCCTTTCTGTCACAACGGCATGCCTTGCAGAAATGGCGAAACGTCTCGAGAATTCACGTCAATCAACTGTTCATCAAACATTTCTATATTCCGCTCTCAAACCTCCCTATTTGTCAATATTGGTGTCCGGTAAACTTGTATGGGCGCCCATAGAAAAGACGGGTGCTCGGTAAACGCATTGAAGGCGTTGCCTCCGACGGGATGCCGTGGAAGAAA
>SFEP01000004.1 GCA_004557185.1 Bacteroidales bacterium
GATTTTTACGACTCATTTAGTAAGTTGTTTGGGTTATTAATGGATACTAAATGTGTCTACCTATATCAGTATAAGACAATTTTCGGCGGGGACGGGGACAGAAAAAAGGAGATGCTACGTAAAAAATTTTACGTACGACGTGAGTTTTTTTACGTACGACGTGAGTTTTTTTACGTACGACGTGATATTTTTTACGTAGCATCCCTTTGGGGCTATCCCTATGCCCGGCAGAAGGGGAAGGGGCGCCGGGCGGATGGTGGGGCGGGGCGCTGCGCGCGGCTTACACTCTGATTTCACCGCTGCCGGCACAGATGCGGTGGTGGTGGGCCGGCGGGCGGTGGGCTGGCGGGCGTGAGGGGCGGAAAATGAAGGCGGGAACACAAACACGTGGGTGATTGTGCTCCCGCCTTTGGGTAGTGGCTGCCGCCTGCTGCCCGACCACGCCTCGGGTGTGAGGGGAGGGGCTTGGGTGGCTGCTTATAGACTACACCTTGATTTCAACCTCGACACCGCAGGGGAGTTCGAGCTTCATCAGGGCGTCTACGGTTTTGGCCGTAGAGCTATAGATGTCGATGAGACGCTTGTAAGCGGAGATTTCGAACTGTTCGCGGCTCTTCTTGTTGACGAAGGTGGAACGGTTGACTGTGATGATGCGCTTACGCGTGGGAAGGGGGATGGGACCGCTGACAATAGCGCCCGTAGCCTTCACGTTTTTCACAATCTTCTCGGCAGACTTTTCTACCAGATTGTGGTCATAGCTTTTCAGCTTGATACGAATTTTCTGACTCATTGTATGAATTTGTTTGAAACGCCCCATGCGTCGGCGGGATAAGAGTCATTCGTTATCCCGCCTTGCCGTGGGGTGAGAAAGTTTGTTGCGTTTGGTGAGATTACTTCACGAG
The DNA here is from genome assembly GCA_004557185.1 of Bacteroidales bacterium. Taxonomy (GTDB): domain Bacteria; phylum Bacteroidota; class Bacteroidia; order Bacteroidales; family Bacteroidaceae; genus Alloprevotella. Next base: position 903 of record SFEP01000004.1, read on the forward strand.
GTCGACGCGGCCCTTCACTTCCTCGAGGACGGCGCGGGCGATGCTGGCCGAGAGAGGAGCGTGGTGGTCGTACTGCATGGAGCTGGTGGCACGACCGGAGGTGATGGTACGGAGGGCGGTTACGTAGCCGAACATTTCGGCGAGGGGCACCTGAGCCTTGACGATGCGTGCACCGCTGCGGCTGCTCTCCATGCCTTCAACCTGTCCACGACGCTTGTTGAGGTCGCCAATCACGTCACCCATGTTTTCCTCGGGGGTTACGACCTCGAGCTTCATGATGGGCTCCATGAGCACGGGACCGGCCTGTGCGCAGGCGTTCTTGTAGGCCTGGAGGGCTGCGATCTCGAACGAGAGCTGGTCGGAGTCAACGGGGTGGAATGAACCATCGAGGAGTTCGACCTTGAGGCTGTCGAGGGGATAGCCGCCGAGCACACCGCTCTTCATGGCAGCTTCGAAGCCCTTCTGCACGGAGGGAATGAATTCCTTGGGAATGTTACCGCCAGTCACCTTGTTGACGAACTGGAGGCCGCCTTCCTTGTAGTCCTCGTCGATAGGACCTACGTTGACGATGATGTCGGCGAACTTACCGCGACCACCCGACTGCTTTTTGTAGACCTCGCGGAGATTGACGGTCTTGGTGATGGCTTCCTTGTAGTTCACCTGGGGCTTACCCTGGTTACATTCTACCTTGAACTCGCGCTTGAGGCGGTCGATGATGATGTCGAGGTGAAGCTCACCCATACCCGAGATAACGGTCTGGCCGCTCTGCTCGTCGGTCTTGACGGTGAAGGTGGGGTCTTCTTCAGCCAGCTTGGCGAGGCCTTGCGAGAGCTTGTCGAGGTCCTTCTGGGTTTTGGGTTCTACGGCGATACCGATAACGGGATCGGGGAAGTCCATGGATTCGAGTACGATGGGAGCACCTTCTTCGGCAAGGGTGTCGCCGGTGCGGATGTCCTTGAAGCCTACGCCGGCACCGATGTCACCAGCGCCGATTACCTCGACGGGGTTCTGGTGGTTGGAGTGCATCTGGAAGAGGCGGCTTACGCGTTCCTTTTTGCCCGAACGTACGTTGTAGATGTAAGAACCGGCTTCGATCTTACCCGAGTAAACGCGGAAGAAGGTGAGGCGACCTACGTAGGGGTCGGTAGCAATCTTGAATGCGAGTGCTGACGTCTTTTCGTCTTCGCTGGGCAGACGGCTTTCTTCCTCGCCCGTTTCGGGGTTGGTACCCACGATGGCGGGGGTGTCGAGGGGAGAGGGGAGGAACATGCAGACGTAGTCGAGGAGGGTCTGTACGCCCTTGTTCTTGAACGAAGAGCCGCAGGTCATGGGCACGATGTCGAGAGCGAGGGTACCCTTGCGGATGGCGGCGATGATTTCGTCGGTGGTGAGGCTGTCGGGGTCGTCGAAGAACTTCTCCATGAGGGCCTCGTCCTGCTCGGCAGCGAGTTCAATCATCTTGGCGCGCCACTCTTCGGCTTCGTCCTTGAGGTTAGCGGGGATTTCTTCCACGTCGTATTCGGCGCCCATGGTTTCGTCGTGCCAGAGGATGGCCTTCATGCGGATGAGGTCGACGATACCCTTGAAGTTTTCCTCGGCACCGATAGGAATGGCCACGGGGCAGGGAGTTGCGCCGAGGATGTCCTTCATCTGGCGTACTACTTCGAAGAAGTCGGCACCCGAGCGGTCCATCTTGTTGACGTAACCGATACGGGGCACGTTGTACTTGTCAGCCTGGCGCCATACGGTTTCAGACTGGGGTTCTACACCACCCACGGCGCAGTAAGTTGCCACGGCGCCGTCGAGCACGCGGAGCGAGCGCTCTACCTCAGCGGTAAAGTCAACGTGTCCCGGAGTGTCGATGAGGTTGAACTTGTACTTGTTGCCGTTGTAGTTCCAGTAGGCGGTGGTAGCAGCGGAGGTAATGGTGATACCGCGTTCCTGCTCCTGGGCCATCCAGTCCATGGTAGCGCCACCGTCGTGCACTTCGCCGATCTTGTGGGTCTTACCCGTATAGAAAAGGATACGCTCCGAGGTGGTTGTTTTACCGGCATCGATGTGGGCCATGATACCGATGTTACGCGTCAAATGTAAGTCTTGCTTTGCCATTTCTGTTTACCGTAAACTGGATTAGAATCTGAAGTGAGCGAATGCACGGTTAGCCTCGGCCATGCGGTGCATGTCTTCCTTACGCTTGAATGCGCCACCTTGTTCGTTGTAGGCGTCCATAATTTCAGCTGCGAGCTTGTCGGCCATTGTCTTACCGCCACGCTTACGTGCGAAGTTAATCATGTTCTTCATGGAAACGCTCTCCTTACGGTCGGGGCGGATTTCCGTGGGTACCTGGAAGGTAGCACCACCGATACGGCGGCTCTTTACCTCCACCTGCGGGGTGATTTTTTCGAGGGCGGTGCGCCAGATTTCGAGCGCAGTCTTTTCCTGGTCCTTCATCTTTTCACCCACGATTTCGAGGGACTTGTAGAAGATTTCGTACGAAATGCTCTTCTTGCCGTCGTACATGAGGTGGTTCACGAACTTGGACACCTTCTGGTCTCCGTAAACGGGATCGGGGAGGATCACACGCTTCTTAGGCTTTGCTTTTCTCATTTTGAGTAGATTGGTTTGTTGTGTTAAGGCTGCAATATCAGATCTTCAACGTGCCCTTCGGCACATTTACTCAACCTGCCGCAAACCATTGAATGCTTGTAAGGATGAATGTTTTTGCGCAAACGGCAGCATGACGGGAGGTCAAACTGCCGTTCGATGCCCGCGGGTCTGCTTACTTCTTGGCAGCCTTAGGACGCTTGGCACCGTACTTGGAACGGCGCTGTGTGCGGTTGGCCACGCCAGCCGTATCAAGCGTACCGCGCACAATGTGGTAACGCACACCGGGAAGGTCCTTCACACGACCGCCGCGCACCAGCACGATGCTATGCTCCTGCAGGTTGTGACCTTCACCAGGGATGTAGGAGTTCACCTCCTTCGAGTTGGTCAGGCGTACACGAGCCACCTTACGCATGGCGGAGTTAGGCTTCTTAGGTGTGGTGGTATAAACACGCACACATACGCCACGACGCTGAGGGCATGAATCGAGGGCGGGCGACTTACTCTTGTCGGCCACCACTGCTCTGCCCTTTCTCACTAATTGTTGAATAGTAGGCATTTGTTTGAGTTTTAATTTGTTATATATTTATTTTTCTATTTTCGTAGGTAGGCAAAAGTGCATAATACACCTTTCGGGCTGCAAAGTTAGTGTTTTTCGCTGTAACGGACAAGGCTTTACCTTTGTTATTCTTCAAGTTTTTTGCATAGCACTGCCCTATGAGCGGCGGGTAGCCACGAAAAGGCGGCGTGCACGGACTCCGCCAGCACACCTTGAGGCGGTGCGGCGGCGAGGGCTAAGCTAAAGGTGGCGGCGGTGCACAGGCTTCCATGCGCGGTGCAGCGAGGCACTCACTGCCCGCCGCACAGTTGGTCGTAATCGTCGGTGCCGTGCAGCAGTCGGCGCTGAGGGCGGAAGGCGGGGCTGAGGAGGTCGCGTTCCTTTATATAATAAGGAGTGCGGATGCCGGCCAGGCCGAGCAGCAGGTGGCCCACGTTGTCCGTCATGTAGGGGCGGTGCTGGGCGGCGCGGGCGCGGGCCACCACTTCGGGGTGGCGCTGGCGGTAGGTGTCGCTCATCCAAAGCACAAAGGGCACCTCGTGCTGCAGCCTCAGGCTGGCGGGGTCGGCGGCGTCGCAGCGGCGACCCATGTTGTCGTGCGCATCGTAGACCTCCTCGCCGTGGTCGGAGAGGTAGACGAGGACGGCGTTGTCGTGGCGGAAGTGCTGGAAGAGCATGCCCATGACGGAGTCGTTGTAGAGCGTGGCGTTGTCGTAGTCGGCCACCGCCTGCCGCTTTTCGGGCGTCATCCAGGGCTGGCGGTTGGGCACGTCGGCTGGCTTGAAGCGCTCGAAGGCGGGGGTGTGGGGGAAACGGTCTTTGAAACTCTGATGCTGCGCCAATAGATGAAACATTATGAATTTGCGAGGTTTGTTTGAAACTTTCTGGCTTATGTAATCCTGTATTAACTCCCCATCATATGTAAAACTTCTACTATTTGTAACACTATAAGACAAGGAGTCGACAACAGGGTTATAGAAAAAAGCATCATCTGCTAATTTCCACTGATTTTTATTGTCAAACATTCGTTGCCCATCCCAGTAAGAAACATCATAACCTGCTCCCTTGAACAATACTGTAAAAATCGGATAATCATACCATTTCTCACCAGCTGCAATACTATTCAAACAAAAAAGATGCTTCATCACATAGCAAGTCGTATGATAAGGTGACACCACATCAGAGAAGAACAATAGACGTCCTTGCTTCTGTTCTTGTTGCATACGAACATCCGTAGGCAAAGAATAGCCATAACTGCCAGCATGCCGTTTTATATAAGACTCACCCAACACAAAGACGACTGTCAGACTATCATCATCTGCTATATAAGAGCATTGACTTGAAGCCTCCTTGCAACGTTGAGCCACTCGAGCAAGTTCAATCTTTTCAGTATGCAACGATGCCATAGCATAAACCATCAAACTTATCGGATCTTTCTTGCAAACAGCTTTGGTCGCAATACCCTCATTCAAAGCATCTGTGTCTCGAACACTAAAAACAAACGAGTAGCTATACAATAGCGGCATTGCCAATAATAGACAGACAACTGACACAGAGCCTATATAAAAACGCAGATGTGCATTCTCCAAAAAAGCAACACGATATTTAGCATACAATCTCTCTACTCCTGCTGCCAAACTACACATGAGTAGAAACGAAAACAAGTAAACCGCATTGTCAATTGAAAATACATAAGTACTTAGAAACTCTGTGGCTTCCCCTTTGTTTGTTTGCATTAACAACTGCAGTGTTTCAGGTCCTATTATTATACTAAACTTCAAAAATAAGAACCTCTGAACTACAAGTATAAAAAAGCCTGCTACATAAAACAGTCCACGAAGCCAATTCCTATTGACTAAAAAAGAAATGCTTGCCAATAGGTAAGATAAGAGGAAACCAATCAATAAGGATTTACCCCCCCCCTGTTAAATCTTGAACCCTCACTAATGCAATCCAATCATAAAGGTTATTTACAAACAGGAAGCATAATAGTAGGGGCAATTCGCCAAGAACAGGACAGGCTGCCATTCGCAATCCTTTAAAAAGAGATTGCCACACATTTGAATTTTTCAACATAGTCGTTATCTTGATTATTTATTACGCGATTTTCTCTACGAGGCCCTCACTGCCCGCCGCAGAGTTGGTCGTAATCGTCGGTGCCGTGCAGCAGTCGGGGCTGAGGGCAGAAGGCGGGGCTGAGCAGGTCGCGCTCCTTTATATAATAAGGGGTGCGGATGCCGGCCAGAGCGAGCAGCAGGTGACCCACGTTGTCGGTCATGTAGGGGCGGTGCAGGGCGGCGTGGGCGCGTGCCACCACCTCGGGGTGTCGCTGGCGGTAGACGTCGCTCATCCAGAGCACGAAGGGCACCTCGTGCTGCAGCCTGAGGCTGGCGGTGTCGGCAGGGTCGCAGCGTCGGCCCATGTTGTCGTGCGCATCGTAGACCTCCTCGCCGTGGTCAGAGAGGTAGAGGAGCACGGCGTTGTCGTGGCGAAAGTGCTGGAAGAGCATACCCATGACGGAGTCGTTGTAGAGTGTGGCGTTGTCGTAGTCTGCCACCGCCTGCCGTTTTTCGGGCGTCATCCAGCGCTGGCGGTTGGGCACGTCGGCGGGCTTGAAGCGCTCGAAGGCAGGGATGTGGGGAAAACGGTCGGCGGCTGCGAAATGCTGGCCCATCAGGTGGAAAATGAGGAGGCGGCGCGGGGTGGCCGGTGCAGCGGATGCGGCGGGTGCGGCGGGTCGGTGTGCGGGGTAGCGTGCCAGGCCATCGGCCACGAGTTCGCCGTCGTAGCGGAAACCGTGTCCGTTCGTTGCGCTATAGGCGTGGGGTGCGATTTCGGGGTGATAAAGGAAGGAGTTGAGGGCGAAGGTAAACGGCTCGTCTTTGGCAAAGGTGCGCTGCATGCTCCAAAAGGCCACGTGGTAGCCCGCCGACCGGGCCAGCACGGTGAACATGGGCTTCTGCGCCCAGTCCTCGCCCGCTGCCACGCTGTTGAGGCAGAAGAGGTTGCGCAGCATGGGACTGGTGCTGTGAAAGGGTGCCAGCACCTGCGTAAAGGCCAGCAAGCGTCCCGCCTCCTGCTCGCGCTGCATGCAGGGCGTGGTGGGCAGGTCGTAGCCGTAGAGGGCGGCGTGCTGCCTGATGTACGACTCGCCCACCACCACGACCACGGTGAGCGTGTCGGCGGGTGCGGCGAGCGTGGCCTGGCCCAGGCATTCGTGGCAAGTGCGCACAGCCATATCCAGTTCACGCCGTGCCACACGCACCATGGCGGCTGTGTAGCACATGCGGCTCACGGGGTCGAACTGCCCTATCTGTGGCTGATACATCATTTGGCTGAGGGCGTCGGTGTCGCGCGCCGTGAAGAGGCGTATATAATAAGGAAGCAAGGTCAGGGCCGCACACAGCGCACCCACGGCGGGCACGCCCACCCACAGCCTCAGTGCCCCGTGGGCCAGCACACGGCGGCGCAGGGCGGCGTAGCCTTTTTCCACCCTCCACGCCACCACGAGGGCCAGTACGGGCAGGAGCACATAGGGCCACAGCGCGGGCTGCCACACGTAGGTTCGCATAAACTCGCCCGCCTCGGCAGCGTGCGTTTCGCCCACCATTTGCCACACCTCAGGACCGAGGAGCAGTTGGAAATGCAGCCACAGAAACCTGTTGACGGCAAACAGCGCCACGCCCACGCCATAGGCCGCCATGCGCAGCCACAGGCGGTTCACCCAGGCGCAAAGGCAGGCCAGCACATAGCCGCAGAGGCCGCCCATGAGCAGGGGCCAACTGTCGGTCACGGGCACCGTGCCGTGCAGCAGGGCGCCAACGTCGTGCCAGTTGTTGAGCACCACGAAGCACAGCCACAGCGGCATCTCGCTCAGCAACGGACGAGAAACGGCTGCCACAAAGCGGAGGAGCAAGGGGCGAAATGGGGTCATAAACAGCGAGGGGTGTGAAACAGAGGTTGAGAAATGGGTGGAAATGGCCACCTTTTCGTCAAGTCCCATGAGCTCGCCCAAAGCCAATAGGATTTGAGCGATGCCAGAGCGAGAAAAGGTCGGAGAAACTCCAACCGCGGCCTCAGCGAGCGCCGCAGAGTTGGTCGTAATCGTCGGTGCCGTCCAGCAGTCGGGGCTGAGGGCAGAAGGCGGGGCTGAGGAGGTCGCGTTCCTTTATATAATAAGGAGTGCGGATGCCGGCCAGAGCGAGCAGCAGGTGGCCCACGTTGTCGGTCATGTAGGGGCGGTGCAGGGCGGCGTGGGCGCGTGCCACCACCTCGGGATGTCGCTGGCGGTAGACGTCGCTCATCCAGAGCACGAAGGGCACCTCGTGCTGCAGCCTGAGGCTGGCGGGGTCGTCAGAGTCGCAGCATCGGCCCATGTTGTCGTGCGCATCGTAGACCTCCTCGCCGTGGTCAGAGAGGTAGAGGAGCACGGCGTTGGCATGGCCGAAATGCGTAAAGAGGCGGCTCATCACAGAGTCGTTGTAGAGTGTAGCGTTGTCGTAGTCGGCCACCTCCTGGCGCTTGCCTTCGTCCATCCAGCGCTGGCGGTTGGGCACGTCAGCGGGCTTGAAGCGCTCGAAGGCCGGGATGTGGGGAAAACGCTCGCTGGCCATGCTGTGCTGGCCGAGCAGGTGCACCATCACGAGGCGGCGCACCGCAGTGGCGGGGTGGTGGCGGCAGTAGTCGTCCACCAATTCGCCGTCGTAGCGAAAGCCATGCGCATTCATCTCCGTGTAGGCCAACGGCGCCAATTCGCGGTGGTAAAAGAAGGAGTTGACGGCGAAGGTAAAGGGCGTCGTCGTGCCAAAATCGCGCTGGCCGTCCCAATAGTCCACCTCGTAGCCTGCATCGCGGAAGAGGATGGGGAAAAACGGGTGGTCGAGCCAGCGCTCGCCCGCCCCCACACTGTTCAGGCAGAAGATGTGGCGCATGGCGTGGCTGGTGATGTGGTAGGGCGACACCACGTCGGTGAAGGCCAGCAAGCGTCCCGCCTCCTGTTCGCGCTGCATGCAGGGCGTGGTGGGCAGGCTGTAGCCGTAGAGTGCGGCGTGCCGCTTGATGTACGATTCGCCAACGACGAGCACCACCGTGAGGGTGTCAGCCGGTGCCGTGAGGGTGGCCTGATGTCGGCTCCGCTGGCAGCAGCGCACGGCATCGCGCAGTTCGCGGCGGGCCAGATGCAGCACGCGCACGGTGTAGAGTGTGCGACTGATGGGGTCGAAATGGCAATAGCCGGTGCACCCCATGGCCTGGCACACATCGTCGGTGTCGCGTGCGGTGAAGAGGGTGGTGTAACCGTCGAGGTAACTGATGCCGCCCAGCAGTGCCGCCAGTGCCACGCCTCCGCCCCACAAACGCACCTTGGGGCGTTGCGCCCAGTCGGCCCGCAGGCGGCGGTAGCGTTGCTCGGCCACAGCCACAGCCACACCCAGCAGCACGGCGATGGCCACATAGAGCAGAAAATGCGGTTGCAGCACATAAGCCCTCACAAACTCGCCCGCCTCGGCTCCGTGGGTTTCGGCCAGCAGTTGCACCACGTCAGGTCCGATAATCTGCTTGAAATGGAACCACAGAAAGAGGTTTGTGGTGAAGAGCCCTATGCCCACAGCGTAACACACGGCGCGCACCCAGCGGCGTCCCGCGGCCATGCACATCAGGGCGAGCACATAGGCAAAAACAAAGCCCACGAGCATGGGCGCCACGCCGCGCCATCCGCGTTGCCCCGCCAGCAGCATCTGCCAGTCCTTAGGATAGTTCAGCAGAATAAAGGTCACCACCAGCGGCAGTTCGCTCAGCAAGGGGCGCGACAGTGCACGCAGGCTTCGGCCCGCGAGGAGGCGTATCGTCTTCAAAGTTTGCATGATAGGGCACGTTTGTGGTTTTCAGAGTGCAAAGGTAGTGCAAGGCGAGAGCAGAGCAAAGGAAGATGCGAAGCATTTTCCATTTGCTATGCCGAGCCGCAGCCTACCTTATCTAAAGGTAGTGCAAGGTGAGAGCAGAGCAAAGGAAGATGCGAAGCATTTTCCATTTGCTATGCCGAGCCGCAGCCTACCTTATCCAAAGGTAGTGCAAGGCGAGAGCAGAGCAAAGGAAGATGCGAAGCATTTTCCATTTGCTATGCCGAGCCGCAGCCTACCTTATATAATAATATGTGTATTCCGACGACGGCGCCCGTACTTTTGCCCCAACCTTCGGCATTCCGCATTTCCGTTTTTCCCATTTTTTCAAGATGGTGTTGCATCGCACCTTTTCGTGAAGCCCGAGGAGCAGTGCCCAAGCCGAATGGGTTGGGCGATGACTGGGCGAGGGAAGCACCCCCTTCTGACGGGCTCAGGAGCTGTCGAAAATAGATGCTACGTAAAAAAGTTTACGTACGACGTGATTTTTTTTACGTACGACGTGACATTTTTTACGTAGCACCCCGTTTTTCGCCTCCGCCACCCCGTAAAAAATAGATGCCGTGAAGAACACACTTCACGCAGTGCGCGTTTTTCTGCACGCCCTCCCCTTCAGACGACCCGCCGCCCCGCAAAAAATAGATGCCGTGGGAAAAAGTGTCCACGGCGGGGAAAGTTTCTCCCACGGCGGGGTAAGTTTCTCCCACGGCATCCCGTTGACTTTTACTGATTTCACCCTACACTGTTGTCTTGCATTATCTGAAACAGTAGACAGCCTGTTTCGCCTTATTCTACACACGTGCTGCGGGAGGAGGCGGCGCGGCGGCGCAGACGGGCGGGGTGACGGACGAGGAGGCGAAACGGCGGATTTTCTTGGCGTTTCCCACGTCATGTAGTATATTTGCAGGCCCTTCGGGCACGTTTCACCCTGATTTCTCCCTATGGCCACTCCACGTCTCCCACATTCCGTGTCACGCCTGCTGCTCTGCCTGCTGCTCATGCTGCCGGCCGCTACGGTGCGCGCGCAGCTCGACTCGCTGGTGTACGTCAGTCCCGACAGTCTGCGCCACGACGGCAAGGGGGAGTTGCGCCTGGAAGTGGAGAACCTTACGTTTCTGCGCGACAACGAGTATAAAAGCGCTTGCGTAAAGGGCTACACGCTGCCGGGCTTGTGGTTGATGCCCACCTTCACCTACCAGCCGCTGCACAACCTGCAGTTGAGCGCGGGCATGTATATGCTGCATTATTGGGGCGCAAACAAGTATCCTAACCTGAACTACAGCGACCTGGCAGAGTGGAAGGGCGGACAAACGCAGCGTGGCTTTCACATTCTGCCCGTATTCAGGGCTCACTTCAAACCTACACGGAGGCTCGACATCGTGCTGGGCACGCTCTACGGTAAGGCGAACCACGGACTGGTGGAGCCACTCTACAGCGACGAGAACATGCTCAGCACCGACCCCGAAACGGGGGCTCAGGTGAGATGGCGCACGCGGGTGGCCGACGTGGATGCCTGGATTAACTGGGAGAGTTTCATTTTTCGCAACGACAATCATCAGGAGTCGTTCAGCTTCGGCCTGAGCACCCGTCTGCGCCCCTCGCGCCGGGCTGCCCGCATGCAGTGGTATCTGCCCGTGCAACTGCTCTTTCAGCACCGCGGGGGCGAGGTGAACACCACGGCCGCCGACCGCGAGGTGAAGACCTGGCTGAACGCTGCCGTAGGGGCGGGCTTCAGACTGCCGCTGCACACTCGCATACCCGTGGCGCTGACGGGCGAGGCCACGGCATCGTGGTTCAGTCAGCAGTCGGGCACGGCGCTCCCCTTCGACAAGGGCTACGGACTCTATGCCCGCCTGGGGGCCGAGGTGTGGCGCTGCCGCGTGCAGGCGGGCTACTGGCAGTGCCACGACTTCATTACGCTCTTTGGCAATCCGCACTTCGGCGCAGTGAGCATCGACGACCACAGCACCTGCCTGAAGAACCCGAAGATGCTCACGGCGCACCTGGAATATGCCGCCCCGCTGGGCAAAGGCTTTGCCTGGGGGCTGGATGCCAGAACCTATGCCCAACTGCCTGTGACGCTGACACATGCCGACGGCACCACCGAGCGCAAAGGCATGGCCGTGGGCTTTGCTGCGGGCATTTACCTACACATTTATCCCTCCTTCCTGCTACGCCGCTGGTGAGCCCTGCCACACTGGGCCGGGCAGGTGGACGAAGCACTTTTTCACCTTACACGAGGTGCGAAGTACGCAGTTTTTCGTAACTTCGCGCCAAATGTTAGACTACTAAACTGAACACATGAATACATCTACACACGCTGCCCAGGAGCACAGCGACATGCTGGCTCAGGGCATGTCGAACATCTACGACGCCGTGAGCACCTCTACCGCCTCGGCCATCAAACAGGAACTGATGGATCACTTTGGCAAGGGCCTCTACTACCGCATGAAGAGCGGCGAAAAGCACATTACGCCCGAACAGCAGGCCTTCATTGCCGCTACCTTTGAGAAGCACGGCGTAACCACGCCTCCCGTTTACGACCATATGCTCGCTGCCTCTACGCAGCACTAAGCAACACGGTCAGCACACTACAACACGGCCGCAACAGGACACCCTGCCTGCTGCGGCCGTGAATATTTGGGAGATAGGACAGCAGGCGGCGCGGAACGAAATTGCAAATCTTGCAGCTTTGCATTTTGTCCTCCTCTAGCCTTGCACTAACTTTAGATAAGATAGGCGGCGGCTCGGGATGAAAAATGCAAATCTTGCAGCTTTGCATTTTGTCCTCCTCTCGCCTTGCACTATCTTTGGATAAGTTAGGCTGCGGCTCGGGATGAAAAATGCAAATCTTGCAGCTTTGCATTTTGTCCTCCTCTCGCCTTGCACTATCTTTGCACACAGGCTATGCTTTGACCACGCAGTAACGCATAGCCCACACCTTCCTTATTTTCTTCACAAGGCATGGACCCATACATCGTTTCGGCGCGGAAATACCGCCCTACCACCTTCGACAGCGTCGTGGGACAGGAAGCCCTGACCACTACGCTCAAGAGCGCCATAGCCGCCGGCAAACTGGCTCACGCCTACTTGTTCTGCGGACCACGCGGCGTGGGCAAAACAACCTGCGCACGCATCTTTGCACGTACCATCAACTGCCTCAACCCTACGCCGACGGGCGACCCCTGCGGCTCTTGCGAGAGTTGCATGGCATTTCAGGAACAACGATCCTTTAATATACAGGAACTGGACGCGGCTTCGAACAACTCCGTCGACGACATGCGCGAACTCATCGACAAGGTGCAGATTCCGCCCCAGGTGGGCCGCTACAAGGTGTTTATCATCGACGAAGTGCACATGCTCTCGACGGCCGCCTTCAACGCCTTCCTGAAAACACTCGAGGAGCCGCCCGCACACGCCATCTTCATTTTGGCCACTACGGAGAAGCACAAAATTCTGCCCACCATTCTGAGCCGATGCCAGATTTTCGACTTCCAGCGCATGACGGTGGCCGACATCGTGAAGCACCTGCTGTATGTGGCCCAAAGCGAGGGCATCACATGCGACACCGAGGCGCTGCACGTGATTGCCGAAAAAGCCGACGGTGGCATGCGCGACGCACTATCCATCTTCGACCAGGTGGCAAGCTTCTGCGGCGGAAACATTACCTACGCCAAGGTGATTGAGGACCTCAACGTGCTCGACTACGACGAGTATTTCAGCATGACCAACCACCTGCTCAAAGTGGAGGTGCCGCAGGCCATGCTGCAGCTGAACGGCATTCTGGCCAAGGGCTTCGACGCCCGCATCTTCATCAACGGCTTGGCAGGACACCTGCGCAACGTGCTGATGTGCCGCGACGCTCAGACGCTACCCCTGCTCGACGTGAGCGACCAAGTGAGGCAACGCTACCAAGAACAGGCCACGCGCTGCAAACCCACCTGGCTCTACTCCGCCATTCGACTCTGCACGCAGTGCGACCAGAACTACCGCACGGCGGGCAACAAACGGCTGCTGGTGGAACTGACGCTCATCGAGGCGGCACAGGCCGCGGCCGACGACGAAGGGGCAGGCTGTGGGCGTGGCCCTATACGTAAACTAAAACCCCTGTTCCAAGCTCCCGCCGCCCAGCAGGCCGCAGCAGGAGCACCCGCCACAAAGGTGCCGGCACAGGCACCGCAGCACCCAACCGCTACCGCGCAACCTGCACCGGCCCCGCAGCCTGCCGCTGCCAGCACCCCACCCCGCCCCGCCACTTCAAGGCCGCGACGGGTGGTGGCCTCACTCTCCATCAACGCGCTCGGAAGGGACTATGACCTGAAGCGCCAGCAGGCCACACAGGCCACACAGCAAGAAGCCGCAACCACAGGCCGAGGCACCACGGCCGCACAGACCACAGGCCGAGGTGTGCGCCTGCAACCCTTCGACGACGACCGCCTCACTTACTACTGGTTCAGTTTTGCCCAAAAACTGCCACAGGAGCAGAACGCTATGGCGGGACGACTCAAAAACATGCAGCCGCACGTCACCCAGAACTGGCAGGTGGAGGTGACGCTCGACAACGAGTTTGTGCTCGAACACATGACGCGCCTCCGTCCCAGCCTGACGGCCTATCTGCGTGAGCAACTGGCCAACGACGCCATACAGCTGGTGTACCACGTGGCGGCCAAGGACGCACAGCACCGACCCTACAGCCAGAAGGAGAAATTGCAGGACATGCTCAGCCGCAGCCCCGAACTGGCCGAACTCTGCCGCAACCTGCAACTGGAACTGGCGTAAGGACGCCCGCAGAAGGCTGACGGCGGACAGCCATTGGATTTCCACCAATTTTAGGAAAGGGGAATGCTACTGATTTGCCCTGACAACTTTCCCCCTTATCGCTGCATGCAGCATGGCTGAATGAGCAGCATCCACCATTATCCGCCCCAACAAACGAGAACGCTCTCGACAGGAGGGCAAAGGAAACGCATCTTTACAAACAAAAACATACGACACTCACAATGGAAAATGTGCCCAACTGGTATGTCACCGTGGCATACGAACTCTTCACCGACAACGAAAAAGGCATTCACGAACTGATGGAGAAGGCTCCCGAGGAGCACCCCTTCCAGTTCATCACCGGCCTCGGCATGGCCCTCGACAGCTTCGAGGCCAAAATTGCGCCCCTGGCCGAGGGCGAGGCTTTCGACTTCACCCTGCCCGTTGACGAAGCCTACGGTCCCTATGTGCAGGAACACGTGGTGGAACTCGACAAGAAACTCTTCTGCATCAACGACCGCTTCGACAAGAACGCCGTCTACCCCGGCGCCGTGCTGCCACTCGTCAACGCCGACGGCAACCGCTTTCAGGGCTTGGTGCTCGAGGTGAAAGAGGGCACTGTGGTCATCGACCTCAACCACCCGCTCGCCGGCAAAGACCTGCACTTCCGCGGTCGGGTGGTGACGAAGCGCGCCGCCACCAACGACGAAATTCAAGGCACGCTGAACATGCTCAGCGGCGAGGGATGCGGCTGTGGTTGCGATGACTGCGGCGGCGGATGCCACGAGCACGAAGGCGAATGCTGCCACCACGACGAGGAACACGGCTGCTGCGGCGGACACGGACACGAGCACGGCGAGGAACACGGCTGCTGCGGACACGGCAAAGGACACCACGGCGAACACGGACACCACGGCGAACACGGCTGCTGCGGCGGACACGGACACGAGCACGGCGGCGAACACGGCTGCTGCGGCCACGGCAAAGGACACCACGGCGAAGCCTGAACGGGCACGCCCAAGCTACATCTACCCCGGGGCATGCGTCTCCGGGGTTTCTGCTACTTACGGACTACGGCCACGCACCGCTGACACGGCACCGCGCAACGCACACAACTGCCACCTCAGCCCGGCGGGCCGCCCAACCTCTAAACCTTTCTGCACAGTGAACACATTCGGACACGTTTACCGCCTCACCACTTTCGGCGAGAGCCACGGCCCCGGCGTGGGCGGCGTCATCGACGGCATGCCTGCGGGCATCGAGGTGGACCTTGACTTCATACAGGCCGAACTTGACCGTAGGCGTCCCGGTCAGAGCACACTCGTCACAGCCCGCAAGGAGGCCGACCGCGTGGAGTTGCTCTCAGGCGTCTTCGAGGGACGCACCACAGGATGCCCCATCGGGTTTTTGGTGCGCAACGAAAACCAGCACTCAGCCGACTACGAGAACATGCGCCACCTTTTCCGTCCCTCACACGCCGACTTCACCTACCAAAGCAAATACGGCCTGCGCGACCACCGCGGCGGGGGTCGCACTTCAGCCCGCGAAACGATAGCCCGCGTGGTGGCCGGTGCCTTCGCCAAACTGGCGCTGCGCTCCTTGGGCATCAGCGTCACGGCCTACACCTCGCAGGTGGGCCACATTGCCCTCTCGGGCTCCTACACCGACTACGACCTCTCGCTGGCCGAAACGAACGCCGTGCGCTGCCCCGACGCCGCCACGGCCGAACGCATGGCCAGCCTCATCATGCAAGTGAAGGGCGAGGGCGACACCATAGGGGGCATCATCACCTGCGTGGTGAAGGGCTGCCCCGCAGGCCTTGGCGAGCCCGTAGCCGGCAAGTTGCACGCCGAGTTAGGCGCGGCGATGCTCAGCATCAACGCCGTGAAGGGCTTTGAATACGGCGCGGGCTTCGGCGGCGTCGGCATGCGCGGCTCGGAGCAGAACGACGTCTTCGTGCCCGACGGCCAGGGCGGCATCACCACCCGCACCAACCACAGCGGCGGCATACAGGGCGGCATCAGCAACGGGCAGGACATTTACTTCCGCGTAGCCTTCAAGCCCGTAGCCACCCTGCTGCGCGAACAACATACCGTGAACGACAGCGGCGAGGCCGTGGTGCTGAAGGCCCGCGGCCGGCACGACGCCTGCGTCTTGCCGAGGGCCGTTCCTGTGGTCGAAGCCATGGCTGCACAGGTGATTTTGGATAATTACCTGCTGAACAACATTTACAAAGGTTAAAAGACTACATTTTGCAAAGAAAAGTTTGCAACACCTTGCCTTAAATAAAACTTACCTCTATATTTGCAACATACAGTTGTCGTGAGATAACGCCATCAAATAGTTTAGTTAAGTCTAGTTTAGTTTTTGTGTTGGTTAATGGGAGCCCGTAGCGACGGTGCTCCCATTAATTTTTGTCGTCATGCGGCACAAACCTTGCGGGGCGTGTAGGCTCCAAGATTTGCGGGGGGCTATACAACAGCAGAGGCTGCGCTGTAACTTGCGGGTTACGGCGCAGCCTCTTTTGTGTAGAATGTGAATGTAGGCAGAAGCCTGGTTCTATTACTGGGCTTCGTTGATGGTGCAGATGCTCACGCGGTTCCAGTCGGGCTCGCTGAACATGTTGCCCACGCCCTGACCTTCGGCCACGATGCGGTTGGCGGCGATTTTATACTTCTCCACGAGGATGGTCTTCACAGCCTCGGCACGAGCCAGGGCGATGCGGGCGTTGATTTCGGCGCTGCCCTCGGGCGAAGCGTAGCCCTTGATGCTGACGGTAGCCTTGGGGTGGTTACGCAGGAAGGTAGCCACGCGCTCCACGTTGGGGAGTTGCGAAGCGTCGACCACGCTCTTGCCCTGACGGAAAGTAACCGTCTGCTCGAGCGATGCGCTGTGGCTCGTCACGGTCTGCACCTCGACCACGGGTTTACGGTCGCGGCATTCGTTGAGTGCCTGCTGCGTTTCGCGGAGTTGCTGCGCCGTTTTAGCCAGTTGCGCCTTAGCGTCGTCGGCCTGTGTGCGGAGGTCGTTGATTTTGGCGTTGAGCGCGTCAATCTCGTTCTGGTCGTAAGCACGCACGAGGGTCATGTAGTGCTTGCCGTTGTTGTGGTTCTTGAAGTGGTAGGTTACGCCGGCCAGGAGTTCGAGTGCAGCGTCGTTCACGTTGAAGGCGGGTTCAGCGTGACGGCTTGTGAGGTCGTAAACGATGCCCGGACGGATGCTGAAGGTCCATGCACGTGCCTCGCCCAGGTTGAAGTTGAAGTTGAGGGCATACTTTGTGGTGAAGGCGTTGGCGTCGTCGCCCATGGCCTTGTTCATGAAGTAGTGAGCCCAGCCGATGCCAGCCACGGCCTCCACCTCGAATGCGCGGGGTGTACCTTTGTAGCCGGCGAAGAGGTTGTTCAGGTTGAAGTTGGCAAGGAGGTTCACGTTGGTAGCATCGAGGATGGTGCTGCTCAGGGAGTTGTTGTTCGAAGCCATTCCCTGCAGGGTCAGGCCCGTGACGGTGGTGAACTGCTTGGTGACTTCGAGGCCATAGGTGCCACGGGTCTCACGGAGCAAATCGTTGATTTTGGCGGGAGCCACTGCTCCACCTACCAAACCCATCGACCAGTTGTCGCGGAAGGCAGCTCCCTGAACGGTGGTCTGAGCCTGTGCGCTGCATACGCCAAGGAGGGCGATGAGCACGAAGAAAATTTTCTTCATTGTTGGGTAATTTTGTTGTGAGAATAGAAACATGTCAGTCCCCAACCGCATCTTTGCGGTCATTTGGGGGTACAAAGATAACAAAAAAGGGGGCTATTTGCACATGAACGGTTGTATTTTCGATTAAATGGCCAAATTCCAGGACCGTTTCTTTGTCAATCGCCTCTGAAAGCATACTTTTGTAAGGGTAAAACACGGCCTTTTGCCCACAGCCTGCCAGGCGATGGCGCAAGACCCTGAAAGTGAATTTATTCTATCAACCAAGCTAATAAGCAAAACCCCATGGAAAATCAAGAAAAGAACAACGGACAGCTGCAAATTGAACTCACGCCCGAGGTAGCCGAAGGCATCTACACCAACCTGGCCATCATCACGCACTCAAGCGCTGAGGTTGTGATGGACTTTATCCGCGTGCTGCCGGGTGTGCCCAAGGCCAACGTGAAAAGCCGCATCGTGCTGGCTCCCGAGCATGCCAAGCGTCTGCTCTTCGCTCTGCAGGACAACATTGTGAAGTACGAGCAGGCTTTCGGCCCCATCAATTTGCCCGGCGCCGAGCAGCCCCAGGGCGGCCGCACCGCCACTCCCTTCGGTGTGCCCGAGGGCAACGCCTAAGCCGTCCCCCATCGGCCCGCATGCCGCTGCGGCATGCCAGGCCAAGGCAGCGAGAGGCTGCGTAGTGACATATGAGCACTGCGCAGCCTCTCTTGTTGTAGTTTCCCTGTCGATACCCCGCTGGGCAAGGCTCAGGACTCAGCCTCACTTGCTGTGGGCCGCAGTGCATGCCCCGCCGCGCAAGACTTAGGCCGAAGCCCAAGCGGAGGCTGCGCGGTGAGGGTTGAGAGCACTGCGCAGCACCACAGCTCCGCCCCTGCCGGCCACCTGCCTCCTCGCGCCCTTTGGCGAGGCTGGGGCTGGCGAGGCACAAGAGGGTGTGTGAAAAACGAACGACGGATGCCGTGGAAAATCCAAAACGTGGGAACTTTCTTCCACGCCGTGGGATGTTTCTTCCATGCCGTGGGATGTTTCTTCCACGGCATCTATTTTCGGCGGGGCGGCGGAGGGGAAAAACGGGATGCTACGTAAAAAATGTCACGTCGTACGTAAAAAAAATCACGTCGTACGTAAAAAATTTTACGTAGCATCTATTTTTGACTACTTCTATCCGCGATAAACCTTGGATTGTATCCGACCTTTTCTCGCCATGGCATCGCTCAAAGCCTATCAGCTTTGGCGCTGCGCATTTGGCTTAACGAAAAGGTTGCAGTATATCCGACCTTTTCTCGCCATGGCATCGCTCAAATCCTATCGGGTTTGGCGAGCCCATTTGGCTTCACGTAAAGGTGCGGGGCCATCCGCCGAAAGGAGGCGGGCTGTAAGTCGGCCTCTGTGCGGACAGGGCTTAGCCTTTCTCAATGACTATAGCCACAACACACTAAAAGCGTTTACCGAACACTCCTCTTTATTTTACTTTCCCTATGCCGGCTGTAGGGCATGCAAGCAGCGTGCGGCTACACCTCGTAAGGGGCGTAGCCGCACGTATGCCGGTGACAAGAAGGGGCGTGAGCCTACTTCTTGACTTTGATGATTTCGACCTGGAAGATAAGGGTGGAGTTGCCGGGGATGGTCTGGCCGCTGCCACGCTCGCCGTAGCCGAGTTCGGCGGGGATGTAGAGTTCCCAAATGGAGCCTTCGGGCATGAGGGTGAGGGCTTCGCGCCAGCCCTTGATGACTTGGTCGGGACGGAAGGTGGAGGGCTTGCCGCGCTTGTAGGAGGAGTCGAACACGGTGCCGTCGATGAGGCGTCCTTCGTAGTGCACTTCGACCTCGGTGCTGTCGGTGGCCACTGCGCCCTTGCCCTGGGTGAGCACGCGGTATTGCAGGCCGCTGGGCAGGGTGGTGACGCCCTTGAGCTGCTTGTTGTTAGCGAGCCATGCCACGTTGTCGTGCTTGTAGGTGTCGCGCTGGAACTTGAGCTGTGCGTCGACGAGTTTCATGGCGCTGTCGGCGCTGAAGGTGGTGTTTTGGCCGAGTGCCGCCTCGGTGAGTCCGCGCTGGAAGGCGGGTATGTTGATGTAGGCGGAGTCGTTGGCGCCGGCAGCCTGCTTGGCTATCATGGGCAGCTGCTTTTGGTTCATTTCGGCAATGCGCATGCCGGCGGCAAAGGCGATGCGGCGCTTGCGCTCGTCGTCGGAGAGGGTGGCGTTCATGCCCTCGATGGCGTATTTCACATAAGCTGAGTCGACGCCTTCACGCGAGATGAGGTAGTTCTTCATGCTCTCGCCCTGTGCCACGCCGAGTGCGTAGCAAAAGGTGGGGCCGTCGGTGGGAGCAGTGAGCGCGGGTGTAACTTTGGCTGCGGGCACGGCTTTGGCTTTGGCTTTGCCCTTGCTCTTGCTCTGTGCCTGCAGGCTGAGTGCGGAGCAGGCGATGGCGGCAGCAAGTGCCGCGATGCGGATGAGTTGCATGGTGGGAATGTGTAAGATAGGGAATAGAGATGTGTGATGATAACCTTACGCCGTGCCGCCCCTGCGCCCCAATGCGGGCTGAAGGGGCGCGGCACGGCGTGTTGACGTATGCGGTGTGTAGGGTTTATTCGGCAGCGTGTTAATGTATGCTGACGAGCGTTATCTTGAACACGAGGGTGCTGTAGGGCGGTATGGGACCGCTGCCGCGCTCGCCATAGGCTTGGTCGGCGGGTACGTAGAACTCCCATGTGGAGCCTTCGGTCATGGCGGGGATGGCAATTTTCCAACCTGCAATGACGTTTTTGAGGCTGAAGGTGGCGATGCCGTTCTGCTGGTTCTTGGAGGAGTCGAAGGGGGTGCCGTCGGTGAGGGTGCCTTCGTACTTCACGCTGACGCTGTCGGCAGCGGTGCAGTGGCGGGTGGAGGTGCCTTTGGTGATTTCCTTGCCGAGGATGCCGCCTGCGAGCTTCACTACGCCGGCCTCCTTGGCCTTGCTGGCGAGGAAGGCTTCGCCCTCACGCTTCACCTTGCCGAACATGTAGGCCATAATGGCGGCATTGGCCTCGTCCTTGGTGAGTGCCTTGCCTTCCTTCTTGAGGGCAATGCGGTTGTTGATGTAACCGGCGTAACCGGCCATGAAGTTGCGCGTGCTGATTTTCTTCGTGCTGTCGCCGCTGAAGACCTGTGCTTCGAGCTGGGGCATCTGCATTTTGCTCTGCAGGCCCTGGGTTACGCCCATGTAGTAGGCGAGCTTCTTCTTGTTGTCGGCGCTCTGCATGCCTTCGATGAAGCCCTTGATGAACTCGTCGACGAAGGCGGAGTCGGAACCGCTGTTGGCAAGGTAGGCTGCTACCTGTTCGCCCGGCGACATGACCATACCGACCTGGTAGCTGAGGGTGTCGACTTCGGACTTAAGACTGGCCTTGGGGGCGTTGTTGTGGCACGCGGTGAGGAGTGCCGTGGCTGCCACGAGGGTGGCAAAAAGCATTTTTTTCATATAGAAGGTTCTATTTGTAGGCTTTGTAAGGTGGTGTTATTTTACAATTTCGATGAGTTCGACGTCGAAGACGAGGGCTGCGTAGGGCGGTATGCTCTGCCCCGCACCGCGCTCGCCATAGGCCAGGTGGTAGGGTATGAAGAAGCGGTATTTGGCTCCCTCGGCCATGAGCTGCACGCCTTCGGTCCAGCCGGCAATGACGCCGTTGAGGGGGAACACGGCGGGCTCGCCGCGGCGGTAGGAGGAGTCGAACACCTGGCCGTTGGTGAGTGTGCCCTCGTAGTGGCACTTCACGCGGTCGGTAGCCTTGGGCTTGGCGCCCGTGCCCTCGGTGATGACGGTGTACTGCAAGCCGCTGGGGAGCACGACTACGCCGGGTTTCTCGGCATTTTCGGCCAAGAACTTTTCGCCCGCTTCGCGTACGGCCTTGCCGGCTTCGGCTTGCTGCTTCTGCATGAATTCGCTCACGGTGCGCTGTGCCTCAGCATCGCTCATCGTGGTGGTTGCTCCGCCCATGACATCGCTGACGGCCTGAGCGAAGGCTGCGTTGTCGAGCGCGCTGACGCCCATTCCCTTGAGGTTGTGGGCTATGACCATGCCCAGGGCGTAACTGAGTTTTTCCATAAAGAGTTGAGTATTGCTTTGTTATTGTAAGTCTGGTATCGGCGGGCAAAAGTACAATTTTATTTCCAACCACAGTGTATAAGGCACACAACTTTGCCGCTCGGCATCACTGCACGCACTGCACGCCCAAACGGCGGCAGAGCTCGCGCATGCCGGTTGTGGCTACCTGCTGTATCACCTCGACGTGGCGGCCGCTGGGCACGCGCACTTCCTTGGGGTCGATGAGGTAGACGGGGGCGGCAGTGGGCACATAGCGCACAAGGCCGGCTGCGGGGTAGACGTTGAGCGAACTGCCCACAATGACGAAGATGTCGGCCCGGGAGGCGGCCTCGGCAGCGTCGGCCAGGCGGGGCACGGCCTCGCCGAACCACACTATCCAGGGACGCAGGAGCGAACCGTCGGCGGCGCGCTGACCATGGGCCACGTTGACGTTGGCGGCGGTGAGGGTGCGGTGGTAGCGGGTGTCGTCGGGGTCGGCCGAGGAGCATACTTTGAGCAACTCGCCGTGGAGGTGGATGACGTGCGAGGAGCCGGCGCGCTCGTGGAGGTCGTCGACGTTCTGCGTGACGACGGTGACGTCGTAGTGCTGCTCAAGCTGGGCCAGCGCCAGGTGGGCGGCGTTGGGCTGCGCGGTGAGGAGCTGGCGCCGCAGGGAGTTGTAGAAGTCGGTGACGAGGTTGGGGTCGGCCTGCCAGCCCTCGGGGGTGGCTACTGCCTCGACGGGGTAACGCTCCCAGAGGCCGTCGCTGTCGCGAAAGGTGCTGAAACCGCTCTCGGCGCTGATGCCGGCGCCTGTGAGCACAACGAGTTTCTGCTTCATGGTGTGGATGCTATATATAAATAAGGTGTGCGAGGTTTATTTCACACGAAGGAAACGCACGGCCTTGGGCTACACGCTGGGCAGCGAATGGCCGTTGATTTTGCGGTAAAGGTCGAGGGCGTAGATGTCGGTCATGCCCGAGAGGAAGTCGAGCACGGCCATGAGGCGTGTGCCGAGCCGGGGGGCGTGCACCTCGTACTGCGAGGGGACCTGCGAGAGGAGGAGTGAGGCGTAGGCTCGCTCGGGGTGGTGCACGGCGTCGGTGAAGAGCTCGAGCAGGGTGTAGATGATGTGGTAACCGGCGAGGTCGACGTCGGTGACTTCCTTGCAGCGGTAGATGCGGCTGTTGGCCACCTCCTCGCAGCGCACATAGGCGGCACGGAGCAGGGGCGGCAGGTGCTCGATGAGCGAACCCTGGAAGGTGCCCTGCATGATGTGGGCCTCGTGGTCGAGGAAGACGCGGACGCAGGCTCGCTCCAAAGCGTTGATGGCGCAGGAACGGTAGTAGACGATGCGGTCGTCGACGTCGGTTTCGCCGGGATAGGAGGCTTCGAGGCTGGCACGCTCGTCGGCACTGAAAAAGCCGAGGAGCAGGCTGAGGGTGTCGTCGTCGGAGAGGATGCGGAGCTTGTGGGCGTCCTCGATGTCCATGATTTCGTAGCAGATGTCGTCGGCGGCCTCAACGAGATAGACGAGCGGATGGCGGGCATAGCGGGCCGTGTGGCCTTGGCGCTCGAGGCAGGTGATGCCAAGCGAGGAGGCGATGTGCTCGTAAATGTCGCGCTCGGCCTCGAAGAAGCCGAACTTGGGTTTGGCCGTGGCGCGGTCGGAGCCGTAGGGGTACTTCACAATGGCGGCGAGGGTGGCGTAGGTCATGACGAAACCTCCGCGACGGCGGCCGTTGAAGCGGTGTGTGAGCAAGCGGAAGGTGTTGGCGTTGCCGTCGAAGCGCGTCATGTCGGTCCACTCGGCCTCAGAGAGTTCGCTGCCGCGTGCCGAGACGTACTGGTAGAAGTCCTGCCCGCGCCCCTCGGAGAAGAAGGTGCGTATGGCTTTCTCGCCCGAGTGGCCGAAGGGTGGATTGCCCATGTCGTGCGCCAGGCAGGCTGCCGACACGATGGCGCCGAGGCCCGTGACCTCGGTGTCGGCCCACTGGGGATGGCGCCGCAGGATGTCGACACTCACGTCGGTGCCCAGCGAGCGCCCTACGCTCGACACCTCGAGGCTGTGCGTGAGGCGGTTGTGCACAAACACGCTGCCTGGCAGAGGGAACACCTGCGTTTTGTTCTGCATACGGCGGAAAGCCGAGGAGAAGATGAGGCGGTCGTAGTCGCGCTGGAACTCCGTGCGCCGCTCCTCCATGGGCTTGGGCTTGTCTTCCTTGCCCAGACGTGTGGATGAAATGAGTGTGAGCCAATCCATATTATTGAAGGTGGTTGCTAATTGTGGGTTTATCATCCAGCCTTTTCACGCCTTGGCATCGCTCAAAGCAGGCTGGCTTGGGGCGGGCTCATTTGGCTTCACTAAAAGGTGGATTTCACAGATTCCCTGTTATCTTCGTCAAGCCGGGCTATGCGGCCTGCTGCATGCAAAGGTGCGAAGTTTCTGCGTAATGCCCGCACGTTTCACCCATTTTGTGGCAAGGCGCGGCGGCGGGCAGGTCAGTCCGAACGATAAGGCGGACGCAGGTTTTTTGATTAAAGCCTTGCAAAATAGCCTACGTATGGCGCGAAATGGTTACTTTTGCCCGTTAAAAAGCACGTGCACCAAGCACCCTCAGTTCATGGAAATAGCCATCATCAACCGTTCGCGGCACGACCTGCCGCAATATGCCACGCCGCTGAGCGCTGGCATGGATCTTCGCGCCAATGTGAGCGACCCCGTCACGCTGCAACCCATGGAGCGGCGGCTTATACCCACGGGGCTCTACATAGCCCTGCCCGCCGGCTTCGAGGCACAGGTGAGGCCGCGCTCGGGGCTGGCCCTGAAGCATGGGCTGACCGTGCTCAACGCTCCCGGCACTATCGACGCTGACTACCGCGGCGAGGTGTGCGTCATTTTGGCGAACCTGTCGAACGAGCCTTTCACGCTGCACGACGGCGACCGCATAGCACAAATGGTGGTGTGCCGCCACGAAACGGTGGTGTGGACTCCCGTGGAGTCGCTGCCCGAGAGCGAACGCGGGGCTGGCGGCTTCGGCCACAGTGGCACGCGCTGAGCACTCCTTGGCTGAGCGCACCGGGGCCGGGCAAGGGCTGCGCAGAGCCGTAGGGCCTGCCCGGTGCACCATCTCCCCTCTTCTCCTCTTCCCCATTTTTCTTTGCATCTTCGTTTTGCGCATGCGTCCCTTCTTTTCATTTACCCTCTACACGCTGCTTTTCCTTTGTGCGTTGGCCTCGTGTCAGCGCACGGTTCACGTGGTGCCTGCCGAAGCCACCGCGGCGAACGGTTCGGAGCGGGTGGCTCTGAGGCCGGAGGACAGTCTGCAGTTTCGCCTGTTCTTCCTCGACGCCATCAGGCAGAAGGGCGTGGGGCGCATCGATGCCGAATTCGAACTCTTGCAGGAGGCGCTGGCCATTCACCCCGAAGCCCCCGAGGCGCTCTACGAGATGGCGGTCATCGAACTGCAGCACACGGCCTACTCTGACACGCTGCTCAAAAAGCAGGGCACCGACCACCTGCGCAAAGCCATCGCACTGGACCCGCACAACCTTTTCTACAAGCAGACGCTAGCGGAGTTTCTGGCCAACAAGGCGGAGTTTCGCGAGGCGCTGCTGCTCTACGAGGAGATAGCCGACAGCAAACCCTCGACCGAAACGCTGATGATGCTCGTGTGGCTCTACGGCCAAGTGAGCGACTACGCCGGCGTTATCAGAGCGCTCGAACGCATGGAGCAACTTGACGGGCCGAGCGAGCAGATAAGCCTGACGAAGTTTCAGACGTATCTCGAAATGAAGGACGACGAGCAGGCTTACCGCGCCATCGAGGACCTTTGCGCCAAATATCCCTCGGACCTGCGTTACCGCGTGCTGCTGGGCGACATGTACGACCAGAACGGACACCACGAAATGGCGCTCGACATCTACCGCGACGTGCTCACGGCCGAGCCCAACAACAGCTACGCGCAACTCTCGCTGCTGGCCTACTACCAGGCCGCGGGGGCCGACTCGCTCTATCTCGACCTGCTGCACCGCGTGGTGCTCAACCCCCACACACAGAGCGACACCCGCGTTGAAGTGCTGCGGGCCTACGCCGCAAGGCAGATGCAGAGAGGCGCAGACATGGAGCCCGTGATGGCGCTCTTCAGCAAGGCGCTGCAAATGCCGCAGGAGGACGCGGATTTGGCGGAGATGTACTTCTACGCACTGGCGGGGGCCAAACAGAGCGACGACTTGCTGCTGGAGGCCGCACGCCACGCTCTCGAGATTGACCCCACACGCAACAGCATGAGGCTGCAGATGCTGCGCATTTACCTGGAACGCAACGACCTGCAGACGGTCATCGACGTGTGCCGGCTGGGACGCCAGTACAACCCCGCCGAACTGACCTTCAACTACTACGAGGGGCTCGTGCTCTACCAAAAGGGGCAGGACCGCGACGCCATTCTCACCCTGCGCCTCGGGGCCTCGCACATCACCGACGACAGCGACCCCGAACTCTGCTCCGACCTCTACGCCCTGCTCGGCGACATTCTCTACGACAACGACAACCCCGACGCGGCCTTCCGTGCCTTCGACAAGGCGTTGCACTACAACG
This sequence comes from Bacteroidales bacterium, assembly GCA_004557185.1. Lineage (GTDB taxonomy): Bacteria > Bacteroidota > Bacteroidia > Bacteroidales > Bacteroidaceae > Alloprevotella. Next base: position 27,088 of record SFEP01000004.1, read on the forward strand.
CTGGCAACATCACCTGCCTCAACAACTACGCCTACTACCTGTCGCTCATTCCGCGCGACCTCGACAAGGCCGAACGCATGAGCCGCCTCACCGTAGAGGCGGACGACTCCGCCGCCACCTACCTCGACACCTACGCCTGGATTCTCTTTCTGCAAAAACGCATGGACGAGGCACGCACCTACATCGACCGCGCCCTCAAGTGCTGCTCTGACGTCGACGAACTCTCAAGCGTGGTGCTCGACCACGCCGGCGACATTTACTACCACACGGGCGACAAGGCGCAGGCCCTCTCCTTTTGGAAGAAGGCTCTCAAACACACCAACGACCGCGCCCTTCAGCGAAAACTGCGACGCAAGGTGGCCTACCGCCGCCCCGTGCCGTGAGCTCCACGGGCCGCCCTGGCCGGTAAGCCTATATAAATAAATGCACACGAGCCGCCCTGGCACTTTCAACCCCTCTCCTTTCCTGAAAATAATGAAACACCTATTCCTACTCTCCCTGTTGCTCTTGACACTCTCCTCATGCCGCACGGCCCGCCACGCCGCCAGCGGGGGCTCCGCACGGCCTGCCACATCAGCACCCTCAGCCACGCCCGAGCCCAGCGCCGCCCTGGCCAAAGCCAGCGTGGCCAAGGTCAACGCCCAGCGCCTCAACCAGCAGCACGTCACGGCCCGCGTGCAGGTGGCCCTCACGGCCAAGGGCAAGGAGGTGTCGGCCTCGGGCCAGCTGCGCATGAAGCGCGACGACGTCATCCAGCTCTCGGTTACACTGCTCGGCTTCGAGGTGGGACGCATGGAGTTCACCCCCACCGACGTGCTCGTCATCGACCGTGTGCACAAGCAGTACGTTCGCGCCGCCTACAGCGACATTCCCTTCCTGGCGAGCACGGGCATCGACTTCTACGCCCTGCAATCCCTCTTCTGGCACGAGCTCTTTGTGCCCGGCAAGCGCGGTGTGCCCGAGGCCGGCTCCTTCGCCGTGACGCAGAGCGCCGAGGGCCTGACGCTCACCCCGCAGCACACGCCGCTGCTCACCTACACCTTCGTGGCCTCGGCCGACAACGGCGTGCTGCAAAGCCTCCGCGTGCAGGATGCCCGCCATGCCGACCCCACACAGTTTGCCTGCACCTACGCCAACTTCACCACGCTCAGCGGCAAAGCCTTTCCCGCCACCATCGAGATGGGCATCACAGGTTCGCAGGCCGACGCCTCGCTGCGTCTGCAACTCTCGCGCCTCAACCACGATGCCTCGTGGAACACCCGCACCACGGTGTCGCAAAAATACACGCGCCGCAACGCCGACGAAGTGTTCAAGGCGCTCCTTCAATAACCCTCCCTGACTCTCACACGCACCATGCTGTCACACTTGCCCACCCTCCACCTGCTACACCGTATGCTCCTGGCCGCCATGCTGGTGTGCCTGGCCGCACCCGCCGCAGCACAGACCAACAAAACGATACGCAAACTGCAAAGCGAGCAGTCGTCGCTCAAAAAGAAAATCACAGAGCAGGAGAACATGCTGCGCAGCACCAAGAAGGACGTGTCGGCACAGCTGGCCAACCTGCAGGTGCTCACGGCCCAAATTGAGGGGCAGCAAAAATACGTCGAAGGCATTCACTCCGAACTGACCATGCTGGCGGGCTCCATTGGCGAACTTGAAGCACAGCTGCGCCTGCTCGAAGCCGACCTGAACGAATGCAAGCGCCAATACCGCCGATCCATGAACTACATGTTCCGCAACCGCCTTAACACCAGCAAACTGCAATTCATCCTCTCGGCACCCAACTTCCGCCAGATGTACCGCCGTATGCGCTACATCAGCAATTTCTCAAAATACCAGCAGGCGCAAGGACGCCTCATACAGCAAAAGGAGAAGGAGGTGCAGGATAAACGCGCCGAACTCTTGGGGCAGAAAACGCAAAAGGACAGGCTGTTCGTGCAGGGACAGGCTGAAAAACGCAAACTCGAAGGACAGCAGCAGCAGCGACGCCAGGCCGTGGACGAACTCAACGCCAAGCAGAAGCAGCTGCAAGCCTCCATTGCCCAGCAACGCAAAAAATACAGCCAGCTCAACGCACGCATCGACAAACTCATACAAGAGGAAATAGCTGCCGCCGAACGCCGACGCAAGGCCGAGGAGGAGCGGCGCCGCAAGGCCGAAGCTGCCCGACAGGCTCGCCTGAAAGCCGAACGCGAGGCGGCCGAACGTAACAAACGCACCACAGCATCGGCCAAAGGCAAGGGCTCCACCACCACCGCCAAGGGCAAGAAGAACGACTACGACGCCAAGACCGCCACACCACGCTTCAACGAGGCCGACAACGCCGACCGCGCCCTCTCGGGCAGTTTCGCGGCCAACCGCGGCAGGCTGCCCATGCCCGTCACCGGGCCTTACGCCATCACAGCCCACTTCGGCAGCTACAACGTGGAGGGCCTGCACGGCGTACAACTCGACAACAAGGGCATCAACATCACCGCTCACCCCGGAGCACAGGCCCGCGCCGTGTTCAAGGGCGAGGTGACGGCCGTCTTTGCCTACGGCGGCCTCTACAACGTCATCGTGCGCCACGGCAGCTACATGACGGTCTACTGCAACCTCGCCTCCACCTGCGTGCACCGCGGCCAGCAGGTGCAGGCACGCCAGAGCCTCGGCGCCATTGCCCGCGACGCCTCGGGCAACTGCACCCTGCACTTCCAGCTGCGCAAGGAGACGGCCAAACTCAACCCCGAAGCCTGGCTGGCACGCTGACACCGGCACTGGCTATTCCTTATATATATCACACGCCCATGTTCATGCTCACCCTGCTCTCGCGCCTCCCCCTCTGGTGGCTCTACCGCCTGAGCGACCTCCTCTTTCTGCTCGTCTACTACGTGGCACGCTACCGCCGCCGCGTGGTCAACCTCAACCTGCAGCGCGCCTTTCCTGAGCGCAGCGAGGCCGAGCGCCGGCGCATAGCACGCCGTTTCTACCGCTTCTTCTGCGACTACGCCGTCGAAACACTCAAACTCCTCACCATCTCGCCCGACGAAATGAAGCGCCGCATGACACTGCAGGGCCTGCCCGAACTCGAAAAGGCATTGCAAGAGCAGCCCTTCGTCTTCTTCATGCTCGGCCACTACGGCAACTGGGAGTGGCTCTCGTCAGTGCCACTGCACACCTCCACCCACTGCATGCAGCTCTACACCCCACTCCACAGCGCCACGGCCGACAGGCTCTTCTACCGCATGCGCTCACGCTTCGGAGCCGACACAGTGGCCAAAAACGACGCCCTGCGCCGCATCCTCTCACTCAAGCGCAACGGCATACGCACCTTCGTAGGCTTCATTGCCGACCAGGGACCGAAGCCCGTGAACATTCACCACTGGATGACGTTCCTACACCAGGACACGCCCGTCTTCACAGGTGCAGAGCGCATCGGCAAGAAGGTGGGCGCCGCCGCCTACTTTCTGCACATCACGAGGCCCCGCCGCGGCTACTACGTGTGCCAATTCGAATGCCTCACGCGCTGCATGGCCCAGCACCCCGACTACGAGTTTACCGATCTCTTCATGCGACGCCTCGAAAAGGAAATCAACGAGCAGCCCCACCTGTGGCTGTGGTCGCACCGACGCTGGAAGCACACGCGCCAAGAGGTGGAACGCATACAGCAAGGCTTCGCCAGACACGCTGATGCCAAAGACTGACGAAAGTCCGTACGAAGTGCAAGGAAACGATAGTTCACCGCACGCCGTACGGACTTTTTCATTCACCCCACAGCCTGCAACACAAAGCCACGAAGACCGGTTTGAGGTGGATGCAATTCGCATCCACGCTTGCTGGGGCAGCACGTTTACGTTTGGACCAAGTCCGAATGCCGATAGCAACGAAGCAGATTGGCCATGATGACACACCGTCGCTTGCTGGGGCAGCACGTTTACGTTTTATCATCATTCCTTTCCCCTCGGGTGCAGACGGCCTTTCATATGCTCATGATGTTTACTAAAAGTTGAAAAACAACAAATAAAATTAAGTAAGTGGCAAAAATGCGCCGGGTCGCCTAACTTTGAAACGTAAGGGCCTGCGTCACCCTGCGCGCTGCAGTCCCTGCACCACACTTTCACACACTTTCTATACACCTAAAAACCTATCATCATGACCAAGCGTAACCAAATGTACCGTTGCCCCGTGTGCGGCCAAATCGTTGAAGTCGTCAATCCTGCCGCGGGCAAACTCGTGTGCTGCGGGCAACCCATGGAACTCCTGCAGGAGAACACCACCGATGCCGCGCACGAAAAGCACGTGCCGCAAATCAGCCGCACCACGGGTGGCTACGTAGTGACCGTGGGCAGCCAGCTGCACCCCATGCTCCTTGAGCATCACATTGAGTGGATAGAACTGCTCACCCCCGAGGGCATCATGCGCGAGCACCTGCAGCCCGGGCAGAAACCCGAAGCCACCTTCTGCACCGAGGCCGAGGCCATAGCCGCCCGCGCCTACTGCAACCTGCACGGGCTCTGGAAGGGCTGACCACCAGCCCCCCTGCACCAACCTACGCCAAGGGGCGCACCGCGACGAACGGTGCGCCCCTTGCGTTGTGTGTAGCCCTGCCGGGCTCGGGCGGGCCGCTGGCTGCCCATGCCCCATGGAGCACCTCACCCCTAACTATGGGCAAGCCTTGCGCAGCCCACCGCGTTCCGCCCTTTGCGATGTGCCTAATGATGCGCCCTCTTCTGCCGGGCTTAGAGGTAGGCAGAAATAGATGCTACGTAAAAAAGTTTACGTACGACGTGATTTTTTTTACGTACGACGTGATTTTTTTTACGTAGCAGCCCGTTTTGCCTCTCCGCCGTCGCGACAAAAATGGATGCCGTAAAAAAAGCCGTCGGTGCGTGGGCAACATGAAGGGGAGGCGTGCTGAAGGGGGCATACGAGGGGATGAGGGTTGGCCGGCTTGGCGATGGTCACCATGCAGAACGCCGCGCGCCCCCTGTCATGCTGCTGTGCATGGCAGGGGGCGCGTGGGGCTATGTGGTGTGCTTAGTGACGCTGGCGGCGTACGCTGAGGCCGCCACCGCTGCTACCCGTTGACCTGGGCTTGGTGGCCTTCGTTTTGGCGGGCTTGGCGGCTTTCGTTTTGGGTGCCGTCGATTTTGACTTGCTGCTCACGCTCGTGGTGCGGCGCGAGGTGGTGGCGGGACGGCGTGCGGTGGTGGTGCGGCGTGCGGTGCGCGATGCCTTGCCGGCGGCGGCCAGACTGTCGGCCTGTGCCTGCGCCAGGGAGTCGGCCCTCAAGCGGGCGTAGTAGGCGCTGTCGCGACCCCATGTGTGCTCCTGCACGTCGGTGAGCTGACGCTCGATGCGCTGCTGCTCCTTCTTCACAGCCTCGTCGTCGGGGCAGTAGTTGGCAATGAGTCGGTCCTGCAGGTTGACGGCCTTGTAGACCTCGCCCTCGTAAAGGCCCATGGTGAAGAAGTCGTCGGCCGACATGGTGGAGGCGTTGTTGAGCGAGGAGCCCATGAGCATGAGTTTGCCGAGGTAGGGCGCGGCATCCTGCATGCGTATCCAGAACATGGGATACTGGGCGAGCTCTCCGCCGAAGTCGCTGTCGCCGCGCTTGAGCACGGGGCAGATGGCGGTGACCTGCTTGCGGAAGGTGGCGGTGTGCTGGTCGTAGTAGGTTGACTCCTTGATGAAGTAGGCTTTCACCTCCTCGGAGGGTAGGTCGGCGTCGTTGACGCGCACTTTGTCGTCCTTCGATTCGTAGAAAATCTGGTAGCGGTCCATGATGTCGCGTGCGGTTACCACATTTTTCTCGCTGAAGTCCTCGTTGCCGTCGAGCTTGTAGTCGTAAGCCTTGATTTGCTTGCGTAGCAGGAGGTGGAAGAGGTAGGTGAAGAGGTTTTCACGCCCGTCGTGGGGTGTGGTGGGATAGTAGAGTGGTGCGTTGGCCTCGCGAGTGAGGTCGAGTGTGCGGTAGAGGTCGCGCCTCCATGCCGCATCGGCGGGCATGGCCTGTGCGGTGGGGAAGGGGCGTGCGGCCGAAGGGCGTGCCGTGGGTGTTTTGGCGGCTTCGGTGCCCTGTGCTGCGGCTCGCCGCTTGGGCGGCTGTGCTACGGCTTGCAGGGTGGCGCACAGGCAGAGGAGCAGGAGGCTTGCTGTGGCTATGTGGCGGGATAGGGTTCGCATAGGCGGTGAATGTGGTTGGTGTATGGGGGGTGGTGGGAGTTTCAGTTGACAATCACCTCGACGGCTCCGCTGAGGGTGCGCGTGATGCCGTCAGGGCCGGTGGCACGTACGTTGGAGATGTAGAAACGCTGGCCGCGGCGCAGTTCGCGCATGAGGTTGCGCTGCTTTTCGGTAAAGTCGGGTCCGGCCGAGGGTTCGGGACGGAGGTTGCCCATGCGGTCGGCGAAGACGGTTTCAAAACTGTTGACGCGGAAGGGTATGTTGAGCAGTCCGTCGTCGATGGCGGCTGCCAGTCCGGGCGAGGCGAGGAGGGTGGCCTTGGCTACGCGGCCGCCGGGATGGCGCTCGCCGCCCACACGGAGGTAGGCTTTGGGGTCGGGGAGTTTGCGCACCTGGAAGGTGTAGGAGCCCATGGTTTGCGTGCGGCCGTTGACGGTGCCCGTGACGGTGAAGGTGACGGGGGAGCCTACCTTGCTGGGGCGTGCCACGTATTTGCCCGTGCCGCGGGCGGTGAGGGTGCCGCCGCTCATGGTGAGGTGAATTTTGTCGTGCGGTATGCCTGAGGCGGAGACGCTGATGGGGTTGTCGAAGCCGGCGTAGAGCACGTTCATGAGGTCGGCGGCCACGGTGGCTCCCTGCGGGGGTGCGATGACGTTGTACTTCTGCGTGAAGGGTCGGCGCATGGTTTCGCCCGTGGCGTTCTGCATGAGGATGTAGCCGCTGAAGCTGTATTCGCCGGGCGAGCCTGCGGTGAAGTTGTAGTGTCCGTCGGCGGCGATGCGTCGGCCGTTGACGTAGATTTCGGGTCGCTGGGTGGTGTCGACGGCGGCCATGAAGATGCGCGAGCGGAAGGTTTCGCCGGGATAGAGCGTGGTGGCCTCAGCCGAGACGTAGGCATTGAGTTCGTTGACGCGTATGTCCTTGAGGTCGATGTTGGCGCGCAGGGTGTGGAGCACCTCGCCCTCGGCCTTGCGCACGTCGCTCTGCAGCTTGGAGAGCATGGTGACGGCTGCTATGGCGGGCATTTCCTCGAACATGTATTGCGTCCAGTCCTTGCCGTAGTTGTCCTCGGTGCGTGGCACGTCGGTGCTGAGGTTGGAGGCGATGATGGCTCGCTGGCGTGGGTCGGTCACCTGCTGGAGCACGGCCTGGCGGAAGTGCACGATGCGCTGCAGGAGGGCCTTTCCCTGTCCACGGCGCGGGGCGAGCATGATGCGGCTGGCGGCTTCGAGGTTTTCCTTGTCGTCGAGTTTGTCGGGGTTGCCGTCGGCTCCGTCGGCCTCGCGTGCTATGGCCCAGCGCATGCTGTCGGCAAAGAGGTAGAGGTCGTCGCTCAGGGCTTTGACGGCCATGGCCTTGTCGAACCAGGGCTTGACCTTGGCGGGGTTGGCTTGGTATTGTTCCTTAAAGTCGGCGTAGAGAGCCTCGTTTTCCTTGGTAGCGTTGTCGATGGTGCGGCGCAGGCTGTCGCCTATCAGGGTGAAACCCTTGAGCACATCGCTCGACACGTTGAGCGCAAGCATCGCCAGCAGTACGATGTACAGCAGGTTGATCATTTTCTGGCGCGGCGAAACGGGGCGTTTCTTTACAGTGGATGGCATCGTAGGGTAAGGGTGTGTGAGTTAGGGTGTGGGGTGAAAAGCGTGAGGCTGGCGGGAGTCACCCTCATGCGTCCTGCTGCGGGGGCATGGGCCGGTTCATGTTGACGGTGAGGGCGTCGATCATGCGGGCATAGACGTGGTTGAGCTTTTCAATCTGCTCGGCCAGGCGCTGCGTTTGCGCATTGATTTGGTCGATGGTGCCCACCTGGCAACTGATGCTCTTGAAGTGGAGGTCGTAGGTTTTGTTGATGGCGGTGAGCGTGCGGTTGAGGTTTTCCATTTCCTGACTGTCGTGTGCCAGGCGTGCGCTCTGCTCGTCGACTTTGGCGAAGGTGTCGCTCAGGGTGCGCAACTGCTCGATGTATTTGCCCGTGGCCTCCTCCATTTCGGGCGAGAGCACGGCCTGTGCGCGGCGCAGCAGTTCGTCGTTGGCGGCGCGGATGATGGCTGCCAGGCGCTGGGCCTCGGCCTCGAAGGGTTCGCCGCCTTCGGGCGTGCCGGCGGCGATGGCTGCGCGGGCTGCTTGCACGGGGTCGGGCTGGCTGGGGGCGGGGGTTGAGGGTGCGGGCTGCGAGCCTACGGGGCCGCCTATGATGATGGTGCCGCCGCCCTGTGTGCCGCCGGCTACGGGTGTGGGGGTGGTGTCGGCAGGCGTGTCGGCTTCGTCGTCGTCGGCTTCGTCGTCGTCGGTCAGTCCGAGGCGTGCAGCAATTTCCTCGTCGGTTTCATAGTCGTGCGGCAGTTCCTTGCCTATTTCGGTTTTGTCGAAGGGACGGTCGAAGGCCGAGAGGAAGAAGACCACGACCTCGGTGCCCATACCCACGAAGAGCATGAAGTTGCTGCCGGGAATGTGGGTGAGCTTGAAGAGGGCGCCGAGTATGACGATGGAGGCGCCCCAGGAGTAGGCGTAGTTGAGGAAGGTTTGCCCCGGCACGCTGTCCATCCAGTGCTGCAGGCGAACGACGATGTTTATCTTGCTTGACATATTTGGCTAAAAATAAGGGGTGTGACGTGGATGCTTATTTGCGGCGTGTGCTGTTGACGGCGCTGGCGTTGGTGGCCTTGGAGCGGACGCAGCGGAAGCCTACGTAGCAGCGGGGCTGGTTCTGGTACTCCCACGAGCGCCACGCCGAGCGTATCATGCTCATGGGGTCCTTCCATGAGCCGCCGCGCACGCTTTTACGTTTGAGCACATAGGGGTCTTCCTTGGCGGCGTTGTAGGTGAGTTGTGGGTTGATGTCGGCCATGGCCTGCACGCCGGCTTCGGTGAAGACGGTGCTGGTCCACTCGGCCACGTTGCCTGCCATGTCGAAGAGGCCGTTGGAGTTGGCGCCGTAGATGCCCACCCGCGAGGTGATGAGGTTACCGTCGTCGGTGTAGTTGCCTCGGTCGGGCTTGAAGTTGGCGTAGAAGCATCCCTCCTGGCTCTTGGCCTCGATGCCTTGCCATGGATAGGGGTTACCCTCCTTGCCGCGGGCTGCATACTCCCACTCCACCTCGGTGGGCAGGCGGTAGCGCTGTATGTAGCGGGCCTGCGGGCCCATGCCGGCCATGAGGAAGTTGGTGCGCCAGGCGCAGAAGGCTTCGGCCTGCTCCCAAGTGACGCCCACCACGGGATAGTCGTTGTAGGTGGGCGAGGAGAAGTAGAGCTTCATGTAAGGCTCGTTGTGGGCATTGGGGAAATCGTTCACCCAGCACGTGGTGTCGGGGTAGATGGGCACGATGTAGGTGTCGAGGAAGTCGTAGAGGCTGCTGAGGGGGCGCTCAATGGTTTGGCGCACAATGCGGCCGGCATCGTCAACGTAGGCGGTGTCCTTCGAAATCATCACCACCTCGTCGGGGTCGGTGGGGTGGTCGGTGTTGAGCGAGCGCTCCTCGGGGTTGAGGCGGTATTTGCGCAAGGCGGCCTTTTCGTAGTTGAACACCTCGTAGCGGTAGATGAGCTGGCGTGTGTCGAGCATGCGTGTGCCGTCGATGGGGTGGTTGACGTAGACGCTGTTGATGGCGCGCTCCTGGTCCTCGTTGGGCTTGCGCCAGGGTATGGGCTTGGCCCAGTTGAGGTGTGGCTTGACGGGGTCGCCGTTTTTGTCGACCTCAATCTTGAAGGTTTCGTCGCCCCCGTAGGCGGGGTCGGCCAAACGTTCGCGTATGATGGAGTCGCGCACCCACTCCACAAACTGGCGGTACATGGAGTTGGTCACCTCCGACTGGTCCATCCAGAAGCCGTCGACCGAGATGTCGCGTGTGGGAGCGTTGGTGCCCCAGAGCGAGTCGGTGTTTTCGATGCCCACCTTCAGGTATCCGCGTTTCACCTCTATCATGCCGTAGGGTGCGGGCTCGGTGAAGGCTGCGGCGCGCTGCCCCGTCACCTCGCCACCGTTTTGCATGGCACGGCTGCTGCCCATGCAGGAGTGCAGCAGCAGGGCGGCTGTGAGGGACATAAAGAGTGCTGAGAGGAAATGTTTCATGTCGGAATGCAAGGATGTGTTCTTGGTTTTGTGCTGGTTGGGTTCTGTAGGTTGCTGCGCGGCGAGGGTTTTCACGCCCCTTTCCTTTTATTATATATATATGGAGTGGAGGGGCGCTTACAGGTAGCGCACGCTGCGGTGCAGGTTGCGGCCTTTTTTGCCCAGGTTGAGCTCGAGGCGGTAGCCGAGTGTCACCTCATGTTGCCCCGCGCCGAAACCCATGCCCGAGGTGTTGGCCTCGTAGGAGTAGCTGAGGTCCACGCCGTGGAACATGCCGCCCACAAAGAGGGCTACGCTGTGCTGCGGCGCATAGTTCACACCGCCGTAGAGGCGCTTCTTCTCATGCTGGTACTGCAAACGCGCCGTGATGTCGGCACGGAAGGCGCTGCCGTCGTAGCGCAGCAACATGGTGGGCGATATTGTGAAAAACGGGCTTTTCGTCCTTATATTGTATCCAGCCGTTAAATTATACAGACGTTTTACCGAAAACTGGTTCGTTTCGCCCAGCATAACGGTGGGTGCGGTGAGGTGCTGGCTGGCCAGACCCACGTACCACGACTTGTGGTGGTAGTAGATGCCGGCGCTGAGGTCGAACTTCGACCCGCTGAGGTCGGTGGTGGGAAAGGCGGGGTCGTTGGCCTCGCCGAGGTCGGCCTTCGAGCCTGTGATGCTCTCGTTGAGCATGTCGGCCTGCGCGCCGATGCTCAGTTGGCCGCCCCACAACTTGAAGTGGTAGGCGTATTGCAGGGCAAAGCGCTTGTGCGAGAAGAGGCCGAAGGCGTCGTTCATAAACGTGACGCCTACGCCGTGCCGCGATTTGCCCAGACGGAAAGCCATGTCGGCGCCCGCATAGATGGTGCTGCCGCCGTCGTCGTAGCCTGCCGCATGCGTCTGCACCGCGGCGTTGATGGTGAGTTCGGGAGCGCGGCCCACGGTGGCGGGGTTGAACTGCGGTTCCATCAGCCAGTAGTGCACAAAGGCAGGGTCCTGCTGCGCACGGAGCGGCAGGACGGCAAACAGGCACAGCAGCAAGCAAAGCCCTAAGGGGGAAAAACGTGTGAAATGCATTATCCGGTATATTACAACCAACCAGGCGGACGGCTGCAAGACGAGGCAAAGGTAGTGAAAGGCGAGAGGAGAGCAAAGGAAGAGGCGCAGCATTTTCACTTTGCTATCCCGAGCCGCATCCAACCTTATCAAAAGGTAGTGAAAGGCGAGAGGAGAGCAAAATGAAAGGCTGCAGCTTTTTCACTTTGCTATCCCGGGCCGCATCCTACCTTATCAAAAGGTAGTGAAAGGCGAGAGGAGAGCAAAATGAAAGGCTGCAGCTTTTTCACTTTTCACCCTGAGTGGAATGCGTGGCGAGAAAGCGTGCCCCACACTTCAGGCATCCATCCTTTACAGCGAAATGCGGTCAGCCACACGCTGAGCATCGAAAAAAAAATCGACACACAGGGACATCTTTCTCATAAAAAATATAACCTTTGCACTACTTTTATTTTTCAAGCAAGCAGCAATCCATCAGCCCCTTTATACACAGAACTGCCATGACTGAACCGTACGGCCTCACCAACCTGCTATCGTTCCTGATAGGCTTGAGCACGGCCTTCTATACCATCTTTTCCCTACACATTCTCTTCTTCCGCAAGAATCGGACACGCTTCCAGACGGTGCTGGGCATCATTCTCGCCATTTGGGCCGTGTCGACCGTCAAGGACCTGGTCATCACGTTTCCCGGCAGGTATGTCTCCGACGTGCTTAACTGGATTCTGCTCATCGACGGGTGGTCGGCCATCACCTACACCGTGTTTGTGTTCGAGGTGACCATGCCGGGTTGGACGACACTGCGCAAGCTCCTTCTGCTGGCGCTGCCCTTTTTCCTTTTCACCGTGGCCTACGCCCTCTTCCGCAGAGAGGAAATTATGGATGCCTTCGCCCTGTTTCTGTGGTGCTACGGCTGGGCCGTGGTCCTCATCGGCTATGTGCGGTCCCGCAAGTACCTTCGCTACGTGCGGAACAATTTCTCCGAGATCGACACCATCGACATCAGCTGGCTGCGTCCCGTCTTCTTCTTTGCCATTGTCAGCCAGTTGCTGTGGCTCTTCACCTCGCTCTATGCCGACATGCTGACCGACATACTCTATTACATCAGCACCATCATTCTGTGGCTCATGGTGTTGAAATACAGTTGGAATTTCCACCCCATCATCACGAGAGAGGAAACAGTCCCCCTGTCCAACCGTCCGTTGCTGGCCAAGGGCGTAGTCGAGCGTGTGGTGGAGGAGCAACGGCTCTATCTGAAAAAAGGCATCACCCTCTACGACGTGGCGCAGGCCCTCAACACCAACCGCACCTATGTGAGCCGATACATGAGCCAGGTGCGCGGCCAGACCTTCTACGACTACATCAACCAACTGCGCATCGAGCGCGTCAGTCTGCCCATGATGCAGGAGCATCCCGAATACAAGCTCGAACATGTGGCCGAGAAGAGCGGCTTCGGCTGCGTCTCCACCTTCCGCCGTGCCTTTGTGAAATACACAGGCCAAATGCCCGGCCAAGGCATGACGGTGCACGAGGGTGCCAACTAAACCGGCGAAAACGTGGAGAAAACAGACACGCTGCACGCATAGCGAAACGGAGAAGCCGGCCAAGCGCATCGGCAGCCGGCCTCTGCCGGCAGTCGGCCTCAGCTAAAAGGGGAAGAGCAGGGGCAAGGCCAGGAGCATCACTGCACCAAGGGCCAACTGCAAAGGCAAGCCCACTTGCAGATACTGCATAGGCGTGTAGCCGCCGGCCGACATCACCAGCGCGTTGGGCGGTGTGCTGAACGGCGAGGCAAAGCACATGCTCGCGGCCACCGTCACGGCCATCAGCAAGGGCACCGCGCTCACCCCCTGCGCCGCCGCAGCCTGCAAGGCTATGGGCGCCATGAGCACCGCCGTCACCGTGTTCGAAATGAAGAACGTGAGCAACGACGTAGCCACATACACGGCGGCCAGCAGGGCATAAGGCCCGTAGTGGCCCACAGCCTTCACCAGCGCCTCCGACAGGAGGTCGTCGGCCCCCGTCTTCTCCAGCGCCACGGCCATGGGCAGCATCGAGGCAAAGAGTATGAGGCTCTCCCAGTTGATGGTTTTGTAGGCCGCCTCCACACTGCGCACACAGCCTGTGAATATCATGGCCACAGCGGCCAGCACCACGGCGGTAACGGGGGCTACGGGTATGAAGTCGAAGGCCATGACCACCACCATGAGCACCATGATGAGGGCAGCCAGCGGCGCCTTATAGTCGAGTGTCACGCGGGCTGCGTGGGCCGCGGGTTGCCCCAGCACCAGCCATTCGTTGCCGTCGCGCTCGCCCAGAGCGGCCATCCGCTTCCACGAGCCTTGCACCAGCACAATGTCCGAGGGGCGCAGCCTCAGCCCCGCCAGCCCTTCGGTGTGGCAGGTGTCGCCGCGCCGCACACCCAGCACCGAGAGGCCGTAGGTGGAGCGGAACTCCGTTTCGGCCACGGTGCGCCCCACCAGCGACGAGGTGGCAGGCAGCAGCACTTCAGCCAGTCCGAGGTGGAAAAAGTCGAGCGAGGGCTGCGCAGCCGTGTTGGCGGCTTGCAGCGCGTAGTCGTGCGTAAGGCGTGCCACCGCCACCTCTTCGCCCCGCAGATAGAGCACATCGCCCGGCCGCAGCGGCGTGTCGGGGTTCGTTATCTGCCTCACATCGTGCAGGGCCGGGGCATGCGATGCACTGCAGCGTCGCACCTCTATCACGTTCACGCCGTAGTCGGCCTGCAGCGCGAGGCTGCGCAGCGTCATGCCCACCATGGGCGAGGCCGCCCCGATGCGCCGCAGCACGAGGTCGGCGTCAATGCCATACTCCCGCGCCAGGCTGCGTGGCCCGCGGTGCTGCGCCGCCTCGGCCTGCTGTGTGCGGCGGCCCAGAAAGCGGCGGCTCAGCGGCAGCAGCACAGCCGTGCCCACCGCCACGCAGAGCAGTCCCACGGGAGTGAACGAGAAGAAGCCGGGCGCCTCGTAGCCCGCAGCGGCCAGGGCATCGCGCACAATGAGGTTGGGCGGCGTACCAATGAGCGTGAGCATGCCGCCCATGCTCCCTGCAAAGGCCAGCGGCATGAGAAAGCGCGAAGGCGGCAGCCCCGCACCGCGGGCCAGGCTCACCACGATGGGCAGCATGAGAGCCACCGTACCCGTGTTGCTCACAAAGGCTCCCACCAGCGCAGTGGTGAGCATGAGCAGCACAAAGATGCGCGTTTCCCGACCACCTGCCAGGCCCAGGATGCCCTCGCCCAGACGTTTGGCCAGTCCCGTGCCGAAAATGCCGCCCCCCACTATGAAGAGGCCGCCCATCATCACCACGAGCGGGTTCGAAAAGCCCGTCAGCGCCTCCTCAGGCGTCAGCACGCCCGTCAGCACCAGCCCGAGGGCCGAGCAAATGGCTACAAGGTCGGCACGCACACGGCCCCAGGCAAAGCACAGAGCCGTCACAACCAGAATGGCAAGTGTCGTAATCATAGGCAAAAGGGTATGAGTGTTTGTAGGTCATCAGGCGAAAGGCTGGAAAAGCCGCCACGCCCCACAGCCTGCCGAGCGGTGCACCCACCGCCCTATTCAACAACAAAGGCCACACGCTTGCGGGTGTGACCTGTACGGAAAGAACGCAGTGGCACAGCGGCCACTCCTTCATGAATAGAGGAAAATGGTACCCCCACTGAGAATCGAACTCAGATCACTGCTTTAGGAGAGCGGTGTTCTATCCATTGAACTATGAGGGCGCTTGCGTTTCGGCGCGACAAAGATAGGAAAAAAATCGGGTTCCTTGCAAATAGCCGTAGCAAGGAAACACCGCCCACCCACTTTTGTTTTAAGGGGAATATCCTTAAATTTGCCCCGCCGCCACCGCGCCCTCCTTCTGCCCGCGGCGGCATTTCTCCGTTTCACCCCCACCCCACCATGCGTAAACTACAGATTGAAGACCTGGCGCGCATCGACGCCGACACCTTCCGCCAAGCCTCCAAGATTCCCCTCACCATTGTGCTCGACAACGTGCGTTCGCTGCACAACGTGGGCAGTGTGCTCCGCACAGCCGATGCCTTCAGGCTGCGCGGCGTGTATATGTGCGGCATCACCGCCGTGCCCCCCTCGCCCGAGATACACAAAACGGCCCTCGGCGCCGAGGACAGCGTGGCGTGGCGCTACTTCGACGACACGCTCACCGCCGTGCGCCAGTTGCAGAGCGAGGGCGTGAGCGTGTGGGCCGTAGAGCAGGTGGAGCAGAGCGTCATGCTGCCCCACTTCCGCTTCAGCAGCACGCAAGCCTATGCCCTGGTGCTGGGCCACGAGGTGAAGGGCGTGCGGCAGGACGTGGTGGATGCCTGCAACGGCGCCATCGAAATACCACAGTTCGGCACCAAGCACTCCCTCAACGTGAGCGTCACCGCAGGCATCGTGATGTGGGAGGCCGCCCGCCAGCTCATGCCCCTCATCGAAGGCTTCGAGCCGCGCTGACCACAGGTAGCGCCCTGCATGCGGGCTTGGGGGGTTGAAAATATCTTTTCGCCCCGCACCACAGCCTTCTTCCCTGCCACGCGCACCTTCCTTTCGCCTTGAAGCAAGCATTTTGCCACACATGGCCGCCTTGATGCGACACGGGCGTCGCCGCCCTCCGGCCCTCCTGCCGTGCACAAGGTTGGCCACGGGTGCGCTCGCTTCGGAATAATGCTTACATTTGCAATCATCTAATACAACACACCTACGCTATGTCATGGTTACACGACGTGCTGTTTGCGCCCTCGGCGGTGCAGGCCGTCATCATCATCTGCCTGATATGCGCCACCGGACTCGCCTTGGGTAAAATGCGCCTGCGGGGCATCAGCCTGGGCGTCACCTTCGTCTTCTTCATCGGCATCCTGGCGGGTGCACTGGGCTTGCAGGTCAATGCCGACGTGCTGAGCTACGCCGAGAGCTTCGGCCTCGTGCTCTTCGTCTACACCCTCGGCCTGCAGGTGGGCCCGGGCTTCATGAGCGCCTTCAGGCAAGGGGGCACACACCTCAACCTGCTGGCCATAGGCGTGGTGCTGCTGGGCACGCTCATGGCGCTCCTCACAGGCTGGACCCACATGCTGCCCCTGCAGGACATGCTCGGCGTGCTCTGCGGCGCCACCACCAACACGCCGGCACTCGGTGCGGCACAGCAAACCCTCAAGCAACTGGGCCTGCCCGCCAGCGACGCTGCGCTGAGTTGCGCCGTCACCTATCCGCTGGGCATGGTGGGCGTCATCGTGGCCCTCATTCTCGTGAAAGGCTGGCTCTCGCGCCACGAGCGGGCCACCGACGCCGCCACGCCCGACGAAGCCTTCATCGCCTCCTTCCGCGTGTGCAACCCCGCCGTCTTCGGCCACACACTGGGCGAAATCAGCGGCATGGACGAGTCGAAGTTCGTCGTCTCACGCCTCTGGCGCGAGGGCAAAGTGCTGCTGCCCACAGCCGACACCCAGCTCTGCGAGGGCGACCGCATACTCGTCATCACGCAGCAAAAGCAGCTGCAGCAGCTCACCATCTACTTTGGCGAACGCGACAACACCAACTGGAACAGCAAGGACGTGGACTGGAACGCGCTCGACTCAAAACTCGTGTCGCAACGCATCCTCATCACCCGGCCGGGCATCAACGGCCGGCACCTCGGCTCGCTGCAACTGCGCAACCGCTACGGCGTCAACGTGAGCCGCGTGCAGCGCGCCGGCATTCAGCTCGTGGCCACGCCCGGACTCGTGCTCCGCATGGGCGACCGCGTCACCGTGGTGGGCGAGGCCCAAAGCATCAAGCAGGTGGCCAACGAACTGGGCAACGTGGTGCGGCAACTCGAAGAGCCCAACATGGTGACCATTTTCATAGGCATTGTGCTCGGCCTGCTGCTGGGCAGCATCCCCTTCTTCGTGCCGGGCATGAGCTACCCCCTGCGGCTGGGTCTGGCCGGCGGCCCCATCGTCATGGGCATCTTCATCGGAGCCTTCGGGCCACGCCTGCACATGGTGGCCTACACCACCACAAGCGCCAACCTCATGCTGCGCTCGCTGGGCCTCTCCATGTATCTGGCCTGCCTCGGGCTCGACGCTGGGCGCGACTTTCTGCACACCGTCATGCAGCCGCAGGCACTCTGGTGGATTGGCATCGGTCTGCTCTTCACGCTGGTGCCCGTCATCATCATGGCCGTTGTCTCGGTGCTCCTCGCCCGCAAGAGTCTGGCCACCACGGCGGGCATGCTGTGCGGCGCCATGGCCAACCCCATTGCCCTGGGCTACGTCAACGACACCCTGCCCGGCGACAAAGCCTCGGTGGCCTACGCCACGGTCTACCCGCTCTGCATGTTCCTGCGCGTCATCATAGCCCAACTCATCGTCATGCTTTGGGTGTAAAGCCCTCACCCCACCCTGCACCACCCGGACGCCGCTATTTTTGTGTAGGCCGCACCCCGCAAAAAATAGATGCTACGTAAAAAAGTTTACGTACGACGTGATATTTTTTACGTACGACGTGATATTTTTTACGTAGCGCCCCGTTTTACCACTCCGCCATCCCTCCGAAAACAGATGCCGTGGAAGAAAGTTCCCCTGCTGTGGGAACTTTCTTCCACGGCGGGGTCTTTTTTTTCCACGGCGGCCCGTTTTTTTCGGGACGACGGGTTGAGAAAACGGCTGCGTAAAAATCATCACGTCGTTTGTAAAAATTCGCACGGCACCCGCCGCAAGGGCATCGTAGTCCCTCTGACCGTCGCCTTTCTTTCATCCACCCGTGCAGCGTTCCCTACACGTGTTTTTGTGCTATCTTTTTGTAGGAAACGTACACATTTCCAATCCTGTATGTTGGTAAAAAACCAGAGATGTTCGTATTTTTGCAGCAACTTGCACAGGTAGCGGACAAGAGGGCGACAAAGGCGTTCGGCCGCGGCCCACACGCAAGGCATGAAAAGCATATTCACCTTTTAATTCCTATTTTTTTATTTACTATGAAAAAGACCTTACTCTTATTGCTCGCATGCTTTGTGAGCTGTTTGCTGTGGGCCGACGAACCGTTCCGTAAGCATCGGTACGACTTGTTCAAGGTGATTCCGCCTGCTGAGGGCAGCATCGTCTTCGTGGGCAACAGCATCACCGACATGCACCCCTGGGTCGAAACGTTTCGTGGCGACATGGACTTGCTCCCCATTGTGAACCGCGGAAACTCAGGCACCTATTCTACCGAGCAGAGTGCGAACCTGGAGAGTTACCTCATCAACAAACCGAAGAAACTCTTCATGATGATTGGCACCAACGACATCGCTACCAACGGCCTGAACTTCGAGCCCAAGCAGGTGCTGGCCTACGTGAAGAGCATGGTGCAGCGCATACACAGGCGCAGCCCCGAAACGCAGGTTTACCTCTACAGCATCCTCAAAAACAACACCTCGAACCGCGAAGCTGCGCGCTGGCTCGAAACCAACCGCCTGGTGAAGGCCTTTGTGGACGAAACAAACCAGGAGTGGCTGAGCTATATAGACCTCTACGACCTGCTGAGCGGCGTGGCCGAGGGCGGCGTATGGAGTTATGACAAACTCCACCTCACCGCCGCTTCCTATCAGAAGTGGACCGAAGCCATTCGCCAGTACTTGGATGGAAACTGGGGCACCCCCCAACCCGTCTATCCCAGCAACGCTGCCGATACACAGCAAAACGGCGGACTCGACGGGTCGCACGGCATGCGAGCCACCTACTTCAGCCTCCTGCCCATCAAGAGCGACGACATCCTCTTCTTCGGCGATGAAGAAGTGAAGGCCGGCGAATGGAACGAACTCTGCGGCAACCAGAACATCAAGAACCGTGGATCAGGCTGGAGCTACGGCGGACTGAGCCTTGAAAACACAAAAAAGATGGTCGAAGCCACCTTCGCAGATACACATGTCGACAAGGTAGAACCAAAGGCCATTCTGGTCTATGCCGGCACCTCTGACGTCACGGGCAATGACGACCTTGAAACCGTGAAGTTGAACTACCTACGCGTGGTAGAGGCCATCATGGCCGAGGCTCCCAGTGCGCACATCTATGTGATAGGCTTGCACCCCACGAAAAACGCTACCACCAACACCACCCGCATCGCCCCATTCAACGAGTATCTCTCGAAGCTCGGCCCCGACCAGGTGAGTTACATTGACTGCTACACCCCTTTCCTCGGCAGCGACAACGTAGCACGCGAAGATTATCTCTTAACGGGCACGAACTACCTCAGCAGTGTGGGCTACGTGAAGATGGCATATCAAATCATGACATCCATCAATACCCATTTCCCTGACGAAGTTTTCCACCCGATTTCGGAAGATATGGCTAACCAGCGCGTCACTGAGGCCAACAATCGCAACCACATCGGCCAGGCACTGACTGCCGGACAGGTGGTAACCGTGGGCAATGGCATCGGCGAATATAGCGAAACTGGCATGCAGGCCTTCAACGCCAAAGCAGAGGAGGCTTACGAGTTACTGGACCAGTCATACGTCGATGAAACGAAGGCTAACGAATTGGTCAGCGCCATGAGCACCGCCGTGAACGCAGCCCTGAACCAACCCGTAGCCAGCACCGAGGAGAGCAGCGTGTGGTACCAGATACGCGCCCTGCGTGCACCCACCTACTACGTCAGCGCCACGGGTGCCGAAGCCGGCATCGCTGGCCTCACCACATCGGGTGAGATGGCCACATCGATGTGGAAGTTCGTGAAGCGCACCGACGGCTCCTACGACATTGTGAACCGCGAATATGGCACGTACATCAAGCCCGTAGCCAACTACAACACGCAACTGCAAACCACCGCCACGCAGCCCGAAAAGGGATGGACGCTGAGCTACGCCAACACGCCGGGACTCTACATCGTGTCGAGCGGCACGGTGCAATTTAACCAGACGCAGGCCGTGCAAAACTACGCCATCTACAACTGGAGCAACGGACAGACAGGCACCGACCGCGCCGACACCGGCTGCCAGTTCATGCTGAACGAGGCTCCTGAGCCCATTGTGCTGCCCGACGAGGTGAGCTACACCATCGACAAGCCGCACGGCAACCTCTACAACAGCAACGGAAAGGCTAACCAGAGCTACAACAAGGAGTGGCGCAGCAACGAGGAGCCCGCACTCACCTTCACAAGCAACGCCAACAACATGGAGTGGGTGGGCGACAACGTGGACCTCATGACGGGTACGGTGCAAGGCGGCGCCACCTACACACTCACAGCTCCCACAGGCTACGTCATCAAGGATTACGCCTTCAAGATGGCGAACAACAACCACACCACCGAGCTCACCATGGTGCTCAACGACACCACCTACACCTCTACGCAAGAGGTACAGCTCATCTCGGCACAGAAGTACAACCAAGCCACCTTGGCCTTCACCCTGTCGGGGACCAACGGCAAGGGACTCCTGCTCACCGACTTCACCGTGACGGTGTGCAAAGAGGACCTCGTGGAGGCCGATGTGAACCTGGACCGCGTGGTGGATAAGGACCACGGCGACATGTACAACAGCAACGGCAGCGCCAACCAGAACTACAACAAGGAGTGGCGCAGCAACGAGGAGCCCGTGCTCACCTTCACCAGCAACGCCAACAACATGACCTGGAACGGCACGGTGCCCGTGCTCATGTCGGGCTCGAGCGGCTCGGCCACCTACACGCTGGCTGCTCCCGCCGGCTACTGGATTGCCTCCTACTCCTTCGAGATAGTCAACTCCGGCCACACCGACAAACTCACGCTCTCAACGAGCGAGGGCAAGGTGTACACCACCTCCGACACCGAGCAAACGCACGCCGTGACCATTTGCAACGAAAGCAGCGTGACATTCACCCTGCAAGGCACCAACGGCAAAGGCGTCATGCTCAAGAATTTCCAGGTGAAGCTCAAAGAGGCCGTGTATGAGAAGCCCATCGTCAGCACCGAGGGCAACGAGCACTGGTACTACATCACCAACGCCTCCACCAAGGCCTACTGTCAGGGCAAGGTGATGTACTACGACGCCGAGGCCGACCGCCTTCGCTTCGGCGACAAGGCCTTCTCGGCCGACCGCGTCTGGAGCTTCTGGGAACAGGACGGCAAACTCACCATCAAGAACTACAACGGCGTGTACATGGGCACCGCCGGCGCTGGCACAGGCGGCTCCACACAGTTTGGCAAGGCCGATGCCGCCAACTACATCTACACCATAGAGGATGCCTACGGCTACTTCATCATCAAGGACAACGCCACCGAGCTCCACGCTCAGGAGGCCGGCGCCGTGATTGTGCGCTGGGATGCCGCTGCCGGCAACGCCTCGCTTTGGAAGTTCGACGCCGTTGACACCTCCGAACCGCAGGCCAAGGTGGCCGCCGTCAGCGTGAAGCAGGGCAAGGTGACCACGGGTATAGGCAACAAGAACCAGCCCATCGTGCTGGCCCGCTTCAATGTGACAGGCCTCACAGGCGCGGTCAACGTGCAAGGCATCAAGGGTAAGGTGGTGGCCAGCCAGCTGGCCGACGTGAAGGCCGTGAAGGCTTACTACACCACCAACAGCCGCGAACTCTTTGTCGACGCCGACAACCTCATGCCCTGGCGTGAGCAGAACGGCGTACTCTTCGGAGAGGCAGCCCAAGTGGATGCCGAGGGTAACTTCGCCATCACGGGCAGTCTGAACATAGAGCCGGGCACGCAGGACCTCTGGATTGCCTACGACATCGCCGACGACGCCGCTGAAGGCCACACCGTCGACGCCATCGTCACGGGCTACACCATCAACGGCAACGAGGTGGACGAAGCCAACGGCAACCCCGACTACGCCGTCACCATCTTCCTCTCTGAAGGCGCTGCACTCATGCCCTACGACTGCGGCTCACGCTACTACCGCATCCCCGCCATCACCACCGTACGCAAAACAAAGGACGACGGCAGCGTGGTAGACCGCCTCGTGGTGCTCACCGACGACCGCTTGCAGCACAACGGCGACCTGCCCAACCAAGTGTACATCGTAGCACAGTATAGCGACGACCAGGGACGCTCCTGGACGAAGCCTGTCCGCGTAGCCGGCACGGCCGAACTGGGCGGTGCTTACGGCCACGGCGACGCCTCCATCGTGACCGACCGACGCAACGGCCACATCATCGGCATCATGACGTGCGCCGGCACCTACGGCCACGGATTCTGGAGCAGCACGGCAGCCGAGCCCCAGCTCTGGAAAACCATCACCAGCACCGACGGCGGCGAAACGTGGTCAAGCCCCGTTGACCACACCAAGAGCCTCTACGGCGTGGACAGCCCCAACCCCACATGGAAGGGCGGCTTCTCAGGCTCAGGCGCTGCGCTGCAAAAGCGCGACGGCACGCTCGTGTCGAGCTTCGTAAACCGCGAGGCCGACAACTCGCAGAATTTCTACTTCTTCATGAGCGACGACGGCGGTGCATCCTGGCACGTGACGGGCACAAGCGGCACCACCAAAGCCGACGAGCCCAAAACCCTCGAACGCAACAACGGAGACCTCTCCATCTTCGTGCGAGCCAACGGCTACAACTACCACAACGTCACGAGCGACAACGGACAGACCTGGCACTACCCTGCTGAAACACGATTCACCTCGGGCATCAACGGCACAGCATGCGACGGCGAATACATGGTGTGGTGCTCCACACTCGACGGCAACCCCTGGAACATTGCCTTCGAAACGCTGCCCAACGCCTCCTCCCGCCGCAACGTGAGCATATGCCTCAGCACCGACGAGGGTGAAACCTTCGGCGAACCGCGCACCATCTGCCCCTGGGCCTCGGGCTACAGCACCGCAGTCGTACTGCCCGACGGCACACTCGGCGTCTACTACGAAGAAGACGGCTACTACAACGCCAACAACTACGTGCTACGCTTCGTACGCATGAGCCTCGACTGGGCCAGCGGCGGACAGTACAAGTTCACCGCAGAGCAGCCGTTCCACCCCATCGCAGGCGGTCAGGTAGCCACAGGCGTGGACCACGTCAACCTGCAGCAGCAAGCCGACGCTCCCACCTACGACCTCAGCGGACGCCGCGTGCTGCGCACCCAGCGTGGCCACATCTACCTGCGTGGCGGACAGAAGTTCATAGCACGCTGACCCTCACCGAGCCACACGCTCTTACATCGCACACAAGGGGCTGTCGCAAACCATGCGGCGGCCCCTTGGCGTTTTTATATAAGCGAAAATGCAGACGGAAGAGGAGTGCCCTGAGGGAAAATGGGGCGGCGGGAAATGGAGCGATTGGCATAAAGGGAAAACGCATTCTGCAGCAGGCCAAAGGCTTTCGGTCGCAGGCAAGGCGGCGTTTCAGTTTACAATGCTAACTTTGTGGCAGAAAAAGGCCCTGCGGCCGCAGGCGGCACCGCGCGGCATGCCACCGCAGGCAGCGGCATTCCACACCTTATATATATATATGGAGCACCCACACCCACTCTCCGACTTCAAGTTCTGCCCGCACTGCGGCGGAGCGCAGTTTCACGAGCACGACGCACACAGCAAGCGTTGCGCCACGTGCGGTTTCACCTTCTACCCCAACGCGGCCGCAGCCACGGTGGCCGTCATCGTCACGCCCCACGGACAACTGCTCTGCACCGTGCGCCAACGGCAGCCCGCCGCAGGCACACTCGACCTCCCCGGCGGCTTCGTCGACCCCGGCGAAAGCCTGGAAGAGGGACTGCGCCGCGAGGTGCGCGAGGAACTCGGCGCCGAACTGGCACAATGCACCTACCTCTTCTCCCTGCCCAACGACTACCCCTTCAGCGGCCACACCGTGCACACGGCCGACGCCTTCTTCCTCTGCACCCTGGCACCCGGCAGCCAGCCCCAAGCGGCCGACGACGCCGCCAGCATCGTCTATCTCCCACCCAGCCAGCTGCAACCCTCACGCTTCGGCCTCCACAGCATCAGCCGCGGCGTAGCCCGTCTGCTGCAAGCCTGGCCCACACACCCCCAGCCGTGACCCCCACTCCCTGCGCCCCACGTTCCACCCCACACTCACACCCCACACCATGACACACACGCACCTCACCATCCGCCACCTGCTCCGCCCCCACCACCTGCTGGTGCTGCTGACCTGCACCTGTCTGACCCTCGCAGCTCACGGGCAGACGGCAAGCTTCCACACCTTCTTTGCCGACAGCACGCTGCGCATCGACTACTCCCTCTCGGGCGATGTGCACGCCCAGCACATAGCCGTCGACGAGCTCTGCATGCTGCCCCACTGGGCCGGCCGCCGCACGCACCTCGACACACTCGCACTGCAAGGCAACGGCCGCATAGCCATGCACGACAAGCGCACAGGGCGCCTCATCTACTGCCACTCCTTCTCCACCCTCTTTCAGGAATGGCTGGGCACCGAGGAGGCCACCCGCCTGCCCAAGGCCTTTGAGCACGTCATGCTCCTGCCCATGCCACGCGACACCGCCGTGGTAACCCTCACGCTCGACGCCCTCACAGGCAAGCCCCTGGCCACCCTCACCCACACCGTATGCCCCACCGACATACTCCTGCGCCACCTGCCCAGCACCCCGCCGCCTCACCGCGTGGTGCACGCCGCCAGCCACCCCCAGCCCATCGACGTGGCCATTGTGGCCGAGGGCTACACCGAGGCCGAGGCCGACACCTTCTATACCCACGCCATCGCCGCCTGCCAAGCCCTCTTCGCCTCCGCCCCCTACAAGCGCTACGCCGACCGCTTCCAAGTAGTGGCCGTAGCCCTGCCCTCGCCCCAGAGCGGCGTGAGCATTCCCGGCCAAGGGCTCTGGAAGCACACACCCCTCGCCTCGCACTTCGACACCTTCTACTCCGCGCGCTACCTCACCACCCTGCGGCTGCGCACCCTGCACAACGCCCTTGCCGGCATACCCTACGAGCACATCATCATACTGGCCAACACGCCTCACTACGGCGGAGGAGGCATCTACAACAGTTACACGCTCACCACCGCCCGCCACCGCTCCTTCCGCCCCGTGGTGGTGCACGAGTTCGGCCACAGCTTCGCCGGCCTGGCCGACGAGTACTACTACGACGACATGTACGAGCCCTACTACATTCCCGGCCGCGAACCCTGGGAGCAGAACATCACCACCCTCACCCACTTCAGCACCAAGTGGGCCGACATGCTCCCCGCCGCCACACCCATACCCACCCCTGCCGCCGAAGCCGCTGCGCACCCCCTCGGCGTCTACGAAGGCGCGGGCTACACCTCAAAAGGCGTCTACCGACCCTGCCCCGACTGCCGCATGAAAACGAACGAAGCCCCCGACTTCTGCCCCGTATGCTGCCGCGCCACCGAACGCCTCATCCGCTACTACACAGGCGAGTAACACCTCCCACTCCCAGCCTGCCATGCCCGCCCCGTGCGTACAGGCTCCACCCGCCACAAGTCCAGGCATTCCTAACCCATCGTACCTATACGGTGGGTTATTTTTGTTTGAAAATAAAGGGTGCCCGGTAAAACGTTTTGCCAGACACCCATAAAAGAAAGACAAAGCCCCGACCGTCAGGGGGTCAGGGCTTTGCTGATACTGTGGTATTCCCTATGTGCACCACGCTGCGGTGTAAGCACACGTGCACGCACTGGGTGGTGAGGAGAGCTCACACAGAGGCTCTCCCATAAGGGAATAGACATGATTATTTATAAACGTCACCGCCTTCATTGACAAGGTAACTGCCGTGATAAGCGAACACGGCGTCACCATCCCAAGCATAAAGAGGGTAGTTATGCAACGTGATCTTTTTTCCCGATACGCTGTAACGGCAGGTGTACGTGTCGTTCCAGTGTTCCCTTTTGTAACCATCACTCCAAATGTAGCAATAGCCTCTTGTGTTGACTTCACATTGCGTCTCCGACTTGAAAGTGAGCGTTGTGGTATCCTCTTCGGGATTGCCATCGCCATCAACTCCAACGTACTTATAGGAGAATGAGCGACCTACAAGGCTTCCGCTGCTGGCTTCATCGTCGTCAGAGCAGGAAACGAAGGCGGCAGTGGCCACGAGCACCATGCAAAACATGGCAAAACGAACAAGTTTTTTCATATTGAAGTTCATTGCGGCCCTTTCAACCCTCCGAATGCGGGCCAGTGATTGTGAGTGAGTCGGTTTTTTTTCATCTACAAAAAAACATGGAGAGTTTTCGCTGTCAGCTGCAACAAGCCTGTAATGGCGTTTCAATTTCCCCCTTTGTCAAACAACTTGTGATGACAGCGTAGGAGAAACAGAGCGTACAGGAAATGCATTCTTTGTAAACAGGACTTACCTCTGATTAAACCAATGAGGCGCAAGGTATCCAACCTTTTCGTTAAGCCAAATGAGCAGCGTCAAAGCAGATAGGCTTTGAGCGATGCCATGGCGAGAAAAGGTCGGGTGAAACCCAACTGTTTTACGCATCGTTCTGTGTGAGCGGTTTGGCGAGCCTTGCAAGCGAGTCTTGCTCAGCCCAGATAAGTTCAAATGCAAATGTATGTATTATTTTTTACTTACAGAGAAATCCATCACGCACATTTGCATCTATTGGTTGTGGTAGAACTTTTCGCAGCCATCCGCCGCACCATGCGTGAAATAGACGAAAAGTCGCCCGCACACCCCAGCGGCACAAGCCCAAGCAGAGAAAATGTTTGACAAATCACCCCGCGCAGCCCTTGAAAAACTAGCACTATCTGTCTAACACAAACATAAATATGACAATGATGTGTATTCGCCACAATTTTCTTGCAAATCACAATAAGGATTATTCCGTTGTGAACACATTAGGTCCCAACCCATCGTCCTTTAACGGTGGGTTATTTTTTTGCTGATGATCGGTAAACCGTTTTGAGCTAAAGAAATGACATTTAAATGCAGGTTATAAGCTTAAATGAATTTCATCCACCCAAGTAAGCCCCCATCATACTTTTATACCATTCATTTTTAGCGGACAGCCTTCTCATGATGGCCAATCAGAGCCGTAAAAAAGAGGATGCCGTGGGAAAAACCTCCCACGCCGTGGAAGAAAGTTACCCCGCCGTGGGAACTATCTTCCACGGCATCTTTTTCCGGCGGGGCGGCGGAGGGTTGAAACGGGGCGCTACGTAAAAAAACTCACGTCGTACGTAAAAAAAATCACGTCGTACGTAAAAAATATCACGTCGTACGTAAACTTTTTTACGTAGCATCTATTTTTGGCGGGGCAAATCGCAATAAGGATTATTCCGTGTGTGCACACAATCGGTTCTGCCCCATCGTCCTTTAACGGTGGGTTATTTTTTGCCCTGGCCTCGCTGGGGAACAATGGGCGTAACCATCCGAACAAGCTGGCTTGTTTCGGATGGTTACAAATTAAACATGGCGTTTTTTACTGCAAAGTTCACAAGCAAAAACCTCATGTAAAAGTCGGTCTGTTTCGGATGGTTACACAATGGGCTTGGCCGGTGGAAAACGAAAGGGTGTGACACTGCTTGCGGCAATGTCACACCCTTGGTGTTGGTGTGGATGGGACGGAGCGCTGGGGCTCCGCCGATATCCGGTGTATTTTTAATCCGCCGGGCCTTGGAGTGTGGGCCGGCTGGATTGTTTGCTCGATTTACTCTGCTGCCTGCTCTGCGGCGGGTGCTTCGGCTACGGGAGCTTCGGCTACGGCTTCGCTGGCTGCGGGGGCTTCGGCTGCAGCTGACTTTTTGCTGCGGCGTGTGCGGGTAGCCTTCTTCTTGGTCTTGGCCATGTTTTCATCGAAGTCGACGAGCTCGATGAAGCACATGTCGGAAGCGTCGCTGGCGCGGAAACCGGTCTTGATGATGCGGGTGTAGCCACCGGGACGGTCGAGCACCTTGCTGCGTACTTCGCGGAAGAGTTCGGTGACGGCGACTTTGTCCTGGAGGTAGCTGAAGACTACGCGGCGGGAGTTCATGGTGTCGTCCTTGCTCTTGGTGATGAGGGGCTCAACGTACTTCTTGAGGGCCTTGGCCTTGGCGAGAGTCGTAGTGATTCTTTTGTGCTTGATCAGAGAGCATGCCATGTTGGAGAGCATGGCGGCTCTGTGAGAAGCAGTACGGCTCAGATGGTTGAATTTCTTATTGTGTCTCATTTCAGAAATTAATCTTTATCTAATTTATACTTAGAGATGTCAGTTCCAAACGACAGATTCAGACTCTCGAGCAAATCATCAAGCTCAGTGAGCGATTTCTTACCGAAGTTGCGGAACTTGAGGAGGTCGTTCTTGTTGAACTGTACGAGTTCGCCAAGTGTTTCGACGTCGGCAGCCTTGAGGCAGTTGAGTGCGCGCACGGAGAGGTTCATGTCGACGAGCTTGGTTTTGAGGAGCTGTCGCATGTGGAGTACTTCTTCGTCGAACTCTTCGTTGTCGGCATCGGCCTTGTCTTCCATGGTGATCTTCTCGTCGGAGAAGAGCATGAAGTGGTAGATGAGGATTTTGGCTGCTTCCTTGAGTGCGTCCTTCGGGTGTATGGAACCGTCCGTGGTGACTTCAAGTACGAGTTTGTCGTAGTCGGTCTTCTGCTCTACGCGGAAGGGTTCTACGGCGTACATGACGTTACGGATGGGGGTGTAAATGGAGTCGATAGCTATCTCGTTGACGTCGGTGCAGAAGATGCGGTTTTCCTCGGCTGGAACGTAGCCTCTGCCCTTGTTGATGGAGATGGTTATCTGCATCGTGGCTTTTGAATCTAAGTGACAAATCACTAATTCGGGATTTAACACTTCAAATCCATTGAGATATCTGCTGATATCGCCAGCTTTGAACTCGGTTGAGTTAGAGATGGTGATAGTAGCCTTCTCGGTTTCGTAATCTTCTACTTTCTGCTTGAAGCGTACTTGCTTCAAGTTGAGGATAATGTTGGTGACGTCTTCGCGCACTCCGGGCACTGAGGCAAACTCGTGTTCGACACCTTCGATTTTGATGGTGTTGATGGCGTAGCCTTCGAGTGAGGAGAGGAGGATGCGACGCAAGGCATTTCCGACGGTCGTACCGAAGCCCGGCTCCAAGGGACGGAATTCGAATTTTCCGAACTTGGGTGAGCTTTCCAACATGATCACCTTGTCAGGTTTTTGAAATGCTAATATCGCCATGAATGAAGGGGATTAGGAATTAGTTTTTAGAGTACAACTCGACGATCAGCTGCTCCTTGATGTTTTCGGGGATGTCAGCGCGTTCGGGTTTGTGCAACATTTTGCCGCACTTGAGGTTTTCGTCCCATTCAATCCAAGGATACTTGCTGTGGTTGAAGCCTGCGAGTGAGTCGGCGATGACTTCGAGGGACTTGGACTTTTCGCGAACGGCGATGACCTGACCGGGCTTTACGCTGTAGGAGGCGATGTTGACTACCTTGCCGTCGACGGTGATGTGCTTGTGGTTGACAAGCTGACGGGCTGCTGCACGGGTGGGTGCGATGCCGAGGCGGAAGACGAGGTTGTCGAGGCGGCATTCGAGGCTCTGGAGGAGGATCTCACCGGTAATGCCGCTGGCTGATGCTGCTTTGTCGAAGAGGTTGCGGAACTGCTTTTCGAGTACGCCGTAGGTGTACTTGGCTTTTTGCTTCTCGGCGAGCATGACGCCGTATTCTGAGGTTTTGCGACGACGGTTGTTACCGTGCTGGCCGGGAGGGAAATTGCGCTTTGCCAATACCTTGTCGGCACCGAAGATAGCCTCGCCGAACTTACGGGCGATACGTGACTTGGGTCCTATATATCTTGCCATGTTGTGTGTTGTCTTTATTTAGCGATGGTACTCAGTGTTATTATACTCTTCTTCTCTTCGGAGGACGGCAACCGTTGTGGGGAAGCGGAGTAACGTCGATGATTTCGGTAACGGCGATGCCTGCTCCGTGGATGGCGCGGATGGCTGATTCGCGGCCGTTGCCCGGACCCTTGACGTAGGCCTTGACCTTGCGCAGGCCGAGGTCGTAGGCTACCTTGGCGCAGTCCTGTGCTGCCATCTGGGCTGCATAGGGGGTGTTCTTTTTGGAACCGCGGAAGCCCATCTTACCGGCTGATGACCAAGAGATGATCTGACCTTCGCTGTTTGCAAGCGAGACAATGATATTGTTGAAAGAGCTGTGTACGTGGAGCTGGCCCATGGCGTCGACTTTCACGTTTCTCTTTTTGGCTGCAACTGTTTTCTTTGCCATATTTATTTATTATTTAGTAGCTTTCTTCTTGTTTGCAACGGTCTTTTTGCGGCCCTTGCGTGTACGGGCATTGTTCTTGGTGCTCTGTCCGCGTACGGGCAAGCCGTGACGGTGGCGCACACCGCGGTAGCAACCGATGTCCATGAGACGCTTGATGTTGAGCTGGATTTCGGAGCGGAGGTCGCCCTCTACCTTGAACTCGGCACCGATGATTTCACGAATCTTGGCTGCCTGGTCGTCTGTCCAGTCCTTTACCTTGATGTCTCTGTCAATGCCGGCCTTGTCCAGAATCTTAGCCGAGCTACTACGACCTATACCATAAATGTAGGTCAAGGCGATTTCTCCCCGTTTGTTCTGAGGGAGGTCTACACCAACAATTCTTATTGCCATATAGTTGTAATGATTTTTTCGGACGTGGTTTTAACCCTGACGGAGTTTGTACTTGGGGTTTTTCTTGTTAATCAGAAAGAGGCGGCCTTTGCGACGTACGATTTTGCAGTCAGCCGTGCGCTTTTTTAATGATGCTCTTGTTTTCATATGTTGCTTTTTATTTGTATCTGAACACTATTCTTCCTTTTGAAAGGTCGTACGGGCTCATTTCCACCTTGACTTTGTCGCCGGGCAGGATTTTGATGTAGTGCATGCGCATCTTGCCTGAGATGTGGGCTGTGATGGGATGGCCGTTTTCCAGTTCTACGCGGAACATGGCATTGCTTAATGCCTCGACGATGGTTCCGTCCTGTTCGATTGCTGCTTCTTTTGCCATTTTATTGTTTTTGTCTTTCTATTTCTTCAATTTCCTTGAACGAGGAGAGTATGTCTGCCTTGCCGTGGTGTATGGCGATGGTATGCTCGAAGTGGGCTGCTGGTTGGTGGTCGCGTGTGACGACTCCCCAGCGGTCGGGCAGCATGGCCAACTCGTGTGTGCCCAAGGTTATCATGGGCTCGATGGCTATGCAGAGGCCGTTTTTGATGGTTTTGCCTGTGCCTTGGCGCCCGTAGTTGGGCACTTGGGGCTCTTCGTGCATGTCGCGGCCTATGCCATGGCCTACGAACTCGCGCACTACGCCGTATCCTGCGTTTTCGCAGTGTGTTTGCACTGCGTGGCCGATGTCGCCGAGGCGGTGGCCGGTGATGGCGGCTTCGATGCCTTTGTAGAGCGACTCTTTGGTGGTGCGCAGGAGTTCCCTGACTTCGGGCTTGACTTCGCCGACACAGAAGGTGTAACAGGAGTCGCCGCAGAAGCCGTTGAGATGTGTGCCGCAGTCGACTGACACGATGTCGCCGTCGCGCAGGGGCTCATCATCGGGGATGCCGTGCACTACTACGTGGTTGACGGAGGTGCAGATGGAGGCGGGGAACGGGCTACCGTAGGGGTTGGGGAAACCCTTGAAGGTGGGTTCGGCGCCGTGGTCGCGTATGAACGTTTCAGCCAGGGTGTCTAACTGTCGGGTTGTGACACCCGGCTGAATTGTTTTTGCGATTTCGGCGAGCGTGGCGCTGACCAAGAGGTTGGCCTGGCGCAGCAGCTCTATCTCGTCTTGGGTTTTGAGGAATATCATCCAGACTCAATTAATAGGCGGCAACCTGTGCAGAACGTGAACGTACATGTCCAGAATTGAGGAGGCCGTCGTAATGACGTACCAGCAGGTGGCTCTCAATCTGCTGCAGGGTATCGAGCACTACACCTACGAGGATGAGCAGCGAGGTTCCTCCGAAGAACTGCGCGAACTCCTGCTTGACGCCGAAGATGCCTGCGAAGGCGGGCATGATGGCTATCAGGGCGATGAAGAGCGAGCCGGGAAGAATGATGTGCGACATCACGTTGTCAAGATAGTCGGCGGTGGGTTTGCCGGGCTTTACGCCGGGGATGAAACCGTTGTTACGCTTCATATCTTCGGCCATCTGCACGGGGTTGAGCGTGATGGCTGTGTAGAAGTAGGTGAATGCTATGATCAGTACGACGAATACTGCGTTGTACATGACGCTCGTATGGTCGAGGAACTGTGTCATGAGCCAGCTGCCGCCGCCCTTGCTGACTGTTTGTGCCAGCGTGAGGGGGATGAACATGATGGCCTGTGCGAAGATGATGGGCATCACGTTGGCGGCAAAGAGCTTGAGGGGGATGTACTGGCGGGCTCCGCCTACTGCACGATTGCCCTCGACACGCTTGGCATACTGAACGGGTACCTTACGCGTTGCCTTTACAAGCATAATAGCCAAGGCCATCACGAAGAGCAGAGCGACTATCTCAAAGAGGAACTTGATGAGTCCACCTCCCTCGGCGCCGCTGAGTGCGGTGACAAACTCTTGGGTGATGGCTGTCGGCATGCGGGCGATGATACCTATCATGATGATGAGTGACACGCCGTTGCCGATGCCCTTGTCGGTGATGCGCTCGCCAAGCCACAGTATGAACATGCTGCCTGCGGCAAGAATGACCGTTGAGGAGAACATGAACCAGAAGCCGTCGCCTACGAGGAAGGCTCCTGAACCTGCCGTCTGCGCCTTGAGATTGATCAGATACGTGGGTGCCTGGAACAGCAGGATGGCTATTGTCAGGTAGCGGGTGTACTGATTGATCTTGCGACGTCCGCTCTCACCTTCGCGCTGCATCTTCTGAAAGTAAGGTACAGCGATGGCAAGGAGCTGGATGACGATCGATGCCGAGATGTAGGGCATGATACCCAACGCAAAGATGGATGCGTTTGAGAAGGCACCACCCGAGAACATGTTCAGCAGAGACATGAGTCCCTCGCTGGTTTGCTCCTGCAACTTGGCCAGGCGTCCGGGGTCGATGCCCGGAAGCACAATGAACGAGCCAAAGCGGTAGATAGCAACAAAGAGGAGAGTGATGAGGATTCGAACTCTCAAATCCTCAATTCTCCAGATGTTCTTGATGGTCTCGATTATTTTTTTCATCGAAATTACTTGATTAGAGTTTGGTTGCGGTGCCGCCGGCGGCTACGATGGCTGCCTCTGCACTCTTCGAGAAAGCATGAGCTTCGACAGTCAGCTGGGCTTTGAGTTCGCCCACGCCCAAAATCTTCACCAACTGCTTGGATGATGCCAGGCCAGCGGCTACGAGTTCGGCAAGGCCAATCTTGGTCAGTGACTGTGCTTCAGCCAAGGCCTGCAGTGAAGAAAGGTTGACAGCCTGATATTCCTTACGGTTGATGTTCTTGAAACCGAATTTGGGAAGACGGCGCTGGAGGGGCATCTGGCCACCTTCGAAACCGATCTTCTTGCTGTAACCCGAACGCTGCTTAGCACCCTTGTGACCGCGGGTTGACGTACCGCCCATTCCTGAACCGGGACCACGACCGATACGCTTTCTTGAATGAGTGGCACCAGCGGCAGGCTTCAATGTATTTAATTTCATAGAGCTTCTTGTTTCTAATTATTCAACTACCGTGACTAAGTGGTGCACTTTGCGAACCATGCCCATTACGACAGGAGTATCCTCTCTCTCGACAACCTGATTCATCTTCTTCAGGCCCAGTGCATCGAGTGTGCGCTTCTGGTCCTTGGGAGCACCGATACGGCTCTTCGTTTGCTTAATCTTTATCGTTGCCATAAGTCTTTATCCTCTGAATACTTTTTCCAAAGAAACGCCACGCTGCTGTGCTACAGTGCGTGCGTCACGCATTTCACTCAAAGCCAGGATGGTGGCCTTCACAAGGTTGTGGGGGTTCGACGAGCCCTTGCTCTTGGCAAGCACGTCCTTCACACCTACGCTCTCAAGCACGGCACGCATGGCACCGCCGGCTACTACACCGGTACCCTCAGAGGCAGGCAGGATGAGGACTTCGGCACCGCCGAAACGGGCAGCCTGTTCGTGGGGCACCGTACCCTTGAGCAGGGGCACCTTCACGAGGTTCTTCTTGGCAGCCTCTACACCCTTGGCGATGGCTGCGGTCACTTCGCCAGCCTTACCAAGACCGTAGCCGATGACTCCTTTGCCGTCGCCCACTACCACAATAGCGGCGAAAGTGAAGGTACGTCCACCCTTGGTCACTTTGACAACTCGATTGATAGCAACCAGTCTATCTTTTAACTCTTCAGCATTTACGTTTACTCTGTTTGCCATAATCTTTTAGAAATTAAGTCCTCCCTTGCGGGCACCTTCAGCGAGTTCTTTCACACGACCGTGATAGAGGTAACCGTTACGGTCGAACACTACCTGCGTAATACCGGCGGCCAGTGCCTTCTGAGCCACAGCCTCGCCTACCTTGGCAGCCTGTTCCTTCTTAGGCATGGCTTCCAGGCCGAGTGAGGAAGCGGCTACCAGTGTAGCAGCAGTTTCATCGTTGATGATCTGGGCGTAGATCTGCTTGTTGCTTCTGAACACGCTCAGACGGGGACGTGCAGC
This sequence comes from Bacteroidales bacterium, assembly GCA_004557185.1. Classification (GTDB taxonomy): domain Bacteria; phylum Bacteroidota; class Bacteroidia; order Bacteroidales; family Bacteroidaceae; genus Alloprevotella. Next base: position 61,853 of record SFEP01000004.1, read on the forward strand.
AGTTCCGGTAATCTTATTGCGAACCCGATACTTGATTTTTATGCGTCTTTGTTCTTTTTTCGTAGTCATAATCTTAAGCCATTAAAATTACTTAGCACCAGCGGACTTACCAGACTTACGACGGATCTGCTCGCCCACATAGAGAATACCCTTTCCTTTGTAAGGTTCAGGCTTGCGGAAAGAACGTATCTTAGCGCATACAAGACCCAGAAGCTGCTTGTCGGCAGACTCAAGGGAGATATACGGGTTTTTATTTCTTTCAGACTTCGTCTCAACCTTGATTTCGGGGGGGAGTTGGATAAAGATGCTGTGCGTGTAACCCAGCACAAACTCTACGAGGTTGCCCTGGTTCGACACACGGTAACCCACACCTACGAGTTCCATCTCTTTCTTGTAACCCTGCGACACGCCCACAACCATGTTGTTCACCAGAGCGCGGTAGAGGCCGTGGAAGGCCTGCTTCTGCTTCTGCTCAACGGTGTCGTTGGCCTCGTCGATGGAGAAAGTGATGACGTTGTTCTCGATTGTGACGATGATGGAAGGATCAACAGCCTGGCTGAGCTCACCCTTCGGTCCTTTTACGGACACTACATTATCCTTCAGGGTAACGGTTACACCTGCAGGGATGTTAATCGGCAATTTACCTATTCTAGACATTTTGTTCCTCCTAAATTAGTAAACGTAGCAAAGTACTTCACCACCAATCTTGAGTTCAGCGGCGGCCTTGTTGGTCATCACGCCCTTCGAGGTGGAGATGATAGCGATACCGAGGCCGTTGATGACGCGGGGCATTTCGCGGTAGCCGGTGTACTTACGCATACCGGGCTTCGACACACGCGTCAGGCTCTTGATGGCGCTCACCTTGGTTTGGGGGTTGTACTTAAGGGCAATCTTGATAGTGCCCTGAGGGCCATCCTCCACAAAGCGGTAGTTGAGGATATAACCCTGGTCGAAGAGGATTTTCGTGATATCCTTCTTCAGGTTCGACGCAGGCACTTCCACCACGCGGTGCTTGGCCTGGATAGCATTACGCAAACGCGTAAGGAAATCTGCTATAGGATCTGTCATTGTTTTGATTGTTTAATTAATCGGGGCGCCCCCGACAATATTAAATAATAAAGGAATGAAATAGCGCGTCTGGTTTACCAGCTGGCCTTGCGTACGCCGGGAATCAGGCCCTGCGAAGCCATTTCGCGGAACTGGATACGCGAAAGACCGAAGAGGCGGATGTAGCCTTTGGGGCGGCCGGTGATTTTGCAACGGTTGTGCAGGCGGATGGGGTTGGCGTTGCGAGGGATCTTCTGGAGTTTGCGGGCAGCCTCGTAAGCCTCCACGGGATCATTCGACTTGTTGACAATCTCCTTGAGTGCTGCACGCTTGGCTGCATACTTTGCAACGAGCTTGGCACGCTTCACTTCGCGTGCTTTCATTGACTCTTTTGCCATAGTTTCGAATTAGTTTTGAGCGTTCTTGAAAGGAAGACCGAACTCCTTGAGCAGTGCGTAGCCCTCTTCGTCGGTGGGCGCACTGGTAACGAACGTGATGTTCATACCGAGGATGCGGTCGATAGTGTCGATGTTGATTTCAGGGAAGATGATCTGCTCCTGAATACCGAGCGTGTAGTTACCACGTCCGTCGAACTTGCTTTCGATACCCTTGAAGTCGCGGATACGGGGCAGAGCCACTCTTACGAGTTTCTCAAGGAATTCGTACATGCGTTCGCGGCGCAGCGTTACCATCACGCCGATAGGCATTTTCTTACGGAGTTTGAAGTTAGCCACGTCCTTGCGCGACACGGTAGCCACAGCCTTCTGTCCGGTGATGGCAGTCAGTTCGTTGATAGCCACGTCGATGATTTTCTTGTCGGCGGTAGCCATACCCAAGCCCTGATTGATGACAATCTTCTTGAGCACGGGAATCTGCATGGAAGAAGAATAGTTGAACTGCTTCATCAGAGCCGGGGCGATACGCTCTGCATACTCCTTCTTAAGTTGTGCTGTATTACTCATTACTTGATCTCCTCTCCTGATTTTTTAGCGAAACGTACCAGTTTGCCGTCGTCGTTGAGTCGGCGTCCGATACGCGTGGGCTTACCCGTTTTGGGGTCCACCACGTTCAGATTAGAAATGTGAATGGGAGCCTCCACCTTCACGATGCCACCCTGAGGGTTCTTGGCATTGGGTTTTTGGCTTTTTGACACCATATTAACACCTTCAACGATGGCGCGCTGCTTGTCAACAAGCACCTTGGTGACCTTACCGGTAGCACCTTTGTTGTTGCCAGCGTTTACATACACGGTGTCGCCTCTTTTGATATGTAGTTTGCTCATTGCTGTTATAGCTGTCTTGTTAAAGTACTTCAGGTGCCAAAGACACGACCTTCATATTCACGGCGCGCAGTTCGCGGGCCACGGGGCCGAAGATACGGCTGCCTCGGAGTTCGCCGGCGTTGTTGAGCAACACGCAAGCGTTGTCATCAAAGCGAATGTAGGAGCCGTCAGCACGACGGATTTCCTTCTTCGTACGTACGATCAAAGCCTTAGATACGGCACCTTTCTTAATATCACTCGAAGGGATGACGTTCTTTACAGAAACGACAATCACATCACCGACTGAAGCGTAACGGCGCTTCGTGCCGCCGAGCACACGGATGCAGAGGGCCTCGCGTGCGCCGCTGTTGTCGGCAACTGTCAATCTTGATTCTGCTTGTATCATAATTATTTAGCTCTTTCTACAATTTGAACAACTCTCCAACGCTTCGTTTTGCTCAGGGGGCGGGTCTCCATGATGAGCACGGTGTCGCCTACATGGCAATCGTTCTTCTCGTCGTGAGCGTGGTACTTTTTCGTCTTCGAGATAAATTTACCGTAAATCGGGTGTTTCTCTTTGAACTTCGCTGCAACAACAATGGTTTTGTCCATCTTATTGCTAATCACGACACCCTGTCTTGTTTTTCTTAAGTTTCTAGCTTCCATCTGGACCAATGTTATTTGTTAAGTTCAATTTCTCTGAGCACAGTCTTCATTCGTGCAATGGTGCGACGTGCGGCCTTGATCTGAGCAGAGTTTTCCAGAGGAGCGACGCTGTGGTTGAGCAGCATCTGGTTGTAACTGGCCTCTTCTGCCTGAATGCGTTCAGCGAGTTCTTCGGCCGGTATTTGACGTATTTCTGCAATCTTCATGTTCAAGCGTTTTTGTCGTAGTCGGGTCTTACAACGAATTTAGTGGTCACGGGGAGTTTCTGTGCGGCCAGACGGAGGGCTTCCTTAGCCACCTCGAAAGGTACGCCTTCAATCTCGAAAATGATGCGTCCGGGGGTAATGGGGAACACGTAGCCTACGGGGTCACCCTTACCCTTACCCATACGTACATCGGCAGGCTTCTTCGTGATGGGTTTGTCAGGGAAGATGCGAATCCAGCTCTGACCCTCACGCTGCATGTAGCGGGTCATGGCCACACGCGCAGCCTCAATCTGACGACCGGTGAGCCAGTGCGTATCAAGGCTCTTGATGCCGAAACTACCAAAGGCGAGCTGGTTGCCACGCTGAGCGTTGCCTTTGCAGCGGCCCTTTTGCGGTCTTCTGTATTTTGTTCTTTTCGGTTGTAACATAATACTTCTAAGTCGAAATCAGTTTAGCGGTTGTTGTTTCTCTTGTTACGGAACTTACGGCCACCGCCAAAGTTGCCGTTGCCGCGGGTTTCCTTCTCCTGGGCGAAGTTAGGAGCCAAGTCGCGCTTGCCATACACTTCACCACGGCAAATCCACACCTTGATGCCCAGCAGGCCCACCTTCGTCAGCGCTTCGCACTGGCAGTAGTCGATATCGGCGCGGAGAGTGTGCAGGGGCGTACGGCCTTCCTTGAACATTTCACTGCGTGCGATTTCGGCACCGTTCAGGCGGCCGCTGATTTGCACCTTGATGCCCTCGGCACCCATGCGCATGGCGTTGGCGATAGCCATCTTGATAGCACGGCGGTAAGCGATTTTGCCTTCTACCTGGCGAGCGATGCTCTTGCCCACGATGTTGGCGTCGAGGTCAGGCTTCTTCACCTCGAAGATGTTGATCTGAACATCCTTGTCGGTGATCTTCTTCAGTTCCTCCTTGAGTTTGTCAACTTCCTGACCGCCCTTACCGATGATAAGGCCCGGACGCGAGGTGCAGATGGTGATGGTGATGAGTTTCGGGGTACGCTCAATGACGATGCGGGAAACGCTCTGCTTTGCCAGGCGAGCGAGGAGGTACTTACGGATTTTGCTATCCTCAAGGATATTGTCACCGAAGTTCTTTCCTCCGAACCAGTTGGAATCCCAGCCGCGAATGATACCCAGACGGTTGCTTATCGGATTTACTTTCTGTCCCATTTCAATCAATCATTAGTTTTAGTACCCACGAAAATTGTCACGTGGTTTGAACGTTTACGAATTCTGTAACCTCTTCCCTGGGGTGCGGGGCGCATGCGCTTGAGCGTCACGCCTTCGTCCACGAAGATTTTGGTGATGTACAGTTCGCCATCTTCAGCCTTGCGGTTGTTCTTCTGTTCCCAGTTGGCAATGGCCGAGCGCAGCAGTTTTTCCACATCCTGCGAGGCTGCCTTCTTCGAGAACTTGAGCGTGCCGAGTGCACGGTTCACCTCCATGCCGCGTACCATGTCTACCACGTAGCGCATTTTGCGGGGTGAGGAGGGAACATTGCGCAGTTTGGCAAAATACTGGGTCTTCAGGGCTTCTTTTCTCTTTTCAGCCGCTAATTTTTTTCTTGCTCCCATTATTGGTTTTCTTTATTGTTGCTTTTGGATTGAAAGCCCTGCTTACTTCTTCTTGTTACCGGCATGGCCGCCAAACTTGCGCGTGGGTGCAAACTCACCGAGCTTGTGACCTACCATGTTTTCAGTAACGTAAACAGGGATGAATTTGTTACCGTTGTGCACTGCAATCGTATGGCCTACAAAGTCAGGCGATATCATTGAGGCGCGGGCCCATGTCTTCACGACATTCTTCTTGCCGCTTTCGTTCATGGCAAGAACTTTCTTTTCAAGCGAAACGGCGATGTACGGGCCTTTTTTAAGAGAACGACTCATAAATTCTTCTTGTTTAAGTGCTTGTTACTTTTTACGTCTTTCGATGATGTATTTGCTCGACTGCTTCTTCGGAGCTCTCGTCTTCAAGCCCTTAGCATACAAGCCTTTGCGTGAACGCGGGTGTCCACCGCTCTGGCGGCCTTCACCACCACCCATCGGGTGATCCACAGGGTTCATCACAACACCACGGTTGTGCGGACGGCGGCCCAACCAGCGGCTGCGACCGGCCTTACCCGAACTCTCAAGTGCGTGGTCTGAGTTACCCACACTGCCCACCGTGGCCTTACAAGCACTCAGTATCTGGCGGGTTTCGCCCGAGGGGAGCTTAATCACACAATACTTGCCCTCACGCGAGGTCAGCTGTGCAAAGTTACCGGCCGAGCGAACCAGCAGTGCACCTTGGCCCGGACGGAGCTCGATGTTGTGAATCACCGTACCCACGGGGATGTTCTGCAGCGGAAGGGCGTTGCCCACTTCGGGAGCTGCCTCGGCGCCGCTCATCAGCTGGTCGCCCACCTTCAATCCATTGGGAGCAATAATATAACGCTTTTCACCGTCTGCGTAGAAGAGGAGAGCGATGCGAGCCGAACGGTTCGGGTCATACTCTATCGTCTTTACGACTGCGGGTACACCGTCTTTCTCACGCTTGAAGTCGATGAAGCGGAACTTCCTCTTGTGACCGCCGCCGAGATAACGCATCGTCATCTTACCGGCATTGTTACGGCCACCTGTTGAGCGCTTGCCGCAAACGAGAGATTTCTCTGGTACGGATGCAGTAATTTCTTCGAACGTACCAATAACCTTGTGTCTCTGCCCCGGTGTAGTGGGCTTGAATTTACGTACTGCCATTATTTAATTAGATATTGCTGTAGAAATCGATGGTCTCGCCCTCTTTTACAGTGACGATGGCTTTCTTGAAAGCATTGCTGCGACCGCGCAGCAGGCCGGCCTTCGTGTAGCGCGCCTTGTTCTTGCCTGCGTAGTTCATCGTGTCAACGCTCGTTACCGTCACGTTGTACAATGCTTCCACTTCTGCCTTAATCTGAAGTTTGTTGGCCTGGGGGCGAACGACAAAGCCAAACTTGTTCTGCTTGTCGCTCAGGCTGTTCGTCTTCTCAGTGATGAGAGGTTTGATAATAAATGCCATTTCTCTTACGCTTCTTTACTTGGTTAAGACAGTCTCGATGTTCTGAAGGGCGTTCTCAGTAACCACCATCACGCCGGCGTTCAGCACGCCATACGTGTTGATGTCGCTGGCGATAGCCACCTTGGCGTTAGGCAAGTTGCGAGCAGACAAATATACGTTTTTGTTTGCTTCGGGCATCACCATCAGCACCTTTTTGTCAGAAATCTTGAGATTGTTCACAATTTCGATGAACGACTTCGTGCGGGGAGTATCAAGCGTGAAGTCCTCCACTACCACCAGAGCACCTTCCTGCACCTTGTAGGACAGAGCGCTGCGGCGGGCAAGAGCCTTCACCTTCTTGTTCAGCTTAAAGCGGTAGTCACGGGGCTTGGGACCGAACACACGGGCACCACCCACCAGCACGGGCGAGTTGATGTCACCGCGACGGGCACCGCCGCCACCCTTCTGACGGCCGAGCTTGCGCGTCGAACCGCTGATTTCACTTCTCTCCTTCGACTTTGCCGTACCCTGACGCTGAGCAGCAAGATACTGCTTCACATCGAGATAAATGGCATGGTCGTTCGGCTCGATGCCGAATACGCTGTCGTTAAGGGTTACCTTGCGGCCCGTATCCTCACCTTTGATATTCAATACACTAACTTCCATTGCTTACTTCTCGATAATTACAATTGAACCTTTGCAGCCGGGAACAGAACCCTTGATAAGGAGCAGGTTGTGTTCGGGAATTACTTTCAACACTCTCAGGTTCTGCGTCGTCACGCGGTCGCCACCCATCTGGCCACCCATGCGCATACCCTTGAAAACTTTGGCGGGATACGAGCAGGCGCCGATTGAACCTGGCTTGCGCAGACGGTCGTCCTGACCGTGGGTGCTCTGACCTACACCGCCGAAGCCGTGACGCTTCACAACGCCCTGGAAGCCCTTACCCTTCGAGGTGCCCACTACGTCTACAAACTTGCAGTCGTTGAAGAGCTCTACCGTCAGAGTGTCGCCCAGGTTCAGCTCATGGTCAAAACCTTTGAACTCAGCCAAGTGACGCTTGGGTGTCACGCCTGCCTTCTTAAAGTGGCCCATCAGCGGAGCTGTCACGTTCTTTTCCTTTGCATCCTGGAAACCAACCTGCACAGCAGCGTAGCCATCCTTTTCGACAGTCTTGATCTGCGTAACAACACAAGGACCAACTTCGATAACAGTGCATGGTACATTCTTACCCTCGGCACTGAAAACGGATGTCATTCCGATTTTTTTTCCTAATAATCCTGGCATTTCAGTTTTATGTTATGAATGAAAATTTATTGTTTTTTGTTCCGTAGCCCACATGTTGCAACCCGCGGGGCGGAGTGGTTATCACTAACCTGTGAGACAAAAGCGCCTCTAAACAAAGCAGTTATCTTACGTTTCCTACTTTCGGACTGCAAAGATAGATATTTATTTCTTCACAACCAACACTTTTCTGCGCAAAACATCCTATTTTTTTACGTACCCACCCCGTTCTGTCCCTCAGCCACCCCGCCCTGAATGGATGAGGTGAAAAATTGCACTTCACGGAGTGCGTGCTCCGCTTCACGGCATATCGTCATTGCGGCGCGCCGCCCGTCACAAAATAGATGCCGTGGAAGAAAAATCCCCAGCCGTGGAAGAAAGTTTCCCCGCCGTGGACGAAAGTTCCCACGGCTTCAAGTTTTCACGCCCGCTACCCGCTTTTTACGGCGCGCCGCCCCGCCAAAAATAGATGCTACGTAAAATTTTTTACGAACGACGTGATTTTTTTTACGAACGACGTAAAATTTTTTACGTAGCATCTCCTTTTTCCCGTCACCGGCCCCATTCATGCCACACGGCGGCAACCTGTGTGGGGTTACCGCCGTGTTGGCTTTGGATATGTTTGCGGCCGTAGCCGCGGTACGTGTCTTACTCTTCGCCTTCGCTCCAGTTCTCGGCGCTCCAGCTGCCGCGGTTGGAGAAAGCGGAATTGGTGGTGTCGTCCTTGTCCACTTCGATGGTTGAACCGTTAAGGCTCACGGCAAGGGGATAGCCTGCGCTAAGCTTGAAGCTCTGCGTGGCGGGTTGCATATATTGCTTTTTCATTGTCGTATCGTATTAGGGTCGGGCCTCGCCGCGCACCGCAGTGATGCGCGGCAGGCCGAACATGTGGTTAATGGTTAGCGGGCAATGAACTTCTTGCCGTTGCTGATGTAAACGCCGCCCTTCACGGTGCGCACTACGCGACGGCCGCTGAGGTCGAATACGGGTGCTGCGCTGTCGCCAGCGGTTTCAATGCCGCTGATGCCCGTCACGTCGTCGTTGAAGAACATGCGGAGTGAGAGCGAGCTGACGAGGCTCTTGGGCAAGAATGCCTTGTTGGCGGCTACCGAGGTGAGGCCAGTGCCATTGGCATAGAAGCCGAGGTTGCCGTCGGTGTTGCTCTTGCCAAGGTAGAGGTATTCGCTGAGGTTCTCCGTCATGGTGCGGTAGGTGCCCTGCAGGTCGCTGGCGAGCGTACCCGTGGCGGTTGTGATGTCGAGCGTAGCGGTGTTGTGGTCCGAAGCTATCACGATACCCGTGCCGGCGGGCACGGTGCCCTGCTTCGACATGACGAGACCGTCCTTCGCGGCATTAACACTGCCCGTGTAGAGTTTCGAAGCGGCGTCGCTATCTGCTACCTTCACGGCGAAGGGCACGTAGAGCGTGCCGTAGTAAGCGCCGTCTACTTCATTCAGGGCTACCTGGATGTCGGTGGCGGGCATTACATACCAATGGGTTGCCACAGCTCCTGTTTCCCAACCTACTACACTGCCGTTGGCTGCCGTATGCAGACAACCATATGTTTGACCATTGGCTCCATTAAAGGCGAAACGTGCGCCAGTATGCTGAATCGTATAATTCACAGCAGCATCGCTCAATGCCACCTGCTGGCTTGTAGCGACAGAACCGAAATATTTACCCTGTGCACTCAGCGTGTAAGCATCGCCGTTTTCAGCGATGTAGATTACGCTGCCATAGTTCTTCTTCAGCCCCTCTTCGAGTTGTGTGCCCACCAGTTTCGAGTTACTAGGATCAACTGCGAGATATTTGCCATAGTTTGCATTATACAAACGGTAATATTTACCCGTAACGAGACCGTCGTTCACTTCGTTGGCATCAAGGCTTGCTTGGTAAGCTTCTTTGTGATCGCGGAGCGTTTTAACTGCAGCCAGATTATTGGCGTTCTGCCCCTTGGCACTTACCATTTCGGCACGATGCTGCTCTACGTATCGGCTACCCAACAGCGCACCATCAGGGGCACCGAGGTAGTTCTGCATGAGATTGAACTCGTCTGCTGTCATCGTAGCAATGTCGAGCGGAGTATAGAACTTGAATGAAGAACCATTGTCGGCATCACTCCAATACTTCACGGCACCATCCTGCAGGTTCATGTAATTGCCATTGTCGGTACGACCTATGCACGTCCAGTCCTTTGCACTGGCGTAAACGTGCGTACTCTTGGCAAGTTTCCATGTGTAGGAAGCAGGGTTTTCTTTGATGATGGGATAACCTCCTGTACCGTAAGCCAATTTGCGGTTATTCTCCGTGCCAGCAGCCTTGTTGAAAATTTGGAAGCCGTCGAGAACATTGCCTTTGAAGTACCACCAATAGCCATCTTCATTCAAGAGTGTGGCATAATTTTCAGCGTAATTACCAATATTGGCCGTTGCATGATCTGCTGTAAGCTGTGTGTCAAGAGCAGAGTACTTGACAAAGCCATCGTTGTTTGTATTCTGGTGCATCAGCAGAGCATAGTAGTTGGGGTCGCTGTCGTTGGTGGTTTTCACGAACGGAAGGTTTTCACTACAAGCTACACGGATAGCGCAGTGGCAGTTGATAGCATCCACCTTATCCAGAGAATTGTTCGTCAGATATTCAGCAGCAGGTGCCGAAGGTATAGCACCATCAAGAACGGGCACGGTTTTCGTCATGGTAGAAGATGCGCCAGAGAGTGTATATACATAATTTACTATCCAGCCATTAGTCAAATTGCTCTCCTCTATGGGATAAAATTCTACCATAAAGACAGAAGCGGGATTGGCATCAGTCCACGAACCAAGTACGCCACCAGACTCATGTACGAGAGCGTTAGTGTTTGCATCCGACAAGAGAAAAGACCCCTCGTTCGCCGTAGCTGTGTAACCACCCAGTGTTACTGCTTCACTATGCAGGTAAAGGTTAGCTTTGCTGCCATAAGCCACGAGCGGTTTAGCTCCAGTAGAAGGCGCAGCCCATGCTGCGGTTTTGCCGCCATTGGCAATGGTTATGCTACCGTCACTCTGCTTTTCCACATACCAGATGTAGTAGACGATGTTAGGATCGCTTGCAGTAAGCGAAGCCGAACTGACCACTACATTAGTGCCAGGTTCCAACGAATTGGCCTTGAACCAACCCGTTGTTTTGCTGGTATTCACCTGTTTCAGCATGTAATAACCCGTGGCAACCGTGGTGGTCTTAGTATCAGGCAACGCGCTGAGCTGCACCGGAGTCGTTTGAGCTGTCTGTATTTCCACAGGAATGATTTCAAACTGGCAGTTCGTTCCAGTACCCCGCCAACCCACGAAACGAGCTGATTGGCAGTCCCAATAAATATTGGCATTGCTTGATTTAAGTTTCCATTTACCAGCACCTGCACCTGTATCAGAAACCTTAGAAACCTCAAATTTGTCTTTAGCTGCAGACGATGCGTTCACAGTGTACACATCCTGGCCGTCAAGCGGAGTGGAGAAATACTTACCCGAAGCAGACGAGAACGAAAACTTTCCGCCGTCTTCGGCGTGTGCCTGCCAAATGTAGGCCGCACCGGCACCTACCACAGCACCATTACCTGGATCGATGCGACCAGTCGTCACATTCTCGTAAAGGAAACCATACTGGGCAGACTTGAAAATGTAATAATGGCCATCTGTAATTTGGCTTACGCCGGTAATGTTACTACCTATGCTGGTAATTACATTTCCGGCATTCACTTGCACGGTGCATACACAAGTAAGCAACCACGCAAAAAGAAAAAATACCTTTTTCATGTGATGTTTTTTGATTATTGAATTAAAAATTGTGTTTCTCGGGGAGTCCTGCTGGGGATTATTTATGTGCTTACATATTTGTACGTCAGCCCAAAGTCCCTCAGTCTGCAAATTTCGGCAAAAGTTTTACAATCGTGCAAATATTTTGCTACATATTTTCTTCTCTCCCACCTAATTCGTAGGGCGAGGTAGGGCCGAGGCGGGGATGCTGGCGGACATATATATGTAACGGAGGGTTATGAATGGGTGTGGCGGGTATGAAGGAGCACACGCCCCGAAGCTGCGGCGGTGGGCACCCTCGGGGCGTGTGTTTTGGGGGAAGAGAGACGGTCGGGGCCTATGATGAGCATGGAGCCGCCCACGAGGGGGCCCGCTGTCTACAATGCTGGAGGGCACACCAAGAAGCCCTCGACTGTGCCCGTCTGCGTGGAGAAGTTCACGCCTATTTTATATAAGGGGCGCGGGTCGGCGGCGTACTCGTTGGCGTAGCCTTTTTCCTCGATTTGCTGCAACGCTGCCTCGGCACTGCCGTTACGCTTGAACTCGAAGATGTAGACGTAGCCGGGCGTTTCTATCACGCAGTCCATGCGGCCCTGGCTCGTTTCCTTTTCCACAAGTACGGTGTAGGTGCCGAGCATCTGCATGATGAGGTAGAAGGTGTACTGGAAATGCCGCTCGTTCTGCCGCTCGTCTTTCTTGTCGTGAAAGCGATAGGACACGGAGGCG
>SFEP01000005.1 GCA_004557185.1 Bacteroidales bacterium
TAGCATCTCCTTTTTTCTGTCACCCGCCCCGTCAAAAATGGATGCCGTGGAAGAAAGTTCCCACGGCGTGGAAGAAAGTTCCCACGGCTGGGGATTTTTGTTCCACGACATCCCGTGTGCAAGCCCCCCGATGCCACACATGAAAGGCGTGGGCCTGACAGCCTTCAAAGGAACGGTGGCCGGACATAAGGGTACAGGACACAAAGGGTGGACAGGCTCCCATTGATGGCGGCGGGGGCGCATGGGCTGCGGTTTACCTCACGGGTATTGGATAATGGGGAAAACCGCACAACAGCCCGCTGCCCCGGGTGCCCGCACCATGTGATACGAAAAAGAGGCTGTGCCGTAAAAAATGTGGGTTACGACACAGCCTCTTGGTGTGTGGGTGCTTGTATTATTCGCCCGGAGAGATGGCGCCAGAGGGGCACACATCAGCGCAGGTGCCGCAGTCAACGCACACGTTGGGGTCAATAGAATACTTTTCGCCCTCGGAGATTGCGCCAGAGGGGCATTCGTCGATGCAAGTGCCGCATGCAATGCAGTCGTCGCTAATTACGTAAGCCATAATGGTAGATTGTTTGAATTGTTATGAATGAAGTAAAGTATGTGCAGGGAGATGGGAGGGTTCGCCCCGCGGGTGCAGGGGCGTTGATAGGGCAAAGGTACGCATTTCTATAAACCCGCAAAATAATCCTTGTTATTTTTTAGGCGCGGTTCATCCCTCAAGTTCGCCGGGCGGGAAGAGGCTGCCCTCCACGGGTTCGGCGTCGGGCGCGGCGTCGTCGGCCTCGGTGGCAGAGGTGTCGTCGGCCTCGGTGGGTGCAGGGAAGCGCAGTGGCTCGAGTTCGTCGATGGCGGCCACCTGGCAGGTGGTGAGTCGTTTGCCTTTGGCCTTGAAGCTCTTGACGCCGATGTACTGCTCGGCGTCGACTTCGATGGGTTCGCGCACGGCGTCGGCTCCGCCATAGGTGAGGCGCAGCCGCGGATAGGGGGTGTCGGTGAGCAGGAGGAGGCGCGAGTCGGGGTTGTCGCCCATGAGGTTGAGGGGGCGGGCTTGCTGTGCGCGCTCCAGGGTGAAGCGCTTGAGGTAGGCAAAGCCCTGCTGGTCGGCATCGAAGAGGGCGGCGGTCCACACCTTGCTGTCGTCGAACTTCTCGACGCGCAGCAGGCCCGTGGCTTCGTAGTGGTTGTTGACGTCGAAGGTGGTGGTGTAGAAGTTGCCGTTGGCGAGGACAACGAGCACGAGGTCGCCCGTGTGGAACTCGCCGAGGTACTGTCCGCGCTCGTCGTAGTTGAGGCGCTGCACGTCGTGGTCGAACCACACTTTGCGTCCGCCGAGTGTGGAGGCGCCGTGTGCCTTGAGGGTGATTTTGTGCACGTCGAGGCGGGTGAGCAGGTTGCCGCGGCTCTGGCGTCCTTTCACAAGGATTTCGCCGAAGTCTTTGTCGAAGGCTATGCGCTTGAGTTTGGGGTTGGGCCTGAAGGTGACCTTGATGGTTTCGGCCTCGCCGTTGGGGTTGGCGGTGAAGTAGATGACGCGGCTTCCCGGCGTGCCGGTGGTGAGGTCGTACTCGCGGTCGTGGGTGACGCTGGTCACGTTGAAGCGCTTGATGAAGCAGTCGCCCGTGGCGCCGTCGCGGTAGACGACGTTGTAGATGGTGCGGGTGTCGCCGCGCTTGAAGACGGCGATGTGGATGATCTCCACCTTTTTGCGATGCTCGGCCTTGGCGCGTTCGGTTTCGCCAATGAAGACCTTGTCCTGCACACGGGTGATTTTGTAGGTGCCGTCGCGGTAGAAGATGATAACGTCGTCGATGGGTGAGCAGTTCTCTACGAACTCATCCTTTTTCAGCCCTGTGCCCATGAAGCCCTCGGCGCGGTTGATGTAGAGTTTTTCGTTGGCCTCAATGACCTTGGTGGCGACGATGTTGTCGAAGGAGCGTATCTCGGTGCGACGGGGATAGGCTGCGGCGTATTTGTCGCGTATCATAGTGAACCAGTTGATGGTGACGTCGACCATGTGCTTGAGGTCGTGGTCGATGCGCTCCACCTCCTGGGTCATGCGTGCTATGAGTTCGTCGGCTTTTTCCTTGTTGAACTTGAGGATGCGTGCCATCTTGATCTCCATGAGGCGGAGGATGTCGTCGCGTGTGATGGGCCGCACGAAGGTGGGCTTGTAAGGCTCGAGGCGGCTGTCGATGTGGGCGATGGCGGCGTCCATGTGGGGTGCGTTCTCAAACTGGCGGTCCTTGTAGATGCGTTCCTCGATGAAGATGCGCTCGAGCGAGGCGAAGAGGAGGCTCTCCATGAGTTCGGCGCGGCGTATGAGGAGTTCGCGGCGCAGGAGTTCCTGCGTGGTGTCGACGGCGCGGCGCAGCACGTCGCTCACGGCGAGGAACTTGGGGCGCTTGTCGTCGATGACGCAGCAGTTGGGCGAGATGGAGATTTCGCAGTCGGTAAAGGCGTAGAGGGCGTCGATGGCCTTGTCGCTGGAGGTGCCGGGGGTGAGGTGTACGAGGATTTCGACCTCGGCGGCGGTGTTGTCGTCGACTTTGCGTATTTTGATTTTCCCCTTTTCGTTGGCCTTGAGAATGCTGTCGATGAGCGAGGCTGTGGTTTTGCTGAAGGGTATTTCGCGTATGGCGAGCGTTTTGTTGTCGATTTTCTCGATTTTCGCCCTCACTTTCACGGCTCCGCCTCGCATGCCGTCGTTGTAGCGCGACACGTCGATGAGGCCGCCCGTCTGGAAGTCGGGGTAGAGCGTGAAGGGCTCGCCGCGCAGGCAACTGATGGCGGCGTCGCAGAGTTCGCCGAAGTTGTGCGGCAAAATTTTGGCCGACAGGCCCACGGCTATGCCCTCGGCACCCTGTGCCAGCAGCAGGGGGAACTTGACGGGGAGCGACACGGGCTCTTTGTTGCGGCCGTCGTAGGAGAGTTTCCACTCGGTGGTTTTGGGGTTGAAGAGCACGTCGAGGGCAAACTTCGAGAGGCGGGCCTCGATGTAACGCGGGGCGGCGGCGGAGTCGCCCGTGAGGATGTTACCCCAGTTTCCCTGGCAGTCCACGAGCAGGTTCTTCTGGCCCAACTGCACCAGTGCGTCGCCAATGGAGGCGTCGCCGTGGGGGTGGAACTGCATGGTGTGTCCCACGATGTTGGCCACCTTGTTATAGCGCCCGTCGTCGAGTCGCTTCATGGAGTGCAGTATGCGTCGCTGCACGGGTTTGAGGCCGTCGCCCAGGTGGGGCACGGCACGTTCGAGTATCACGTACGAGGCATAGTCAAGAAACCAATGTTGATACATGCCCGTGAGCTGCAGGTTGCCGTCCTTGTCCTTCACCTCGCGCGGCTTGTAGGAGGAGTGTGCTGTGGTGTCGGCCTGTGCGTTGGCGGCGCTGTCGGGAGCTTCGTCGGGCTGGTTGTCGTAGGTGAAATCGCTCATTTTGGCGTGCGGTTAGGGATTGGGGGTAAGTGGGGGCTTGGGTGGAGGTGTCAGGGCCTGGCCTCTGTCAGCGCAGGGCGGCGAGCATGTTGGCCAGTCCGTCGGCTGCCTGCTGCAGGGGTTTGGCCACGAGGCCCTTCATGAAGAAGTTGACCTCGGCGCCCACCGTCACCTTGAGTTTGCTCTGCGCTGGGCTCAGGGGCAGCAGTTGTATCCACAGGTAGAGCTGCACGGGTGCGCCCTCTGAGGCAAACTTGAGGCACTTGGGCTCGTCGCGCTCCACAATGCGCAGCGTCACCTGCCCCATGGGCGAGGCTATGTACACGGTGTCGGTGTCGAAGGTCAGGGCGTCGGCATACTCCTGCAACTTGTCCATCTGGTCGGCGGGCACCTGCGCGGCTATCTGCTCCCGCACTTCGGGGCGCGAAAAGTTTTCCTTGAGCACGGCCAGGTTGTTGAGGTCGGACAGGCGGGCGTAGGCTTCCTCCTGGCTGAGGGAAACGTATTTCACCTCGCTTTCAAACTTGGATAATGACATACAATATATATATATAAAGGAGTGGTGGAGGATGTAGGGGCCGGGGAGCACTGCCAGCAAGGGCTGGACGCGTGGCGAGCTGCTACATCTTTCATAACAAGTGCAAAGGTAATGCAAGGCGAGGAATAGGCAAAATGCACACCTGCCGCTTTTTTATGCAGAAAGAGGGCTTTGACGGGCATAGATGGCGGGGAAAAGGAGAATTTCAGATGTTTAATAACATAAAAAGGTGAGAAAATGTGGTGATTCATAGCACAACTTTTTGTGCACCGATAATTTTGTAACGAAAAACGTGCCTGTCCATGACAAGCGGGGGCAGGCATATTCTCTCAATCCTTAACCTTTATCTAAATCTTTTCCGCTTATGAAACCCGACATTCGGACCGCGGGCTTTCAAGCCCCGTTATGGTACAAGCGCCTGCTGGGTGCTTTGCCTCTTACGATGAGTCTGTGCATGCTGGCCGCTCCCAGCCAGGCTCTGCATGCCACCTCCCTCACCCCCAGTGCTGCGCTCACTGAAATCAACCAGCAGAATGACCAGGTGCAGGGATGCGTAACTGACCAGCACGGCGAACCCGTGGAAGGCGTAACGGTGGCCGTGCGCGGCACCAACGCCCGCGCCGTGACCGACGGCAAGGGTCAGTTCCGCATTCGTGCAGCCAAAGGCCAAACGGTGGTTTTCTCGTGCATAGGCTATGCCCGCCGCGAACTCAAGGTGAGTGGCAACCGCCTTGACGTAACCATGCAGAGCACCACGGCCGACCTGAACGAGGCCGTAGTCATTGGTTACGGCACCGTGCGTAAGGCCGACCTCGCAGGCTCGGTGGCTGTGATGGACAACAAGTCGTTCAAGGACCAGCCCGTCACCCGCATTGAGGACGCTCTGCAAGGCCGCATTGCCGGCATCTCGGTGATGTCGAGCGGCGTGCCCGGCGGCGACCTCAAGATACGTGTACGCGGCACAAGCTCCATTAACAAGAGCAACGACCCCCTCTACGTGGTCGACGGCATTGTGCGTGAGAGCGGCCTCGACGGCATCAGCCCCGAGGACATTCAGAGCATGCAGGTGCTCAAGGACGCATCGAGCACCGCCATCTACGGTTCGCGCGGTGCCAACGGCGTGGTGCTCGTCACCACCAAGAGCGGTAAGGCCGGCCAGACGCAGGTGGTCTTCGACGCCAACGTTGGCTTCTCGAACGCCTACAACATTCCCGAGGTAATGAGCACCCGCGAATATGCCCAGGCCCTCGTGGACTACAAAGGCGTGTCGGCCGATGCCCTCGCCCCCTACCTCAACGGCACCAACCCCGGCATCGACTGGATGGACCAGCTTCTGCGCACCGGCGTGCAGCAGAACTACAAACTCGCCCTCTCCAAGGGTAACGAGGACATGCAGTTCTATGTGTCGGGCAACTACATGAAACACCAAGGCGTCATCGAGGAAACACAGTTCCAGCGCTACGCCGTGAAGGCCAACCTCCACGCACGCCTCTACAAATGGCTCGAACTCACCGCCGACGTCAACCTCTCGCAGAGCAAGGGCAAAGGCATGGGCTTCAACCAGAACCAGAGCAACCCCATCTGGGTGGGCCTCAACTACTCGCCCACCATGGAGATGATGAATGACAAGGGCGTGTATAACCAAGACCCCTACAACAACATTCAGAAGAACCCCTACGGCATGCTCGCCGCCAACATGAACGACCGGCAGCGCAGCGTGGCCAGCGGACACATCGACCTCAAGTTTAACATCATCGACGGACTCACCTTTACCACCACCAACGGCGTGGACTACTCCGACCGCAAGGGCTACTCCTTCAGCTCAACCAAGGTGATGACCTCGAACGGCATGTCGAACAGCGACGCCTACCGCATGATGCTGCAAACTACCAACAACCTCACCTACCAGCACAACTGGAACGGACACGGCCTCACCGCCACCGCCGTGTGGGAGGCTACCTCCTCAGAGTCGCGCAACATGAGCATCAGCGGCGACAACCTGGCCAACGAGGTAGTGGGCTATTGGGATGTGACCAACGCCAAAACGCGCAACGCCGCCAACTCCTACAGCAAGTGGACGCTCCTCTCGGCCGTGGCCCGCGTGATGTATAACTACAAGGACCGCTACATGCTCACAGGTACGTTCCGCGCCGACGGCAGCTCACGCTTCACCAACGACAAGTGGGGCTACTTCCCCTCAATCGCCGTGGCATGGAACCTCAAGCAGGAGGACTTCATGAAGAACGTGAAATGGCTCAGCGACGCCAAGGTGCGCTTGAGCTACGGCATCATCGGCAACCAGGACATCACGCCTTACAGCACCCTGGGCGCCATGGGTTCGACCTCCTTCAACTTCGGCACGGGCACGAACTACACTGGCTACTGGGCCAACGGCCTCGCTACCCCCGACCTCACTTGGGAAAAGGTGAAGCAGTTTGACCTCGGCTTCGACTTCGGCTTCTTCGAAAACCGCCTGCAGCTGAGCATCGACTACTTCCTCAAGAAGACCTCAGACGCACTCCTCCAGCAGACCTCGCCCAACTACCTGGGCGGCACACGCTACTGGGTGAACGCCGGCGAAGTGACCAACAAGGGCGTCGACATTACCCTCACCGCACGCATCTTCCAGACACGCGACTTCGCATGGACCTCGTCGGTCAACGGCTCGTACATCAAGAACGAAGTCACCAAACTCACCGCGCAGGAGCCCCGACTCTACGGCGTAAGCCCCTCGCCGGGCACCGTTGACCCCTGCACCGTGGTGATGGAGGGCGAAGCCATCGGTACCTTCTACGGCTACAAGTGGGCTGGACTGCAGAAGAATGATGCTGGGCAGTACGTAGACATGTACTACAAGGCCGACGGCACCCTCACCGCCAACCCCGAGGCTGAAGACAAGCAGGTGCTCGGTTGCGCCAACCCCGACTTCACCTTCGGCTGGAACAACTCGCTCTCTTACAAGAACTGGGACTTCAACGTCTTCTTCAACGCTGCCTTCGGCGCACAGCGCCTCAACCTCGTGCGCTACGCCATGAACTCTATGGTAGGTGCCTCGATGTTCGTCACCGAGAAGGGCTACTTCAGCAAGGTGGGCGTCGACATGCCCACACCGGGTGCCGAGAACAAGACGTACGGTAACTCCTCGAAGTGGATTGAAGATGCCAACTACCTCCGCTGCGAAAACATCAGCATAGGCTACACCCTGCCCAAGAGCAAGACCAAGGTGGCCGACGTGCACCTCTCTGTTTCGGCGCAGAACCTCTTCACCATCTCGGGCTACAAGGGCATCGACCCCGCCGGCACTTCGTTCAGCGGCCACAGCGTCGACATCGACAACGGTATCGACATGGGTGCCTACCCCAACCCGCGTACCTTCTGCTTTGGCGTACGTCTCACCTTCTGACCACGCACCAAAGTCTACCCTACTGCATTTTCAACCATACACAATCAAGTAAATCATGAAAAGCAAGATATTACTGGGCTGCTTCGTGGCAGCCGCGTGCCTGGCCACTTCATGTAACGACTTCCTGACCGAAGACCCGAAGGGGCAACAGGTACCCGAAAACTACTTCATCTCGCAGGACGCCCTCGATGGCAGCGTCTACGCCCTCTACGAACGGGTGAACCTCACGCAGGGATGGACCAACATGATGTACCCCCAGTGGCAGGGCGACGACATCACCGCCAACCCCGGCTCCAACAAGCAAGCCTGCGCCGCACTCGACGCCTTCAGCGCATCGAGCGACAACAAAGGCGTACGCGACGCCTGGTCGGCTCACTACAGTGTCATCAAAGCTGCCAACCTCATCATTGCCGGCGCCGCACAGACGCCGACCTCTGAGGAGGAAATCAACATCGCCCTCGGGCAGGCAAAATACTGGCGCGCCTACTGCTACTACTACCTCGTACGCGTATTCGGCCCCCTGCCCCTCATCACCAAGACCGACGCTTCGGGCGTGGATGCACAGCTGAGCAGTGTCGACGACATCTACAAACTCATCGTGCAGGACCTCGAAGATGCCAAGAACACCCTGCCCGACTCCTACGACAAGGCGCCTCGCCACAACAGCGGCTGCGACATCTACATCACCTCGCAGGCTGCACAGGCCACTCTCGCCGCCGTCTACATGTCGATGGCCGGTTACCCGCTCAACCTCGGTGCCGAGTACTACGCCAAGGCTGCCGCCGAGGCTAAGGCCGTCATCGACAAGGAGGCCGACTACGGCTTCTTCCTCGAGTCGGAGTGGAACCAGGTGTACTCCATGGGCCACAACTACAATAAGGCCACCGTGGTGGGCATCGACAACTCACCCGTGAACGGCAGTTGGAGCCACGACTCGCAGCTCACCTCGTGCTGCCGTTTCGAGGGTCTCGGCGACGGCGGATGGGGCGACGCTTGGGGCGAAATCAAGTTCTGGCAGAACTACCCCGACGGACCGCGCAAGGACGCCGTCTATGCTCCCAAAGTGACCTTTGAGGACGGCGACGGCAACATCACACGCACCGTAGACTGGTGGGAACAGGAAATGGTTGAGGGCGAAATGAAACCCATCGTGGCCGCCAACCACCCCATGTTCTGCGTGTTCACCACCAACGCCGACGAGAACGGCAACGAAATTGCCGCTCCCTACGACTACACCAAGCGCAACTACCGCGGCATGACCAACGGCCATCGCCACCGCGTCATTCGCTACTCCGAGGTGCTGCTGTGGTATGCCGAGAGCGCTGCCCGCTCTGGTGCCACCGACCTCACCCTGGCCCGCGAATGCCTGAGGAAAGTGCATGCCCGTGCTTGTCAGGATGCCGACAACATCAGCATTCCCGGCGTAGGCACGCTGCCCATCGCTTCGCTCACCGCCGATCAATTGGCCGAAGCTGCCTACTGGGAACACGGCTGGGAAGTGGCCGGCTACTGGTGCGCCATGGTAACCCGCCGCTCCGACGAGTTCCGCATGAACCGCCTCAAGGAGAACTTTGACTACCGCGTGGCCAACCTCCCCGTGGAGATTGTGCCCGGCATCCAGGTGAAGGAGCAGGTAACGGTGGTCAAGAACCAGTGGGACGGCGACAACTCCATCTACGTGCCCTACCCCGACACCGAAGTGGAGAAGAACCCCAACCTGCGCCGCTAATCGCCCCGCGGCAAGCCTGAGCACAGGCTGCCCGTACAACCAAGGGCTGCATCGCACGTTCTGCACGGCGATGCAGCCCTTGCTTTGTTGCCCCCTAAGCCCACCAGCCGTAAGGGGCAGGCACAAATCCGTTGTGGCGCCTATGATTTCCGTCACGACATGCCGCGTAGTGGTTTGCCACGCCGGCGTGGCAGACGTGCCATGCCGGCGTGGCAAACGTGCCGTGCCGGCGTGGCAGACGTGCCGTGCCGGCGTGGCAAATGTCAACGCGGCATCGGCGAACGGAAATGTGCCTGACAGAAACGGCTACGCGCCTTACTGAAACGGAGCTAAACGGCTGTTGTTCACAGGCGTTATGATCTCTTCGGCGAGCAGGCGGCTCGCGCACTCTCATTTGTCAATAATTTTTACCGAGGAAAAGGCGAATCACGGGAAATGGGAAAAAGAGGACAAGGATGCTTGCATTCAGGAGGAGCATCCACAGGGCTGAACGGGCGCGGCAGCGGGACGGGGGAACGGGAACCACATGACGGGAGAACGGAGGACGCGAACGGGGAGGCAAGTGGGCCGTCGATGGCATTTTCACGCCATTTCGCCGCTTTTCTGTTACTCCCAGAACAAAGCACGGTACAGGGAAATGCTTATCTTTGCAGCCATGAAAACTCTACAGCATTTCTTAGTTTTCGCTGTAACCGTGTGTTGGTGTGCAGGTTGCAGCATGATTGACTACCATCCTTACGACACACGGGTGAGCGGAGCACACGACATCAACCGCCGCAACGCCGAGCGCATCACCGCCTCATGCGAGGGGCGCGACGAGGTGCACTTTGTGCTGATAAGCGACACGCAACGCTGGTATGACGAAACGGAGGACGCCGTGCGCTCCATCAATGCACGCAGCGACGTGGACTTTGTTATTCACTGCGGCGACATCTCTGACTTCGGCATGACCAAGGAGTTTGAACTGCAGCGCGACATACTGAACCGCTTGCACGTGCCCTACGTGGTACTGCTCGGCAACCACGACTGCCTCGGCACGGGCGCTGACACCTTCCGCTACATCTTTGGCGAACCTAACTTTGCCTTCAACGCGGGTGACACGCATTTTCTCTGCCTCAACAGCAACGCCTTCGAGTACGACTACTCGGTGGCCATACCCGACTTCGGGTTCATCACGGCCGACCGCGAGGCACTGCCCGCCACCGTGCGGCGCACCGTGGTGGCCATGCATGCGCAGCCCACGTCGGACCAGTTTAACAACAACGTGGCTGAACTCTTTCAGTACGAAATACGGCGCTACCCCGGCCTCGCCTTCTGCATGTGCGGCCACGAGCACAAGTTGCAGGTCAACGAATGGTTTGGCGACGGTATCCTTTATTACGAATGTGGGGCGGCCAAAAAGCGGCAGTACATTGTGTTTCACCTCTTAAGCAACGGAAGCTATGACTACGAAGTGGTTAACTACTAAGGGGCTGCCCCGCGCCGCACGCCGCCTGCTGCTGGGCGCGCTGTGCCTGGTGTGGCTGCCACAGTGCATGGAGGCACAAACGGCCGCCGACACGCTGGTGGTCTACGACCTGCAAGGACGGCCTGTGCTCGTGGCCGACAGCACGGTGCGCCGCGCCGCGCGGCAACTGGCCTGCACCGACTCCACAGCCAGGCAGCCTAAGCCTCAGCGCACCTTCTACGACCGTCACCGCGAACGCTACATCAGCCGCTGGCAACGGCTGCTTCCCTCGCAGTACACGCTGCAATTTGCGGGCAGCATCGGTCTGCTCAACGCGGGCTTGGGATGGCACTATGCCAAGGGCCACTGCGAAACGGAACTCCTGGTGGGCTTTGTGCCGCGCTACCACAGCGAGTGCGCCAAGGCCACCTTCACCCTCAAGCAGCGCTACGTGCCCTGGCTCAAGCGCATCAGCCGCCGCTGGACGCTGCACCCGCTCACCACGGGACTGGCCTTCAACACCATCTCGGGCGACGACTTCTGGAAAAACGAGCCGGCCAAATATCCCAAGAACTACTACGGGTTTTCCACCAAGGTGCGCATTCACGTGTTTCTGGGGCAAGAGGCGGAGTATCACATTCCGCGCAGCAAGCGCCTGCTGCATTCCTCGGTGACGGGCTACTACGAAATAGGCACGTGCGACATGTATCTCATCAGCAAGGTAACGAATAAAAGCATACCTTTGCGCGAGGTCCTGTCGCTGGCATTCGGCCTCAGGTTTCACATGTAACTCCTTGCCTCATGATAACGCTCAAACGCCCTCTTCGCCCCCTGCTCGGCATGCTGGCCGTAGCGGCTGGTGCTGCCGCCGTGTGGTGCGGGGTGTGCTTGCATGAAACGCCACCACACCTCGCAATTCCTCTTTCTGCTCAACCCCATGAAGCGCTCCTTGCTGCACGACCCACAGGTGCAGGTGGTGCTACTCAAACGGAAGAGCCAGTTCGACAGGTAGGGGCAGGAAATGTCAGGGTTACTAATGGATACTCAATGTGTCTACCTATATCACTATTTCTCGCCAAGCCAAAGTGAGCAAGCACGCTTGGGTCTTTTGGATTAACGAAATCGTTCGGAAAGCCATACGTTGACTTTCCGAACGATTTCGTTTTTCCTTATTATTTCACAAAGCCCCAGCCGGCACCATGGCAGCGGCTGGGGCAAGGGGGTGCTTAGGGCACGAGGATGCGTTGGCCGTTGAGCACGTAGACGCCCTTGGAGAGGCTCACGCGCTTGTTGCCCTGCAACTGGCCGCTCAGCAGCACGCGGCCCTGTGCGTCGACGAGGAGGGCCTCCGTGGCCTGCGGGGCTACGAGGGTGAGCTGGCCAGGAGCCACATACCAATCGAGGCGCTGGGCGGCTTCGGCGGTGCTGACGCCGGTGGCTATCTGCTCGTCGGTCTGGTACACGCGTACCCAGTCGAAGACGGTCTGGTAATTGTGGTTGACGTCGGGGAGGGCTGCATAGCCTCCGTTACCCACGCTCTGGTTGAGGATGATGTAGAAGGGCTTGTCGTAAGGCCACTGCCCGTTTTTCATGGCGTAGTCGTTGTCCTTGAGGCGGGCGTAGCTGAACACCTGTGTGCCGTCGATGTACCACGTGAGCAAGTCCTCGGTCCACTCCAAGCCGAAGGTGTGGTAGGTGCCGTTGGTCACGCCGTCCTGCATGTGGCTCTTGGGCGGGTTGTTCGACTGCCCGAGGCACTTGTCGCCGTCGGCGGTGGAGTTGGCCCAGCCAGTGTGAATGGTCTGGTCGGCGCGGTTCAGGGTGTTCACCTGCTCCCAGATGTCGATTTCACCTGCGTAGGGCCAGCCTTTGCTGTTGTCCTGTGGCATCATCCAGAAGGCGGGGAAGTTGCCCGAGTACGGTATTGTGCGCAGGCGGCCTTCTACCTTGCCGTAGAGGAAGGAGAACTTGTTGCTGCTCTGCACGGCGCCGCTAATCATGGCCACCTTTTGGCCGTTGAACACCTCGTCGTCGTGCGTGTTGGGGATGCAGCGCAGCACGAGTTCGCCGTCCTCTATGTAGCCCGTTTCCTGCTGTCCCGTTTCGGTCATGGCGATGAAACGCTTCCAGGTGGGGTTCTCGCGCACAGAGCGCTCCCACTTGGTGGGGTAGGGCATGGAGCCGTTGGGCTGGTTGAATTCGTCGGAGAAGACGAGCTTGTAGGCGTTCGTGCCGTCGGGCTCGAAGATGGCCGTCACCCTGACGTTGCCGTTGAGGCTGTCGGCGGGCATTTCATAGGTTGCATTGCCGGGCACGGTGTACTCGTTCCACTGGCGGTTGCCGCGGATGTACTGCTCACCGTCGATGTTCTGACCGTGGCGTATCACCATTTCGCGACACACGTAGCCGTCGGCAGCAGGCACGGGTCGCAGCGTGAGGCCGCCTTGCCTGAAAGCATAGCCCTTGTACAGACCTGTGGTGCCAGCGCCGTGCA
Organism: Bacteroidales bacterium; assembly: GCA_004557185.1. GTDB lineage: Bacteria > Bacteroidota > Bacteroidia > Bacteroidales > Bacteroidaceae > Alloprevotella. The sequence continues at coordinate 13,051 of SFEP01000005.1, forward strand.
CGGACCCGTTCTCGGTCTGCACGTCAAGGGAACAAGCTTGGCCGTGTACGTTGATGTAGAAGTCTACAATGTAGCCACCTGTGTTGTTGGCGGTGGTGTCGGGGCGGGTGCGCGTCCAGTCGGTGACCCAGCGGGCGCGGTAGACGCCGACAGGAAGCCCGCCAGGCACGCGAAAAGTGGGCAGCGCGTTGGCAGGCACTGCGGCGGGACGTCCGTTGATGATTTTGCCCAGACTGTTGTGTCCCACGGCGCTTTCACCCGAGCCGCTGTCGAGCAGGTAGGTGTAGGCAATGAGTTCGCCATTCATGGTGGGCGTGCCGTTGGCATTCATTTCCACGTTGAACTGGCCGTCCTGGTTGAGGTCTATATAAAGGTAGTGGTGCATGCCGGCGTTGCCGTTGTTGTAGTCGACGGTGGTGGTAACCTCTTCGCCGGGAATAAAGTGTACCATCTGCGGAATGAGGTTGCGCACGGCGTAGTCCTGCGCCTCCTCGGGGAGTGCAAGGGTCTGCGTGCCGTCGGAGCTACTCGTAAAGGTGATGGACTTGAGCTGACGCTGCTGTGCCACGGCGCCCTCGGGCATGGAGATGTGATAGTCTTCGCCTCCCACCTCGGTCGTGCCGTTGTCCTGCGGGAAGTAGGGCGTGATGCGCACATCGCCTTGCACTATAGGAATCGTGCAGGTGTTGTCCTTGAAGGCATAGGCGGGAACGACAAAGTCTTGATACTGCGGGGTTTCGTGCACCAGGCTGTCGCCGTCGAGGTTGTAGCCCATGCGTATTGCAACGTGCGAAAATTTGAAGCCGTTGGCAGGCTGCACCTTGAAAGTGAAGGGCTCACCGTAGGGGATGCGGCGCGTTTCGAACTGCGAGCCGTCGGCATTGAGTATCTCGCCGTTGGTGCCCTCGGCGTTCTGTCCGCGCGACACGGTCACTTCGTCAGCGTGCACATTGAGACGGGTGTCCACAATCACGCCGCCGTTGGAGATGAGCAGGTTGCCGGGATCGCTGTTACCGCCAGCATCGATGCAGTCCCAGTCCACCTTGTAGCGCAGGCGGTAGTAGCCAGGCTGCAGGTCGGCAGGCACGGTGAAGGAGGGTGGCTGCACGCTGCCGCCTTGGTTGCTAATGCTCTCGCCCTTGCTGTTCTTGCCCTGGTAGTAGGAGTAGGCCATCACGTCGCTGCCTTCGGCGGGCGTGCCGTTGTCGTTGAGCGAGGTGTTGAACTTACCGTCGCTGAGGCGGTCAAGGTACACGTAACTGTGCATCCACGTACCGGGGTGGTAAGAGCTGCTCATCGTCACGGTTTCGCCAGCCTTTGCGCTGAACGCTGAAGCCAGTTGATCATGATAGCCGCGCTTGTTGCTTTGCTGGTTGATGCCGAGGACCTGGCCGTTGAAGAAAATGGAGTTGGTAAAGCGGTCGGTGCGCGACAGCGTGGCGTTCTTATCGAAGTTGATGGGGTACGAGCCATACTGCACGCGGGGCGTGGGGTCGTTGTTGACCTCAATATTATCTACATACACGAGGAAGTCCTCGGCCAGGGCGTGTGTGGGTTCGCAGTCGGGCACGATGACGAGGCTGTGTATGTCGATGCCGCCAGCGCCCTTAACGGCAAACACGGCGTCGAACCACTTGTCCTGTATGAGGGGCGTGGAGCAGAGTTCATTGAACTGCTCTACCTCGGGCGACTGGTTGTCCCATTCCTGGCGCTTGCCCAGTCCCACGAGCATCACGCGGCCGGTGTTGGGGCGGTGCATCATGACGTGCACATACTTCATCGTGGTGGTGAGTTCGAAGGGCTCGCTGAGGTCCACCCTCACGCCGAACACGTTGCTGGCGAAGCGGGAGCGCTGGAAGCCCAGCACGTTATCCGACACGTTGGTTTCGCCGGCCAGTTCGTCTACTTCCTTGAAGGGGTTTGCCGTCACGGCCACGTTGCCCTGCAGGCGCTGCTGGCCCGAGGCGTCGGCGCGGAAGGGGGAGTTTTCCCATGAGTCGTACACGCCGAGGCTCTTGTAGCCTGTGGCTGACTCAAAATCGATGACATTGGTTTGCGCGGCCAGCAGTGCGGGCAATGCCCAAGCGGCCATGCAAGCGATATGTTTGAGTTTCATAGAAAGATACAAGTTAGGTGTGGTGGGTTAGAAAACGGAAACGGTGTGCAGGCAGGGGCAGTCCTTGGCATCGTTGATGGTGATGCGCACGGCTTTGGCCGTAACAGGATTCTTATAGCTGTCGCTCGTGCTACCGTTGAGCGGGATGATGCGCTTGTAGCCAATGGTGGAGGTAGTGATGTTGCCGCCCTGTCGTGTCCAGCCATCAGTACCGTTGGCGCTGGTTTCGATGGTGAAACTCTTCACGCGCTGTCCGAGCTGTATGTACTCTTGCAGGGCTACGTAATAGAGCGTCTGGGGCTCACTCCACGTCAGGGTGATGGTGGCCTGCTTCTGGCCGTCGTTGGGCGCCCAGTAGGTGTCGATGTTGCCGTCGTTCAGGTTGGAGGCGGCATAGGTGCGGCTCTGACCGTCGGCACGCTGTTCGCTCACCTGCGCCGTGGCGGTGAGGGCCTTGTCGGTGCCGAGACGTGCCTGCAGCATTTTGCCTAACTCGCGGAGCACGGTGACGTCCTGATCGGGCAGCACGCCGGCTTTGTTGGGCGGGAAGTTGAGGATGAGCGTGGCGTTGCGTCCCACGGTTTCCAGATACATTTTGAACAGTGTGGCGGCGCTCTTCACGCCTTCGCCGTCGTGGTAGAACCATCCGCTCGTGGTGGCCTTGGCATCGCTCTCGCCGGCGTTCCACTTCCAGGCGTTCTCGTCGCCCGAGGTGCCCGAGCCATACGACCAGCAGGTTTCGCCTGCCCAGCCGGCCTCGTTGCCTATCCAGCGGGCCTCGCCGCCCACGCCCCAGAGTATGATTTCGGGGCACGACTTATGCACGGAGTCGCGCAGGTTGGGCACATCGTAGTAGGTGCTCTGGTCCACTTTGCGCGTTTCGTTGGCACCGCCATACCAGCCATTACCGCCGTTGGCTCCGTCGAACCACATTTCAAACTGGTCGGCACCGTAATGCGCCAATTCGAAGCATTGCTTCAAGAAGACGTCGCGCACATACGACTTGCCCTCGATGTCCTTGCCGTAGTATTTGCTGTTGCGGTCCCAGGGCGACACGTAGAAGCCATACTTCATGTCCAGCTCCTTAGCCGCCTTGGCAAAGTCGGCGGGGATATTGAGCGTGGCCGCATACTGGTTGCTGCTTTTCGTGGCGTTGTGGTCGGTGGTCTCGGTGGGCCAGAGGCAGAAGCCGTCGTGGTGCTTCACCACGGCAATGCCGCCCTTCATGCCGGCAGCCTTGCAGGCCTCAAGCCACTGCTTGGGGTTGGGCTTGCCCGTGGGGGCAAATTGGTTCACGTTCTCGTTGCCAAAGCCCCACTCCTGCCCGGTGTAGGTGTTCATGCCGTAGTGGAAGAAGGCATAAAACTCCGTCTGGTTCCACTTGAGCTGCCGCGCCGTGGGCACGGGGAACACGGGCCGCGGTTCGTTGTCGGGATTGCTGAGCGTCTGCTGCACAAGCCCAAAGGCATTTTGCTGCGCCTGTGCCTGTCCGGAAAAGCCGAACGCCAAGGCAGCGGTCGCCAGCATAAGCGTAGTTCTCTTCATGTGTTTGATGCGTTTTTCTTATCAGGTTAAACAGATTTTCTATGCTCTCTCTTATTGCGGATAATGCAGGTTTTCGTCGGTAGCCACCAGGAGCACCTCGTCCAGGTATTTGCGGCTCTCCCACCGCGCCATGGGCAGGTCGTGCAGCAGGTAGTTACCGCAGTCACGGGGTGTGGTGCCGGGCACTTCGCCCTCGAAGCCGGCCACGAACTCAAAGGTGCGTATGAGCACGGGCAGCAGGTCGCGGCTCTCGTAGTCGCCCCTGACGAGCAGGTAGTTGCCCGTGAGGCAGCCCATCGGCCCCCAATACACGATGCGGTCCTTCCACTCGGCATCGTTGCGCAGGTAGGTGGCAGCCAGGTGCTCAATGGTGTGCAGCGCGCCCTGGCCCAATGCCGGTTCGCGGTTCGGTGCTTTCATGCGCACATCGAAGGTGGTCACCACTTCGCCGCCCACCACGTCCTTGCGCGATACATACACGCCGCGCAGCAGTCGGAGGTGATCGATGGTGAAACTTGGAATTTTGTCCATTGGGTTTGGTTTTTCAAGTATATATATAGGTGTTTAGAGGCTGGAGGCGGTGCTGCCGGCGCCCTCGGCCATCGCGGCCAAGTGCTGCAACAGGGCGCGGGTCACGCCAAACGACTTGTGGGCCATGGTGCTCCAGAAGTCGAGGTACTGGTCGAAATGGTTGTCGGCGCCGGGCGTGTCGCTGATGATGCGGAAACTCAGAAAGGGCACGCCGTAGAGGTGGCACACCTGTGCTATGGCGGCGCTCTCCATATCCACGGCCAAGGCTTCGGGATAGGCCGTCTTGATGCGGTGCAGTTCGGCTTTGTCGGTGATAAACTGGTCGCCGCTGCATATCAGTCCGCTGTGCAGGGGCGTGTCGGTTTGCGTTTGCAGGGCGGCTTGCAGCAGCTGGGCGTCGGCCTCGAAGTAGAGGGGCAAGCCCTGCACCTGACCGTGCTCAGCCTCGGGGCCGCAGTCCACGTCGTGATAAGCCACCCGCTGGCCGGCCACCACATGCATCACGCCCATTTGGGCATCGAGTCCGCCGGCCACGCCCGTGTTGACAAGGGCGTCGGGAGCGTAGCGGCGTAGGAGTTCCACGGCGCCTACAGCAGCGTTCACCTTGCCTATGCCGCTCTCGGCCAGCACCAGATGCAGCGCACCGAAACGGCCCTCCACAAAGCGCAGATGGCCGCAAGGTGTTTCGTGCACGTCGTGCAGCAGGGCCACTAACTGCTCATGCTCCTTGTGCATGGCGTTGATAATCCCTATAGTCATGATTTTCAAAGTGTATATGGCAACTTCGTGCGCTTGCTTGACGACAAAGGCGCAATTTGATAAGCAAAAATAGAAAATAAACATCACTCTTGCCAACAAACTGCCTATATGTGGCTTAAAAAAAGATTTTTTTTGATTTTCTCCCTCCATCTGCCCCTCTCCCACCCCTCCTTGCCGAGCCGTTTTGCGGGGTGACCATAACGGGGCTATGGGTTGCCGCCACGCGATGCCGCCTGCTGTGTTGCCCACGGCCATGGGCCACGTTGTCCACGGCCATGGGCAACGTTGTCCGCGGCCGTGGGCAACGTTGTCCGCGGCCGTGGGCAACGCAAGGAATCCGTTCATGTCACGGGAAAGTCGGGGTGTGTCACAACAAGATGCCGTGAAAAAAAGCGGGCACGTGTGGGACGAATGCTTTCGCCTGATGTGCTCTTTTTTTCACGGCATGATGGTTTCCTGCCCGCCCTTCGGCTCCACGGGGCACAGTGGGTGTTCAGTGGTCAAGGGGTTGCATGAGGTGCCACAGTGGCTGGCTTTCGGGATAGGGGGCTTCGATGCTGATGGGCTGGTGGCTTACGGGATGCTCGAAGGCTACGCGGCGGGCGTGCAGCGAGATGCTACCGTCGGGGTTCGAACGCGGCGCGCCATACTTGAGGTCGCCCTTGATGCAGCAGCCTATGGCGGCCAACTGGCAACGTATCTGGTGGTGGCGCCCCGTGTGCAGCTGCACGGCCAGCAGGGAGTAGCGCGTGCTGCAGCCTATGAGGGAGTAGTCAAGCACGGCCTTCTTGGCCCCTGCCACTTCGCGTTGATGGGCGTAGGCTTTGTTCTGCCGCTCGTTGCGGGTGAGCCAATGGGTGAGGGTGGCCTGCGGGGCGGGCGGCGGGGCGCAGACAATGGCGTGGTAGGTTTTCTGCACGCAGCCCTCGCGAAACATGTCGTTGAGGCGGGCCAGGGCCTTACTGGTGCGTGCAAAGACCACGGCGCCGCTCACGGGGCGGTCGAGCCGATGGGCCACGCCGAGAAACACCTGCCCCGGCTTGGCATACTTTTGCTTGATGTAGGCTTTGACGGCATCGGCCAGGGTGGCGTCGCCTGTTTTGTCGCCCTGCACGATTTCGCCCGGGGCTTTGTTGACGATGATGATGTGGTTGTCTTCGTAGAGTACTTCCATAGTGCGATGGCTTGCGCTGCCCGTGGCAGCCACGGTGTGAGGGTGAGCAGGCACATGAAAACGGCAAAGGTCATCACCGCCACGGGGCGGCGGGGTCATGACCTTTGCCGTGTGTGTTGCCTGCGAGGCTGAGGTGTGTGCTACAGGCGGGGCATTACATGTTCATGCCGCCGTCGACCTGAATTACCTGGCCGCTGATGTAGCTCGACATGTCGCTGGCCAGGAAGGTGGCTACGTCGGCAATGTCCTCGGGCTTACCGCCGCGACGCAGGGGTATGGCTTTCATCCATTCCTTGCGCACTTCTTCGCTGAGTTGTGCGGTCATGGCCGTTTCGATGAAGCCGGGGGCGATAGCGTTGGCACGGATGCCGCGGCTGCCCATTTCCTGAGCCACGCTCTTGGCCAGGGCAATGAGTCCGGCCTTGCTGGCTGCGTAGTTACTCTGACCTGCGTTGCCGTGTACGCCCACTACGCTGGCCATATTGATGATGGAACCGCCGCGCTGACGCATCATGATGGGGGTGCAGGCGTGGATGAAGTTGAAGGCCGACTTGAGGTTGACGGCAATCACGGCATCCCACTGTGCCTCAGTCATGCGCATCATGAGACCGTCCTTGGTGATGCCGGCGTTGTTGACCAGAATGTCGATGGAACCGAAGTCTGCGTGTATCTGCTTCACCACTTCTTCGGTTTCGGCAAAGTTGGCAGCGTTCGAGGCGTAAGCCTTGCACTTCACGCCGAGTGCTTCGATTTCCTGACGGGTAGCCTCGCCGTTTTCATCGATAACGAGGTCAGTGAAAGCCACGTTGCAGCCTTCCTGTGCAAACTTCAAGGCGATGGCCTTACCGATGCCGCGGGCAGCACCGGTCACGATTGCGGTTTTACCGGATAATAATCCCATTTGTCTATATATTTTTTTAGTGGCCTTGCGCTCGCCTTGCCTCATGCCGGTGGGCAGGGCAGCGGGAGCGTAGGGCTGAGTGGATAAATGCGATGTAAAAGAAGGGGGAGCGTCGCGGCGGCCGTCAAGCCTGTGCGGCGGGCATGTTGAGCATACGGCCCAGAATGGCCCGCACGTGGGCATAGGCTTCGTCCTCGGTGAGTCCATCGCCTAAACGGTTGTAGATGTAGGGCACTTCAAGCCCCTTGATGGTGTAGAAGATGATGTCGACCATCAGCCCTACGTGCTCTATGCGGAAGCGTCCCTTGTCGACGCCCTCCTGCAGCACGCGGCGCAGGGTTTCGTGCTCCTCAAGGTCGAAGCGCTTGCGCACTTTTTCCACCATCCAGATGTTGCGGAAGAACTCTGCGCGCAGCGAACCGTTGCGGGCCACGGTTTCGCGTATCTCCCGCAAGTGGGTGAACACGAGTGCCTGTATCTTTTGCTCGGGCTCCACATCCATGGCGGCCACCTCGTCGAGTTTGGCCGAGAGCATGCCCAGTTCTTCCTCAATCACGGCGTAGTAAATCTCCTCCTTGCTGCGGAAGTAGGTGTAGAGCGTGCGGCGGCCGCGGCCTGAGGCCAGGGCGATGTCATTCATCGTGGTGGATTCGAGTCCCTGGTGAGCAAACAGGTCGCGCGCCACCTCAATGAGCTTTTGGCGGGTTTTCGTTATCGACATGGGTGTGCAGTGTCATGAAGTGCCTCCTGCGGGGCAGCAGGCCCTCTCCTCGCGCTACGCGGCGGGGTGCGGACCAGCTGCAAAAAGCACAAAATCCTTTTCAGTGTGCAAATTTACGGTTTTATTCCCGTTATTGCACGTTTCAACCCTGAAAAACTGCACTTAGAGCCGCCGCAGCAATGGTCGCACTGCTTGCATCACGACCCACGACGTAGCCAGACTGACAAGGGTGAGGGCGAGGAAAATGAGCACGGGGTAGCGCAGGGCGTAGACGTAATCCTTGAAAAGATAGTAGGCGAACCATGTGTGCACAAGCCACATGGGCATGGAGTAGCGGCCCAGCACCGTGAGCACGCGCTGCACGCCGGGGGCAAGAGGCGCGTGGGCAAGGAGGAGGACGACGAGGGGTGTGTACCACACATACATCATCTCTCTGCGTACAAGGCACTGCACCACCACGGCCAGTAGCAGTGCACCCCACAGCCACCACCTGCCAAGGCTGACGCGGGTGAAACTGCCGGCATGCCTGCACATCCATGCTCCAACCATAAAGAAAAAGATCAGACGGCCGTACAACAGCAACATGTAAAGGCTGTGGGGAATGCCCAGCGCCTGCACCTGTTCGTCTTTCACCAGCCATGAGCAACTGGCATAGATCATCAGCGTGACAAGAAGCGTGACAACCTCACCTGCCCTGTCAAGCAGGGCGAACAATGCCTTGGACGACAGGCTCAGCATGGCATAGGGAAACAGGAACCACGCTTCGGCGTTGAACGTGACTCGCCAGGCAAGGGCGTTGCCCACGACTTCCCACGCGTTGCCCAGATACCGTCCCGGCTCCATCACTTGCGCTACGCCCACAAACACGGCCAGCACCACCCACCACACCACGTAGAGGCGGCCAACCCGCTTGCAGAGCTGCCAGAACGAGGTGCGCTCCCGCGTCAGATAATGCCCATAGCCGCTGAGCAACACAAACAGCATCACAGGATTGCAGGCGGCCGTCAGCCAATGCGCCCAGGGCATGCCGCACACGCTCGCCATCGGGCCGCACAGCGCCACGTTATTCAGAATGTTGAAGAGATGAAGCCACAGCATCGCCAGAATGGCCACGCCACGGATGATGACCGAACGGTCCTTGGATATGGAAAACATAGGGTGTGTGAAATGTCGAATGAAGCCGCGCGCCGGCGTAGCAGGACGGGGCAAGCAGCAAATACGCAGCGGCAAAGTGCAAAGACGCCCAAGCGAGCAGCAAAGACGCCGCAGCCGGCATACCCTGCGCCGCGTGCCATAACATTTGCGGGGCACACCGTTCTGCAACGATATGCCCCGCAATGGTAACTGTGCTCGAAGCGAGACTCGAACTCGCACAGGCATTTCTGCCTAAAGGATTTTAAGTCCTTCGTGTCTACCATTCCACCATTCGAGCATCCGTGAGCGGAAAACGAGACTCGAACTCGCGACCCCAACCTTGGCAAGGTTGTGCTCTACCAACTGAGCTATTTCCGCAAACACCAGTGAAGAGGAGGAGACTCGAACTCCCACGTCGCAATTGACACTACCCCCTCAAAGTAGCGCGTCTACCAATTCCGCCACCTCTCCAATTTGTGTTGATGTGATGTGTGATGCTTTGGTTGCTGAGCGGTGCGCGCTGCACCGCGTGGCATGGAAACTTACGCTTCAAGCATGAAGAGCGGAAAACGAGACTCGAACTCGCGACCCCAACCTTGGCAAGGTTGTGCTCTACCAACTGAGCTATTTCCGCAAAGGGCTTAGGTTTTTCTTCCAAGCGGGTGCAAAGATAAGGCTTCCCGAGCAAACCACCAACTTTTCAACCACGTTTTTGCACAAAGTGCCGCATTTAGCGGAAATGCAGAGGCACGAGAGGCATAACGCACGAACTTTACTAACTTTGCAGCGCTTTGCCGCACAGGTGCCTGGGGCTACGGCTGCCATGCCGCGCCCACACCTTTCAACAGAAGGGCACGCCTTTCATGTAGCGAGCCTCTCCTTATATATATAGGGCCACGCCTTTTATATATAGCACCACTCCTTATTATTAAGAAGGCAGGCGGCGGGCATAAGCCGCGCGGCGGGCTTGGCCACGAGGCTCACTGAACACGCATTTTCAAAACCATCATTCATCATGGATACTGCCGAACTCTTCAAGTGGATTCTTGAAAACCTCAATTACTGGGTGGTCACCCTGTTCATGGCCATCGAGAGCTCCTTCATTCCCTTCCCCTCAGAAGTGGTGGTGCCGCCCGCGGCCTGGAAAGCCATGGCCGACGAGAGCATGAACATTGTGCTGGTCGTGGTTTTTGCCACCCTGGGTGCCGACCTCGGCGCACTGGTCAACTACGGATTGGCACGCTGGCTGGGCCGCCCCATTGTCTACGCCTTTGCCGACAGCCGCGTGGGCCACATGTGCCTCATCGACCGCGCCAAGGTCGAGAAGGCCGAAGCCTTCTTCCGCGACCACGGTGCCGCCTCCACCTTCTTCGGCCGACTGGTGCCCGCCGTACGCCAGCTCATCAGCATCCCCGCGGGCTTGGCGGGCATGCCCATTCCCAAGTTTCTGGCCTACACCACGCTGGGCGCCGGTGCCTGGAACGCCGTGCTGGCGCTCATAGGCTGGGGCATCTACCGCTTCACTGACCTTAAGGACACCAACGCCGTCTACGAACTGGCCACGCGCTACAGCCACGAGCTGGGCTACGCCATTCTGGGCCTCGCGGCCTTGGTGGTGGGCGTGCTGGTGTACAAAGGCTGGAAAAAGTAAACAGAAAGGCTGGAAAAGTAAAACATCGTTCCCTCCATGCGCTCCTTACGCCACCTCCTGCTTGCCGCCTTAGGCACCTGCTGCTGCTTGCTGCAGGCGGCGGGGCAGACCGTACCCGCCGACACCACCACGCACCTGCGTCGCGGCGTAACGGAACGCACCTGCCTGTGGGGCGCCGGATGGGCCAACGTGCTCGACACCTACCTCACGCCGCTCGCCTACAAGGGCACGAACTTCGCCATGCTGCACCGCACGGAGCGGCTGGCCCGCTGGGGGCAGGGCAAAGTGAGCGTGCTGGGGCGCTACCAGTTGCACCTGGCCTACCTCACAGCGCCCACCGACGACGGCAAAGAGTGGGACGCCGAACTCTCGGCGGCGGGCGGCTGGCTCTACAACTTCCACCCCTCGCGCCGCTGGCGCTTGGCCTGCGGCGGTGTGCTCGAGGGCAGCGGCGGCTTCACCTACAACGTGCGGGGCGGCAACAACCCCGCCCAAGGCCGCTTGGGAGCCGCACTCTGCGCCGCGGCACTGGCCGAATGGTCGTTTGCCATGCTGCGGAGCGACGCCCTGCTGCGCCTCGAAGCCCTGGCGCCCGTGGCCGGCGTGATGTTTGCGCCGCAATACGGGCAGTCGTACTACGAAATCTTCTCGCTCGGCCACAGCGGCGGCTGCGTGCACTTCACGCACCCCGGCAACTGCCCCACCGCCAGCCTGCTGGCTCAGGCCGAACTGCCCTTGTGGGGCGCACGCCTCTCGCTGGGCTACCAGGCCGACGTGCGGCAGCACACGCTGGGCGGTCTGAAACGGCACGCTTGGCGCCACACGCTGCTCATTGGCTATGTGCGCCGCCTCAACCTGTTACGTCGCTGACATGAAAACGCATTTTTCCCTCATCCTTTGCCTGCTGCTGGCGCTCTCAGCAGCCTCGTGCGTCACGGAGGACGTGGAGCGCAACACCAGGGCCGGCAACTTCGACGCACTGTGGCGCACCCTCGACGAGCGCTACTGCTTTTTTGTGGAAAAAGGCGAAGCCTACGGCCTTGACTGGAACGAGGTGTACGCACGCTACCGCCCGGCCGTGACGGAGCAGATGAACGCCTACCAGCTCTTCGACGTCATGGGCAGCATGCTGGCCGAACTGCGCGACGGGCACGTCAACCTCTATGCGCCGCACGACGTGGCACGCTACGGCGCATGGTTCGACGATTTTCCAGCCAACTTCAACGACTCGCTGGCGCGCCGCTACCTGGGGCGCACCGACGACTACCGCACCACCGCAGGCATGCAGTATCGCGTGCTCGACGACCACACGGGCTACCTGCGCGTCAGCACCTTCGAATACCCCATTGGCGACGGCAACCTGCACGAGGTGATGGCCTATCTGGGCACCTGCCAACGCCTCATTGTAGACGTGCGCAGCAACGGCGGCGGACTGCTCACGGCGGCCGAGAAACTGGCCTCGGCCTTCATCAACGAACCGCTCACGGGCGGCTACATGTGCCACAAAACGGGGCCCGCACACACGGCCTTCTCGCAGCGCGAACCCATCTGCATAGAGCCCTTTGTGGGACTGCGTTGGCAAAAACCCGTGTACGTGCTCACCAACCGCCGCACCTACTCGGCCGCCAACAGTTTTGTCATGTTCCTCAAGGGCCTGCCCCACGTCACCGTGGTGGGCGACCGCACGGGCGGCGGTGCGGGCATGCCGCTGCACTACGAGTTGCCCAACGGCTGGTCGGTGCGCTTCTCGGCCTGCCCCATGTTCGACCGCGAAGGCCGCCTCACCGAAATGGGCATCGACCCCGACCTGCACGTCGACCTCAGCGAAGCCGACGTCGCCCGCGGCATCGACACCCTCATTGAGGCTGCCCGCCACCAGCCATGAGGGCAATAAAGCCGGCCGCCCCGCGTTATACACATAACGGCCCTCTGCCTGCCGGCACGCCGCACCCCGTTTCACCCCATTCACCCGAATTTCCACCCCACTGCCCATGCGCCGCACCCTCAGCCTGCTTGTACTGTGCTTCAGCCCCCTGCTCGCCCTCGTGGCGCAGGAACGTAAGATTCAGAACAAGCCGTTCATCGACGAACGGCGCTTTCACTATGGCTTTTTCGTGGGTGTGCACGACCAGTCGCTGCGTCTCGAAAACAACGGCTACACCGACCCCTCCACAGGGCAGCAATGGGTGGCCTCCACCGACCAGACGAACTTCGGTTTCTCAGTAGGCGTGCTGGGCGAATGGAAGTTGCACAAACACCTGGCACTGCGGGCCACCCCGTCGCTCCACTTCGGGTCGAAGCACATCACCTTCCGCGAACTCGGCACAGGCAAGCAAGACTATCAGGACATGAAGTCGTGCTACGTGGCCGTGCCCATCGACCTGAAAGTGCCCGCCCCACGCTTCAACAACTTCCGCCCCTACGTGCTGGCCGGCATCAGCCCCATGTACGACCTCACCACGGGCAAACACTCTAAAATCAAGGCAAAACCCTTCACGCTGATGCTCGAGGCGGGTATGGGCTGCGACCTCTATATGCCTTTCTTCAAGTTTATTCCCGAAATCAAGTTCTGCTTCGGCCTGACCAACGTGCTACAGAAGAAGCGCACCGACCTCACCGACCCCACCCAACTCATTTACACCCAAAGCCTGGAACGGGCCGTTCCCGGCATGGTGGTCCTCACCTTCTACTTTGAGTGAGGTGCTCGCCGCCCCACCCCTCGCCACGCCTTATATATAGAGGAGGCTGGCCCGCCGCTCCACCCATATGCCGTGAAGAAAAACCCGCACTACGTGTCGTTTTTTCTTCACGGCATCTATTTTTGGCGGGGCTGCGAGCCGTTCGGTGAGCAAAAAAGGTCTTTGTAAAGACCATAGCAGAACATAAAGGCCACAACTATGGGCGCAAGTGTTACGACGATGCAAAATAACACCACCAGCACCTTGACGAAAAATAAAAATATAGCCTCTATCATATTGTAATGTTTAACACTGCGGCAAAGGTAGTGTAATAAATTTTATTGTGCAAAACTTTGATGAGGGCCGCCGTGGGAAAAACTTCCCATGCCGTGGGAACTTTCGTCCACGCCGTGGAAAGTTTTTCCCACGGCATCTATTTTGGCGGGGCGGCGGGCAGAAAAAAGTAGATGCTACGTAAAAAATTTTACGTCGTTCGTAAAAAAAATCACGTCGTTCGTAAAATTTTTTACGTAGCATCTATTTTGCACAGCGGGGCATGCCCGTCGGTCGGCGCGGCGTAGTGGTAAGTTTGGAAGCAGAAACGGCGGCACGTAGCGCGGCCATTCACCAGCAACAAAGCGGGAAACGGACCCCAAAAAGCAGAGTAGTGTAACAAAATTGTAACATGTGGCTTGCATGCCCAAGCATTAAACACTACCTTTGCCCTCACTATGAACGCACAAGCCGATGAGATAGCGCGCTTGCTGGCTCAGATGCCACGCATCACGCTGGATGAGATGAAGTCCATCCGCCTCATGAAGCGCACGGACTGCAAATTCCTCACCAACCTACCCACCCTGCTGCGCCTGCTGGCCCTCACGCAGCACGACTATTACGTGCAGGAGGTCAACGGTTGCCGCATCAGCCCCTACACCACGCTCTACTTCGACACGCCAGGGCAGCCGGCCATGTTTCGCCAGCATCAGACGGGCCGCCGCCCACGCCGCAAAGTGAGGGTGCGGTCGTACGTCAACGCCCAACTGAGTTTTCTGGAAATCAAGACCAAGGACAACCACGGCAAGACGGGCAAAAAACGCATTGCCGTGCCCTCGGCCGACGACGTGGTGGCCAACCACACGGGCGAGGACTTTCTGCGCGAACAGACGGGCCTCACCTTTGCCGACCTCACCCCGGCGGTGGGCAACGCCTTCGACCGCATCACACTGGTGAACCGCGACAAAACGGAGCGACTCACCATTGACCTGCACCTGCACTTCAGCAACTACCAGACGGGCGAAACTGCCGACATGGAGCAGACGGTCATCATCGAACTCAAACGCGACGGACGCTGCCCCTCGCCCATACTGCCCATGCTGAGGCAGTTGCGCATCAAGCCGGCGGGCTTCAGCAAATACTGCATCGGAGCCTGCGTAACCAACCCCCATTTGCGCCTGAACAAATTCAAGAAACGCCTGGTCAAGATACACAAGGTGACGCAGCACACGCTGTCAGCCTCGTAAGCACGCGGCAAGCCACGGCATCCACTGCTGGGTTTTATACATTACCACCGCGTGTGATTGATTCCTTGGGCTTTTACGTTTTGTCACATCCCCGTTTCCTGACAATACGAACCTTTTCGTCAAGCCAAATGAGCAGCGCCAAAGCCGAGAGGATTTGAGCGATGCCATGGCGAGAAAAGGTCGGATGAAATCCAACCTTTTCGTCAAGATAGCATTCACCTCTAACCTTCATTCACTCACTCCTATTATAACCTTACCATGAACGAACTTTTGAAATCGATTTTCTCGGCAAGCAACTTCGCCGTCACACCGCTGCTGGGAAGCCTCTTTCTCAGCCTCCTCATCAACCTCATCACGGTGTGGGTAGTCGTTCACTTCTTCTACTACCCCAAAGGCCGCCGGCGCGACTACTACTTCACGTTCATCATGCTCAGCGTGAGCATCTTCATGCTCATAGCCCTGCTGCTGCAGGATAGCGCCGACATGGGCATTGGGGCTGCGCTGGGCCTGTTTGCTATCTTCGGCATCATACGCTACCGCACCGAGAGCGTGCCCATCCGCGAAATGACGTACCTCTTCTTCCTCGTGGCGCTGAGCGTGCTCAACGGCAAAAGCGACAACCTTACGCTGCTCGAACAGATTATTGTGAACGCGGCCTTTGTGGTGTGCGTGTGGATATGCGAAAACTTCCTGACACACAGCAACGAAGGGTGCAAGTTTGTGAAATATGACAACATTGAACTCATTAAGCCCGAACGCTACGACGAACTGAAAGCAGACCTGGAGGAACGCTTGGGACTGAAAATCATACGCGTGGAGGTGGGTGCCGTGGACTTCCTGACCGACATGACCATGCTGCGCGTGTTCTACCTTGACTCGGAGAAACGCATCAAGAGCGTGGACCGACAACTCAAAATAACGCCCGACCAGGCTTTCATCAATCCCTAAAAACATCTTCACCATGCGACGACTTGCCCTCACACTGCTGGCCGCCACAGCCTTATGCGCCCATGCCGGCGACGACTTCGGACTCTGGACTGAACTGTCGGCAACGAAAGATTTCAAGAAGAAATTCAGCCTCGACGGGGGTTTTGAATTCCGACAGGAGAACAACCTGCGCACCCCCACACGCTGGGCCGCCTCGGTGGGTGGCAGCTACAAGCCTTGCAGCTTTCTGAAACTGGGAGCGGGCTACAACTTTCTGTACGACCGCTCGCTGCAGGAGGCCGAAGTGGACTACAAAACGAACAGCACGACGGGCGAGAGCACGATGAACGGCTACAACGTGGACCACGGCTACTGGCGCCGCAAGCACCGCCTCACGTTCGACGTGACGGGCAAGGTGTCGGCAGGTCGCTTCACCTTTGCGCTGCGCGAACGCTACCAATACACGCACAGCATGCCGGCCACCACGCTGCGCACACGCTACCGCGGCTTGCTGCCGGCGGAGATGGAGGAGGGCTACACGGGCGACAAGTACTACTACAACGGCTCCTGCTTTACCCGCTACGAGGTGGTCCCCAAGGACAAGCGCGCCAAGGACAAGCACTACCTGCGCTCACGACTCAGCATCGAATATAACATCAAGCACTGCCCCTTCACACCCTTCGTTTCGGCCGAGGTGAGCAACGACTTGGGTCACGAACTGACGGCCGACAAGTGGCGCTACAGCGTGGGAGGCGAATGGAAAATCAGCAAGCAGCACCGACTGGAGGTGGCCTACCTCTACGAAGACGGGACTGATGACGACACGGGCGGCGACGCCCACATCCTCACACTGGGCTACAAGTTCAAGTTTTAGTATCGTTTTTCCCCCAATATTATAGAAACTATGCGCAGACTCTTCTTCCTCCTCTTGGTCGCTTTGGCTCTGCCGCTGCAGGCGCAGACGTGCCGCTACGTAACGGTGCAGACGACCGACGGCGCGCAGCACAGCATGACGCTGAGCGGCCTGAAAATTACCTTCGCACAGGAGCAAATGACGATGCAGGGCACCGAAGGCACGCTGACCTTTGCCCTGCACACGCTCAGCGAACTCTTCTTTGCCACAGCGCCCACAGGCATCGCGGCGGCCCAGACTGACCACGCGGCCTGCCGGCCTGCCATTGTGCACGGCAAACTGACGGGCGTTGGGCCTGAGAATGCCAGCATCAGCATCTTCACCCCCGACGGACGCCGCGTGGCCAACGGCACACTCACCCACGGCACTTACTTGGTGCGCATCGACGGTATTACCTACAAAATTCTTGCACAATGAAGCACCTTTACGCTCTCCTTATGGCCGCAGCCGCCCTCACGGGGCAGGCACAGGCTCAGTGCCTCATGGTGTATGAGGGACAGGTGGCTACGGCCATTCCCGCCACCGAGGCTTATCGCATAGCCTACGCCGACGACGGCAAGACGCTGACGGTGGGCAGTGCCACCTTTGCCACCGCAGGCATCGACAGCATTGTGGGTCGCGACAACGAAGTGACGGCCAACCTGGTGCAGGTGGATTACACCGACGAACGCGCCACGGTGACGCTGCCCGTGGACCTGAGGCCGCTGCTGCAGGTGACGGCCTCGGGGGCCGACGTGAGCATCGTGGCATCGGCAGCGCTGACCGACGAGGTGACCTACACGCTCGCGGGCTCGGCAGCCGACGGCTCCTTCTTCATGGACGGCGAATACAAAGCCACGCTCACCTTGAACAACCTGACTCTGACGAACCTGCGCGGCGCAGCCATCGACATAGCCTGCGGCAAACGCATCGACGTAAAACTGCCCGAGGGCACGCACACCACACTGACCGACGCTGTGGGAGGCACGCACAGCGCCTGCTTCTTCATCAACGGCCATGCTGAATTTTCAGGCGGCGGCAAACTCACACTGACGGGCCGCACGAAGCATGCCTACGCCTCGGACGAATACACCCTGCTCAAGGCCTCGACGGGCACCATCGAGGTGCTCAGCGCCGTGAGCGACGGCTTTCACATCGACCAGTACTTTGAAATGCACGGCGGCCAGGTGACCATCGACGGCGTGGGCGGCGACTGCATCGACGTGTCGTGCACAAAGGACGCTACCGACGAACTGAACGGCCAAGCCTTTATGAGCGGCGGCACGCTGGTGATGAACGTGGCGGCCGACGACGTGAAAGGCATTAAGACGGAAAACGCCTTCCACCTGTCGGGCGGCACGCTGCAAGCCACCGTGAGCGGACTCGGCACGAAGGGCATCAGCACAGGCACCGACCTCACCATCGACAGCACCTCGGGCTCCGCGCCCCAACTGCGCATGACGGTGAGCGGAACTACCTACATGCCCGGCGACGCCACGCTGGAGTCGAAATGCCGCGGTATCAAGGTGAAAGGCAACTTCACCTTCGACGGCGGCGACATCTACATGGAAGTGACGGGCAGCAAGGCCAAAGGCATCTCTGTGGACGGGCTGTTCAACTACAAGAGCGGCACGTCGAACGTATTCCCTGAATAACACGCCTCCCGTCTTCCCTCCTTTTCCAAGCATGCACCCCCGCCACCACAGCAGCAGGGGTGCATGCTTGGCGTTCTGACGGGGGCTATTTCCTGCCAAGCCCACGAGCGAAGGCATCCAAACTTGCTCGCTTTTGCTCATTGAACTTGACGAAACAGCCGTTTTCACCACTAAACCTATTGATTTGTTTGTCATTCTGCGTAGAATGCAGTAACTTTGCCGCACTAAACGCCCACGTGCCATGCCACAAGCGGTAAGCACCGGGCTGAAGGCGCGATGCTGCAGCCGCAGTGCGTGCCTTAAAGAGATGCCCGCCGCACACCTCGCAACAGAACACAAGGCGGGCACCGGCTCGGCCGGACGAAAAAACTACATTCACACACACAGCATTTACTCACACACCATGCGGAAGTCAATCACTTTCTTTGCTACTGCCATACTCCTGCTGGCCGCCTTCGTCACCCCCCGCACGCTTTGTGCCGAGGAGGTGGTATTGTCGGGCGCCCCCACAGCGGCAGGGTGGGCCGACAACACGGTCTGGTACACTATCCAGAGCCTGCAGAACAACGCTTACCTCGGTACGGAGGGCGACTACCTGAACACCAACGGCAACCTCACCTTCAAGCACACCGAGACGCCGGCGGCCACCGATGCGGCCGCCATGTGGTGCGTGGTGGACAACGGCGATGGCAGCGTAACGCTGTATAACGCCGCCGGCACGCGCTGCCAGATGCTCGCCGTCAACGGTTTGAACACCCAGGCCAGCGCCGAACTCTATTTTTCAGACTACCATCCCCAAGGCATTACCTACAAGTTCTACCTGAAGCCCTCGACGATGTATCCCACTGACAACGTGCGCATCATCGGTACACAGCCAGGCACGGCAGGCAGCCATTGGTATAACCCTGGTCAGGGCTTCACCATGAACGCATCGAACGCAGCCGCCGGCCGAAAGGGCTATGCTTTCCGTTTCACCCGTGTCAACTTCACGCCCGACAACGCCATCAAGGCGCAATACATTCTCCGCGACGAGGCTCACAACGCCGAGCGTACACAAGTGGAGGACGTTACGGTAGGCGCAGCCATTTCACCCGCACTGCCCGACTTCTACACCCTCGGAACCTGCCAGAAGTACACCACCTCCGAGGTCATCACCACCGTGCCCCAAGGCGGCGGCACCATCTTGGTCAACGTCAGCCCGGCCTACCCATTCAGCGAGGGCAAGTTCTATCCCCTTGCAGGCGGCGTGGGTAGCCAGACAAAGTGCGCCACATATGTGAACAACAGTCTGATAAAAGCGGGCTCGAAAACCACCAGCGAGGAACAGCTCTGGGGCTTCGAGCAAGTGCAGGGCTCATTCAACCAATTCTACATCCGCAACGTGAACGCCGGACCGGGCATGTACCTCAACATGGCCAAGGGCTCGGAAACGCAGGGCGGCGCCATCTCAGCCACTGCCACCAGCACGAAGCAGGCTTTCAGCATCGTGAAATACAACGGCGGCGGCCAGACCCAGGCTTTCTACATCTTGGGACAAGGCAGCACCGACTACCTCTGCACTTACAACAGCCAGCTCACTTGCACTGGGAAGAACATGGGTGATGACGGCGTGTTCAAGGTGCTCGGCGGAGGCACGGCCTACGAAACCCGTACCTACACTTACCGCAATACGCAGGACGGCACGCAGTACAGCGACAAGGTCTATGCAGTGCAGGGCAGCGTAAACCCTGACCTCGACGTCTTCCACCAGAACTGGCAGAAATCAAGCACTACAGGCGACTGCGTTTACACCTACAACGGCATCCGCTATCCTTTCGAACTCAGCACCGACGCCACGAAGCACTACTACGCCCTCTTCATGAACACCGCAGACGACCCCTACTACGTCACCGTGTATTCGCCCTACTGGATAACCTCGGGCTCCATGGGCAACGACGTGGTCACGATGGACGACGTCAGCGAGAGCCGCGACTTTGACTATTTCAAAAAGAGCATCTGGTACTTCAAGCGCGACGAGAAGTCGGGACTGGTGTACGTCTACAACGCCTACGACAACACGGCCCTCACCGTCAACACCAACAGCGACGAAATGCCCGTGCAACTTGCGGCCGAAGGCTCGGGCTTCAAAATTGGCGAGAACATCACCTCGTCGCACGGCCCCGACGGCTTCCCCACCTCGTTCAACCTCCTCGTGCCGGGCAACAAGGGCTGCATCGGCGACTACCACCCCTACTTCCCTCTCATCTACCACAGCGACACCTACGCCAACTGCGCCAGCAGCGAGTACGCCCGCTTCACCGTGCAGAGCGTGGACGAAACCGTGGTGCTCAACGCCGCCAAGGCCTGCATCGTGAGTGAAGTGCCCATCACCAGCGACATTGTCAACGACACCTATTACACCGAAGCAGAGGTTGCCTCGCTGGCTCAGGCAAGCACGTACAACGGTCTGCTGGAGGCTGCACAAAACTTCAGCGGCACGCGGGTAGAAGTCAGCACCAACAAGGTGTACAGCCTCAAGTTCATGAACGCCGACCGCTTCACGGCCTGCACCGCGCTGGCCGACAAGGACGGCAACCTGCTCATTGAGGGCGAAGAAGCACGTATGCGCACCCTGCCCAGCGCCTCGTCGGAGGTAGGCACGATGAGCACCCTCTTCCGCTTCACCGAGAGCGACGACCACGATGCCACCAACCAGCACTACCTGTTACGCCACCTGAACAGCGGCATGTACTTGGGCGGACTTGATGCCGAGGGCTGCGCCATCTTCGTGACGGACCGCGCCGATGCCCACACCTACGCCGTGGAATGGTCGCAGGAGAAACCGGGCGAAACGCTCTTGCTCGACGTCAGCGAAGGCGCAGCGAAGTACCTGTGCAACATGGCCAATGCCAGCGCAGAGCAGGCCGACGTGAACAGCGCAGCTCGCACCGAAAGTAGCGGCGCCGTAGCCGAAGGCAACAAACTGCAAGTGAAAGAAACGCCCACCTACAAGGTCAGCATCAACGGCGACGCCAAGCACGCCACCCTGTGCCTGCCCTTCCCCGTGGAACTGCCCAGCGGCGTGAATGCCTACTACATCAGCGGCTGCGACAACAAGTCGTTCGAACTCTCCTCGTTCAACGACTGGGTGGCCGACGGACCCGTGGTCATAGCCGCCAACACCCCCGCCATTCTGAACGCCGACATCAAAACCACCACCACCTTCGAATTGCCCATCCGCCTCGGCACGGCCGGCGTGCATCCCACCGATGCCATACTCCTCAAGGGAACGGGCGTCAAACGTACAGGTATGGTGGAGCGCTCCTACTACGTGCTGGCCAACAAGAGCCAGGGCTTGGGCTTCTACATTTCCGTGTCGCCCACTTTCAAGGCTAACAGCGCTTTCATCCCCGCCGATGCGCTCAGCAGCTACGGCACCACGCTCTCGCAGGGCTACACTTTCAGATGGAAGGACCAAAGCACGGGCATCGAAGCCATCGATGCTGATGCCGCCGACCAAGAAGTGCGCTACTTCGACCTGCAGGGCCGCCCCGTGCTCTACCCCACGCACGGCATTTTCATCAACTCCAAGGGACAGAAAGTGCTGATTCCCTAACCCCCTCACAACGCTCCGTACATGAAGAAGAACTATATCATCCCCAACTCTCACATCGTGGCTTTCGCACTCACACGCTCCGTGGTGCAGTTTATAGCCATCTCGAACGAAGAAGCGGAGGAGGGCGAGGAACTCTCCAACCGCGCTGACCCGCCCATCGACAACGGCAACCTCAAAGCCAGTCCTTGGGAGGAATAAGCAGCCGCACCCCTTCGCCGCAGCCCTCTCACGCCTCCCTCAGCATGCCACCGTTTCCCCCTGACGTCTGCCAAGGAGGCAAGGCGCAGCAACGGCATGCTTCCACGCAGCGGCGGCATGAGGCTTAGCGCAAGCAGCATCCTGCATAGCATAAAAGGAAGTTGATGCCAGGCGAAAGACATCTTGCTTAGAGCAAACAGCATCCTGCATAGCATAAAAGGAAGCTGATGCCAGGCGAAAGACATCCTGCTTAGAGCAAGCAGCATCCTGCATAGCATAAAAGGAAGCTGATGCCAGGCGAAAGGCATCCTGCTTAGAGCAAACAGCATCCTGCATTATATAAAATGCCTCCGCCTTAAAGCAGAAAGCAAACTTGCGTACAGCGCAAAGCATACAGCACGCGCCCACAAGCCAAGCCACATAATGGCAACTTGTGGGCGCGTGCTGTGTCCCTATATATAAAAGGTATGCGTGTGTAGGGGTTTACCCCAGGTTGGCCAGCAGGGCGCTGAGGTTGGCGGTGAACAGGCGCACTGAGATGGCGAGCAGAATGATGCCGAAGAATTTGCGCAGCAGGTAGATGGCGGCCTTGCTGATGACGCGCTCCACGCGCTCCGTAGCCTTGAGAACCACGTAGACAAAGGCCATGTTCAGCAGCAAACCGATGAGAATGTTGACCTGCGCATACTCGGCACGGAGCGAGAGCAACGTGGTAAACGAGCCCGGACCAGCAATCAGTGGGAAAACCACAGGGATGAGCGTTGCCTCCTTGATGGGGCCGTTGTTCTTGAAAATCTCCACGTCGAGCAGCATTTCGAGCGACATGAGGAAGATGACCAGCGAACCTGCCACCGCAAAGCTCTCTACGTCCACGCTGAACAGGCGCAGCATGGCATCGCCGGCGAAGAAGAAGGCGATGAGCAACGTGGTGGAGATGAGCGTGGCCTGACAGGCATTCACGGCGCGGCCGCGGTTTTTCAAACTGAGAAAGATGGGCGTAGAGCCCAGCACATCGATCACGGCAAAAAGCACAATGAAGGCGCTGGCTATCTGCAGCGGGTCGATGCGTGAGAAAATGTAGTCAAATGAAAACATAGTTGATGCAGAATAAGAGGGTAATATGTTCGCAATGGGATGAGCTGAGAGCGGGCCTTGCCGCCCCTCAGCCCTGTAGCATACCTTGCCGCGCCAGCCCCCGTCAGGGGCCTATGTGGCACAACCGCCTTGCGTGATGCCTTGCCGCCCCTCCGCCCAGTAGCATACCTTGCCACGCCAGCCTCCGCCAAGGGCTTTTGTGGCACAACCGCCTTGCGCGATGCCTTGCCGCCCCTCCGCCCAGTAGCATACCTTGCCACGCCAGCCTCCGCCAGGGGCCTATGTGGCACAACCGCCTTGCGCGATGCCTTGCCGCCCCTCCGCCCAGTAGCATACCTTGCCACGCCAGCCTCCGCCAAGGGCCTATGTGGCACAACCGCCTTGCGTGGTGCCTTGCCGTGCAGGCACCCTGCGGCTCGCGTCTCGCAGCCACGCTCGTCAGTCAGTCGGTGTTAGCATGATGCCTACATCGGTGATGCCCGGCAGCATATCGCGCCGCATGAGGTGGAACATGCTGACGTCGGCCCTTGCGCCGCGGGGCAGCACGTGGCGATGCAGCGTAAATACGTATTGAAAGCGGCTGATGCCCTCTCCCACCACGTCGCCCTCGGCATCCGTCAACCGCAGTTGCACGGTGTCGGTATGCTCAAAGTGCCACGCGGTGCTGTCGGCAGCCCGCACGGCATGCAGCCGCATGAGCAGTGCACTGTCGGCCATCTGGTCATACAGCGCGGGCACCGTCCACCGTTCACGCACCACGAGCCACAGGCTACGGTAAGGAAACGGCTGAGCGGCCGACGTGCGCAAGCCCACTGCCACATTATAGGGCGCGGTGCGCGGCAAACTGTCGACCGTGAAGTGCAGCGTGTCACCCGTTTCCCAGCCATCGACAGGCGTAGGCACATAAGCATAGGCCACGGGCCGCGCCTTGTCGTGCAGGCAGGCGCCGCCAAGGGCCAAGAGCAGAGCCAAGAGGGCAAGAGGGTAAAAACGCATGGGTGTGTTGAAAGGATACTTATCCACGAAAGACGGCTTACGCACGAAAGGGCGCTTACGCACGAAAACGCTGATATTCAAACAGGGCTTTTGCTCAAAAGTGAACTGACGATTGAAAAGGGCTTTTCCGCACTGGGGGCTTACGCACAACAGCCCACTTCAGCCAAAGGGCCTTTTGCACACAAGGTCTTCATGCCGCGAGATGCTTCTACACCAACGAGGGCAACGGTGTATGACGGCAGTTCAGCCGCCACCCCTTCACGCTTACTGTTGCTTCGGTCGGCGCGGCTGTCGCTGGCGCGGCTGTGGTGCGCCGCCGTTGTCGCCCCGCTCGCGTCGCTGACGGGTTTGCTGGCCCTCGCCGCGTCCACGGCCACGTCGCCGGCTGCCGCGCGCCTTGTCGAAGCGCGTCAGGTCGTCCTGTTCAGCCAGGTCCACGTGCGTCTTCGTTTCCGTCTGTTCCGTTTCGCTGAGAGCCTCGGGCTTCTCGCCGGCCCGGTTCATGGCAATGATTTCGCGTGCCCGCTGCGCTGTGATGGTCACGAGGTTGGCAGCCAGGCGTCTGTCGGTGCTGTACGTCACGAGTCCCGCCAGCGTGTCGGCCTTGAAGAAGTAGAAGGTGCCGTCCATCGTTTCCAGCGTCACGTTGCGTTCGGGCAGGGCGCGTGCAGCCTCCATGTAGGTGTCCACCTCGTAGTTCAGGCAGCATTTCAGTTTCGCGCACTGCCCCGCCAACTTCTGCGGGTTCGGCGTGATGTCCTGAAAGCGCGCTGCCCCTGTGCTCACGCTGTTGAAGTTCTTCATCCACGTGGCGCAGCACAGTTCGCGACCGCACGGACCGATGCCTCCTATGCGTCCAGCCTCCTGTCGTGCCCCTATCTGCTTCATTTCGATGCGCACATGAAAGGCATCGGCCAGCACCTTGATGAGTTTGCGAAAATCCACTCGCTGGTCGGCTATGTAGTAGAAAATGGCCTTGTTTCCGTCGCCCTGATATTCCACGTCGCCAATCTTCATGTCGAGTTGCAGTTCCTTGGCAATCTGTCGGGAGCGTATCATGGTTTCGTGCTCTCGCGCCTTGGCTTCGGCATACTTTTCCATGTCGTTAGGCCGTGCCTTGCGGTACACGCGTTTGATTTCGGTGCCCGGCCTGAGCGTAGCCTTCTGCATTTGCAGCAGCACCAGTCTTCCCGTCAGCGTCACCACGCCAATGTCGTGTCCGGGGTGCGCCTCTACGGCCACCACGTCGCCCTTTTGCAGGTCCAAGTGGTTGTCGTTGCGGTAAAAGTCCTTGCGTGTGTTCTTGAATTGCACCTCCACAAAGTCGGTGGCTTCCAGGTTACCCGGCACGCCGTTCAGGTAGTCGTAGGTGTTGAGTTGCCGGTCGCTCCTGCCGCAGCCTTTGGCACAGAATCCTTGCAGGGCGCGGTCGCCCCATGCGCAGGCATCGCATGCCCCTTCGTGGCAGCATGCGCCACCTTCCTGGCAGCATGAGGGCGTTATGTGTGGGTTCGCTTGTTCGTTCATGGCATATAATATATAAGGAGGGAGGGGAGTGCCTTCACTTCAGCAGCAAGGCAGTAAGTTGCAGGGCGAGGTCGAAGAAGACCATGCGTGCATTCACATTCTGCTCAATGTCGCGGCGCGCGTCGGCCAGCAGCTGGGTGATGTCTATCACGTTGCGCTCGTTGATAAAGCGGGCAAAGCGCGTGGCAAACTGCGTTTCAGCAGCGTTCATATAGGTGAGTTGCGGCAGGCGGAAGTTATACATGAAATTCTCGCGCACCAGGTGCTGGCAGTAGTCCAGAAAGGCCTTTTGCGCCTCGCGTCCCTGCTGCGCCATCTGTTCGGCCCATTCGTGCATGTCCTTCACGCGGCGTTGGTAGCACATGCGCATGAGCAGAATGAAGAGGTCGAGCGCCTGTGCTGTGGCCACGTCGACGGTGATGCCCGCCATGGCCCTCATGAAATTGCCGCCGGCAGCATGTGCCACCACGCGTGCCTGCTCCTCGTCGATGTGTGCCTGCTGCACCAGCGCCTGCGTTATGTCGTACTCCGTGAGGGGCGGGCAGTGCACCCGCTGTGTGCGCGACACGATGGTTTCGAGCAAGCGGCCCGCGTCCTCAGTCACCATGAGGAACACGGTGCGCTGCGGCGGTTCTTCCAGCAGTTTCAGCAGTTTGTTGGCCGTAGCCGTGTGCATGAGTTCGGGCAGCCACACCAGCACCACGCGATAACCGCCTTGGTTACTCATGATGGCGAGCGAGGCCATCAGCCCTTCGGCCTCGGCCACGCTTATCTGGCTCTGCTGGTTGCCAGCCCCCATGCGCTGCACCCAGGTTTGGTGGGTGAAATAGGGCGTTTCGGCCAGTTGCTCGCGCCATTGGGGTAAATACTGATCGCTCACCACGGTCGTCGACGACGACGCCGTCCCCTTCACCACGGGAAACACGAAGTGCAGGTCGGGGTGCGCCTGGTGCTGCACCATGCGGCAGGCGGGGCAGGTGCCGCAGGCATCGCCCTCGGCGGTGGGCTGCTTGCACAGCAGGCGTTGCGCAAAGGCCAGGGCCAACGGCAGTTTGCCGCACCCCTCGGGCCCTGTAAAGAGCAGAGCGTGCGGCACGCGGTCGGAGGCAGCCAGCTGCTTGAGCCGTTCTTTCACGGCTTGCTGGCCTATTACTTGGGCAAACGTCATAAGTGTGTGTGGCCCTCTTCTGAGGTGGTGTTGGGCCGGCAGTGCCGCGTGCAGCCCGCACGCGGTGCGTGGCGTGGCGGTGCACGGTGCCTGCTGGCAGTGAAATGGGTGGCAGCATGCCGGCATGCTTCACGCCATGCCCATGCTGCGTAGGGGCAAAGTTACGCAATATTTTTGATGTATCTGCGCTGCTACCAGCGCAGATGGCATGAAAGCCGCGGGTGCCGGCGCACTTTTCGGGAACAGAGGCACAGCCCTCGGTTACAAATCGGAAATCGGCCCTACCGAATGCCACCCGTCGGGCAGCTTTGCCACGCCTTCCTCGCTGCTTTTTCACGCCAAATGCCTACCTTTACAGCCCACACACGGCGCAAGCCCCTGGCGCACGGCCACGGGCGGCACGCTCTCACATTACATTTATCGCCATGATCAGCATCAGCAACGATTTTCTCACCGCCACCTTCAGTCAGAAAGGGGCGGAATTGCAGAGCCTGCGGCGCACGGCCGACGGGCACGAATACCTTTGGCACGGCGACGCCGCCTTCTGGGGCGGCCACAGCCCCATCCTCTTTCCCGCCACGGGGCGGCCGTGGAACGAAACCGTCCGCTTGGCCGGCGAAGCCTGGCACATGCCCAAGCACGGACTGGTGCGGGCACGCCAGTGGCAGGTGGAGGCTGCGGGAGCCGATGAGGTGACCTTTGTGTGCACCTCTACGGTAGCCGACTTTGCCCTCTTCCCCTTCAGTTGGCAGCTGCGCGTCACCTACCGCCTCGTGGACCGCACCCTGCAGGCACACATGGCGGTGACCAACACGGGGGGCACTACGCTGTGGTTCCAGGTCGGCGGCCATCCTGCCATAGCCACCGACCCGTGGAACGAGGCCGACGGCTGCGGCGGCTACATCGGGCTGGAGGGCCAGGCGGCCTACTTCCGTTTGGTGGGCGAACAGGGTTGCTGGCTGCCCGAGGAACATGCCGTGCCCACCGACGCCGACGGACTGATGCCCATCACGCCGCACACCTTCGACGCCGACGCCCTCATCTTCCCCGAAGGGCAGGTGCAGGCCGTCACCGTCTACAACCGTGCACGCCGTGCCGTGGCCCGCGTAGCGAGCAGTGCTCCCGTGTGGCTGCTGTGGGCCCCAGCCGGCAAGTGTTGCCCCTTTGTGTGCGCCGAACCGTGGTACGGCCTCTGCGATGCCGTGGGCTTTGAGGGCGAACTGCCCCAGCGTCCCTACATACAGCACGCCGAGGCGGGCGAAACGTGGCACGGCGGCTACGAAATAGCATGTCTGTAACGCACCACCGCGCAAGCTCGAACGGGAAGGGCGTGAAGAAAATCCATGCCGTGGAAGAAACTTCCCACGCCGTGGAAGAAAGTTAACCCGCCGTGGGAACTTTCTTCCACGGCTTCCTTTTTTTACGGGTCGGCGCCCCGCTTTTACGGCTCGCCGCCCCGCCGAAAATAGATGCTACGTAAAAAAGTTTACGAACGACGTGATTTTTTTTACGTACTACGTGACATTTTTTACGTAGCAACGGGGGTGCTTCTGGAGAAATAATTTCTCCCCATCCTCCTTTTCCGCAGGCTTCATCGGCTGTCCGCTGAAAACCAACCTTTTCGTTAAGCCAAATGAGCAACGCCAAAGCCGAGAGGATTTGAGCGATGCCATGGCGAGAAAAGGTCGGATGAAATCCAAGGGAATAAAAGTAAGAGAGGGGCTGACTTGGGAGGGATGAATTTCATGTACGCATGAAGGGGACAGCATGTGAGTGTCACTTCTTTAGCTCGTAACGCGTGATGCGCGACACCCTCTTTCCAAGCACAACGCCCACGCTGCCATGGGGCTGCAGCGCGGGCGTTGTGGTGTGTATGCATCGGTGTGGCCGACGTGGCTTACTGCTTGTGGGCCTCAACCCAGCGGCGGGCATTGACGAAGGCTTCCATCCAGGGCGTGACGTCGTGCTTGCGGCCGGGATAGAGCGGATTCTGCCAGGGGAAGAAGGCACGCTCCAAGTGGGGCATCATGGCCAGATGGCGGCCGTCGGGGCTGGCTATGCCGGCCACGGAGTAGTCGCTGCCGTTGGGGTTGCCGGGATAGGCGTCGTAGGAGTACTTGAGCACGATGTTGTAGTCGTCCTCGGGGCGCGGCAGACTGAATTTGCCTTCGCCGTGGGCCACCCAGATGCCGAGTTTGTCGCCTGAGAGCGAACCGAACATCACGCTTCGGTTGGTGGGCACCGTGACGCCGAGGAAGGCGCTCTCGAACTTGTGCGAATCGTTGTGCAGCATGCGGCCGCGGGGCTGCGTGCCGGGCTGTATGAGGTCGAGCTCCATCATGAGCTGACAGCCGTTGCACACGCCAAG
Source organism: Bacteroidales bacterium (assembly GCA_004557185.1). Taxonomy (GTDB): domain Bacteria; phylum Bacteroidota; class Bacteroidia; order Bacteroidales; family Bacteroidaceae; genus Alloprevotella. The sequence goes on from SFEP01000005.1 coordinate 42,202, forward strand.
ACTCAGGGTGTCAGGACGGGCATAGAACCTGTCGAGGGCTTCCTTGGCCTTGGGGTTGTAGAGGAAGGCGCCTGCCCAGCCCTTGGCTGAGCCGAGCACGTCGGAGTTGGAGAAGCCGCCGCAGAAGACGATCATGTTCACCTCGTCGAGGGTTTCGCGTCCGCTGATGAGGTCGGTCATCATCACGTCCTTCACATCGAAGCCTGCCAGATAGAGGGCGTAGGCCATTTCGCGCTCGCCGTTGGTGCCCTTCTCACGAATGATGGCAGCACGCACGCCGCTGGGGGTGCGGCGGTCGGGGTTGATGCCGAGCGACTCGAAGGTGCCCTTGAACTCGGGGTGTATGTGGAACTCGAGGGGCTGCTCCTTGTAGTTTTCGAAGCGCTGGCGGGCACAGCCGTTCATGCTCTGACGGGTGTCGAGCAGGTAGGATGTTTCGTACCACACGTCGCGCAGATAGTCGATGCCGAACTGGTAGGTGGCCTCGTGCCAGTTCACCAGGATGTGGCGCTCGGCCGTGGGGCGGCCCAGGCAAGTGCAGCGCACGCCGGCCTCGCTGAGCACACGGCGGAAGGCTGACTCGTGCTTGTCGTCGACCTGCACCACCACGCCGGGGTTCTCGGCGAAGAGGAGCTTCACGAGGTCGTCGGCACCGCAGGCGTCGAGCTGCAGCTCCATGCCGCCGTCCACATTGGCGAAGCACATTTCAAGCAAACAGGTGATGAGACCGCCTGCCGACACGTCGTGGCCGGCCAGCAGCAGGCCCTCGTTGACGAGCGACTGCACGGCGTTGAAGGCCTGGCGGAAGTAGGCGGCATCGCGCACGGTGGGCACGTCGCTGCCCACGTGGCCCAGGCTCTGGGCAAAGGCCGAACCGCCAAGGCGCAGGGCGTCGGAGGAGAAGTCGATGTGGTAGAAGGCGGAGCGGGCCTTGAGGTGCATCACGGGGCGCACCACGCGGCGCACGTCGCTCACCTCGCCGCCGGCGCTGACGATGACGGTGCCCGGCGAAATGATTTTCTGCCCGTTGGGATATTGCTGCGAAAGGGAGAGCGAGTCCTTGCCCGTGGGCACGTTGACCTTGATGGCACGGCAGAAGTCGCTCAGGGCCTGCACGCCGCGGTAGAGGCGGGCGTCTTCACCCTTTTGCGAACGGCAGGGCCACATCCAGTTGGCTGAGAGCGACACGCTGTCAAGGCCCTCGGCCAGGGGTGCCCACACGAGGTTGGTGAGCGACTCGGCCACCGAGAGCACGGAGCCTGCGGCGGGGTCGGCCAGGCCGGCCTGCGGGGCGTGGCCTATGGCGGTGGCTATGCCGGAGCGGCCGCGGTAGTCGAGGGCCACCACGCCACAGTCGGCCAAGGGGAGCTGAAGCTCGCCCTGACACTGCTGGTTGGCCACTTTACCCGTGACGGAGCGGTCGACCTTGTTGGTGAGCCAGTCTTTGCAAGCCACGGCTTCGAGCTGCAGCACGCGGCTGATGTAGTCGTCGAGCTGACGGAGGTCGTAGCTTACGTTGCTGTAGGTGCGCTCCACGGTTTCGTCGGTCATCACCGTTTTGGGTGAGTGGCCGAACATCTGCGCCACGTCGAGGTCGAAGGGGCGCTTGCCGTCGGCCTGCTCGAAGGAGAAGTGGGCATCGCCCGTGGTTTCGCCCACCACGTAGAGCGGGGCACGCTCTCGCTCGGCAATGCGGCGCACGTGGTCGAGGTGTTCCTCCTGTATGAGCAAGCCCATGCGCTCCTGGCTCTCGTTGGCTATGATTTCCTTGGCGCTAAGGGTGGGGTCGCCCACGGGGAGCGACTGCATATCTATTTTACCACCACACTCCTCTACAAGTTCGGAGAGGCAGTTGACGTGGCCTGCCGAACCGTGGTCGTGGATGGAGACGACGGGGTTGACGTCCTCCTCGCAGAGGGCGCGGATGAGGTTGTTGGCACGCTTCTGCATTTCGGGGTTGGCACGCTGCACGGCGTTGAGCTCGATGCCCGAGGAGTAGCGCCCCGTGTCGACCGAGCTGACGGAGCCGCCGCCCAGACCGATGCGATAGTTGTCGCCACCGACGACCACGACCTTGTTGCCCTTGACGGGTGTGCCCTTGAGGCAGTCGCGGCGCGTGCCGTAGCCCACACCGCCGGCCAGCATGATGACCTTGTCGTAGCCATACTGCTCGCCGTTTTCCTGATGCTCGAAGGTGAGCACCGAACCGGCCACGAGGGGTTGGCCGAACTTGTTGCCGAAGTCGGAAGCGCCGTTCGAGGCTTTGATGAGTATCTGCTCGGGCGTTTGGTAGAGCCACTGGCGCACGGGGAGAATGTCCTCCCACTCACGGCCTCCGTCGAGGCGCGGATAGGCTGTCATGTAGACCGCCGTGCCGGCAATGGGCCACGAACCGACGCCGCCGCCCATACGGTCGCGTATTTCGCCGCCAGTTCCTGTGGAGGCACCGTTGAAGGGCTCGACGGTGGTGGGAAAGTTGTGCGTTTCGGCCTTGATGGAGATGACGCTCTCGATGTCCTTCACCTGGAAGTAGTCGGAGGTGGCGTGGTCGGCGGGGGCGAACTGCTCCACCACGGGGCCTTGGGCAAAGGCTACGTTGTCCTTGTAGGCCGATATGATCTTGTGGGGATTCTCCTGCGTGGTCTTCTTGATCATGGCGAAGAGCGAGGAGGGCATCTCCTTACCGTCGATGATGAAGGTGCCGCCGAAGATTTTGTGACGGCAGTGCTCGGAGTTGATTTGGGCAAAGCCGAACACCTCGGAGTCGGTGAGTTTGCGGCCCAACTGGCCCTCAACCTTGTGCAGGTATTCAATTTCGGCGGGCGAGAGGGCGAGGCCTTCTTGCTCGTTGTAGGTGTCGAGGTCGTCGATGTACTCGATGGGGGCTGGCTGGATGTGCACGGTGAAGAGTTCTTGGTCGAGCCCGTCGTACATGCGCTGCAGCATGGGGTCGTGCTCGGCGTCGGCCGAGGCCACGGGGAAGTACTCCTCAATACGCGAAATGCCGCGGAGATTCATGTTCTGGGTAATCTCAACGGCATTGGTGCTCCAAGGCGTAATCATTTCACGACGCGGACCGACATACCAGCCCTGCAAAGCCGTGCCAGCCTCGGGCGTTGCATCGCCGTAGAGCCAGCAGAGTTCTTTTACTTCGTCAGCCGTGAGCTCATGGTCGGTTTGTGTGGCGATGATGCTCTGCTGAGGAGTTCTGAAAAACAAAATCATAGGGAAGGGGTGTGTTCTATAAATTATTTTTTCGTGTCAGAAAATCGGGATGCCTCACTCCCTTCACAGCACTGGCGGCGGGCGGGCCGGCTTGGCAGGCGCACAGGGCAGGGCGAGGCGGAACGACGGGCGGCGCGGGCGTTTTCGGCACGGGCTCGCCAGATGCCTGCAAAAATACCATAATTGTGTGAAAAGCCCAAGAAGTAAGCGCGTTTAATTGCACGCTCAAGCGGCGACTTGCCGCCTGCACAACGACGGGCTGAAAACGCAGCAGGTGCTACATTTTCAGCCCGTGGTGAAAAGGGAACGGAGCGTGCCAGCGGCGGGGCGCCGCGGCTTACCAGGTGACGCTCAGGGTGCTGCCCTCGCTTTGGTCGGCGGCAGGCTCGGCTGCGGCTGACTCTGCTGCACTGTCGGTGGCAGCGGGCGCAGCGGTTACGAGCAGCTCGGGGTGCTCGATGATGTAACGCAACTTGCGCAGCTGGGCGTGGTGAGGCACGAGGGCCAGACCCTTGTCGGCGACGGCGAGGGCCTCCTCGGTGCGGCCAAGCTTGTTGAGCGCAATGCCTTTCTGCCAGAGGAAGAAGGTGTACTTCGACGTGCTCTGCGTGATGACGGGATCGGACAGGATGTCGTCGACCACGGCGAGGAAGTCGTCGTAACGCTGCAGCGGCAGGTAGAAGTTGAGTGCGAGGAACTGCTTGGTGGTGAGCGTGTCGGCCAGCAGCGAACGGCGTTCTTCGAGGAAGCGGAGGGCTTTGTCGCGCAGCTCTTCGCGGAGCGTTTCGTCATCGGTCTGCTTGAACTTCGACACGTAGAGGGTGAGGAGGTCCTTCACGCAGCTCTCGGGCTTCTCGCCGGCCTCCAGGGCCTTGATGTAGAATTCCTCGGCGTGCTCCACGTCCTTGGCCAGATAGTAGCGCTTGGCCTGGGTGTAAAGTATGCTGGGAGCTCCTATGCTCTGCCCGCTGGCTTCCATCTGCTGGGCGGGCATGTCGGCCTCTATTTCCTCGGCCAGTTCCTTTGCCTCGGCGTGGTCGGGACACACCTCGAGAATGTGGTCGACGAGGCCCTTGGCCAGACTGTAATATTTCTCACCATACAAATCCTCGGCCATGCCCAGCAGGGTGCTCACGGGGTGCGGCAGATGCACGCAGAGCGCCACAAGACCTTGGGCGTTGGTGGTTTCGGTGTAGACGACCTTGGCTCCGCGACGCAGGTTTTCATACAGGCGGTTGTCGGCCACTTGCTGAATGTGGAAGTAGAGGTCGTTTTCGCTACGGAAATCGCGAATGAAGCCGTAGCGCTTGTCGGGATTATAATAGGAAATGCGACCCTTGGCCGGCACGTAGGGCTGGCTGGTGCGCTGGGCGCTGTAGTCGGAGTAGTAACCCTCGTCCACAAACTCGGTGGTGTTGTCGCGCTCACGCTTGGCCGCATTCGACTTGAAGTAGTTGCGCTTGCTCAGTTTGGGGTCGATGCGTCGTAACTGCTCGGCCGACAACTGTCCCACCACCTTGTAGGGCACGGCCTCGGGCTCGGCGGCAACGGTGGCGTCAGGGAGCACGCCCGTGGAGGACACCACTGAGGCTGCGGCGGCAGGGAGCACAGGCGTAACGAACGGACTGTCCTTCTCGCCCGTGAAACTGCGCACGTCGGCAGCGCCGATGCCACAGATTTTACCATCTTCCTGACGCAACACAATGATGGATGGGTTGATAAACTCGATTTTCCCGGAGAAAGTTCCCACTGAAGTCTTGATTTCAATGGCATCGCCAATCTGATAATTGGCTTGAATGAATGATAGCATAGTTTAGTTATAAACTTGGGGCACTACTCTTGGTTGCAGAATAGATTTTGCACCCGTACAATTAAAAATAAGGTTTTTACTTTCTGTGTGCAAAAATAAACGGTTTGTTTGATTTATGTATGTGGAACGCAGATTTCTCCCCTGTTATGGGCTAATATTTAAGATTATTTATAATTACGTTGCCGTCCCAAGCTCTTAGTTAACTCTGCACGGCGAGGTTTGCAGCATGCCTTCAGCAGGTCGCTGACGTCAAAAGCCATCCGCCACTTGCTGCCCCTGCGAAAGCGGCGTGCGCTCTGGGGCAAGCAAATGGCGGATGGCTTGCAAGGCTTATCTATGCCCCCGCAGTGGGGCGGCGAGGATGCGGAAGGGTCAGAAGTAGCCTTCGCGCTTTTTCTGCTCCATCGAGGCGTCCTGGTCGAAGTCGATGACGCGTGTGGTGCGCTCGCTCTTGGTGGTGGTCATCATTTCCTCCACAATTTTCTCAATCGTATCGGCCTCGCTCTCCACGGCACCAGTGAGCGGCCAGCAGCCCAGGGTGCGGAAGCGTATCTTCTTCGTGGTGATGCGGTCGCGGTATTCGGCGGGCAGACGGTCGTCGTCGGGCATGATGAGCTGGCCATCGAGCTCGATGACGGGGCGTTCCTTGGCGAAGTAGAGGGGGACGATGGGTATGTTCTCCAAGCGGATGTACTGCCAGATGTCGAGCTCGGTCCAGTTGGAGAGGGGGAACACACGAATGCTCTCACCCTTGTGCACTCGGGCATTGTAGATGTCCCACAACTCAGGGCGCTGGTTCTTGGGGTCCCACTGGTGGAACTGGTCGCGGAAGGAGAAAATGCGCTCCTTGGCGCGGCTCTTCTCCTCGTCGCGGCGGGCGCCGCCAAAGGCTGCGTCGAACTTATGCTTGTCGAGGGCGGCGAGCAGCGCCTGCGTCTTCATGAGGTCGGTGTGCACCTTGGAGCCGTGGGTAAAGGGGCCCACGCCAGCTTTGAAAGCCTCTTCGTTGCTCTCCACAATCAGTTGCCAGCCATGCTCGCGGGCATACCAGTCGCGGAACTGGAGCATCTCCTTGAACTTCCACTTGGAGTCGATGTGCATGAGGGGGAAGGGCGGACGGCCCGGGGCAAATGCCTTCTCGGCCAGGCGCACCATCACACTTGAATCCTTGCCAATGCTGTAGAGCATGACGGGGTTCTCAAATTCTGCGGCCACCTCGCGTATGATGTGTATGGACTCGGCTTCGAGTTCCTTCAAGTGGCTAAGGCTATAATTTTCAGTCATCTGAAAGGGTAGATAGATGTCGTTGTGTGTGCAAAATTACGACAATGCCCACGTCTTGCCAAGTTTTTCCTGCCTATTTTGCTCGCAGCAGGGCTGGGTGGCGGCGCAAACGGCCGCTTTGCTCACAGCGCCAGGCAAATTGCGGCGCGGTGCCGCGGTTTCTGCCGAACGCCTTTCCGGGCCAAGATGCCGGCGGGGCGGTTGCACACGGCCATGGGCAACGTTGCACACGGCCATGGGCAACGTTGCACACGGCCACGGACGACGTTGCACACGGCCGCGGACAACCGACAACGCGTTTTTCAGCAACGGGAAGAAAGCACGCCCCCACGACTTCGCGCCTTGCACCTACGGCAAACGGGCTGCGGAGGGCGGCAAACGGCTGATGTGGGGCAACGGAAAGCGGACGAAGGACGGCAGCCCGCGGCAGACGCATATAAAAAACAAATGGGGGCTTCTTATCTCACAAGTTTTTATAGTACCTTTGCCGCGCATCATGCCGCGGGTCGCCTGTCTGCGCCGCGGCCTTATTCCGACACAATTATGACAGACTTATTCATCATCGTGCTGCTGCTATGGGCAGCCTTCAGCGGCTGGCGGGCCGGTTTCATCAAGGAAGTGATTTCCACCATCGGCTTTTTCGCCGGTTTGCTCGTAGCCGCCACGTGTTACCGCACGCTGGGCGAATACCTCACCGTAGACGGTAGCGAAACGAACATGTTTACCAGCATCCTTGCCTTTTTCCTGCTCTGGATTATCGTGCCCATTGCGCTCGGCATGGCAGCCAACTTGCTCACGGCGGCCATCAAGGGCATGTGCCTCGGGCTGCCCAACAGCCTGCTCGGCGCCTTGGTGGGCGTCATCAAGTATGTGGTGCTCATCAGCTGCGTGCTCAACGTCATGGAGAGCCTGCACATCATGAACACCTCGAAGGCCGGCGAGTCGCATCTCTACGAACCCGTGAAAGGCATCGTGGGCTTTTTCCTTTCATCCGACTCCACCACCGTAGCTCCCGCTGCCGACGACGCCCTGCGCGCCGACACCGTGTGGGTGGACGTTTCTCAAAAACACGAATGACTTATGGCTGACAACGAACTGGCACGCTCCATTGCCGAGAAGCAGTATGAATACGGCTTCACCACCGACGTGCACACCGAAATCATAGAACGCGGCCTCAACGAAGAGGTGGTGCGTCTCATCTCGGCCAAAAAGGGCGAACCCGAGTGGCTCCTGCAATTCCGCCTCAAGGCTTACCACCACTGGCTCACACTGCGGCAGCCCGACTGGGGACATGTGCATCTGCCCGAAATTGACTACCAGGCCATCTCCTACTACGCCGACCCCACCAAGAAGCAGAAGGACGAGGGGAAAAAGGAAATTGACCCCGAACTGATGAAGACCTTCGACAAGCTCGGCATACCCCTCGAGGAACGCATGCAGCTGGCCGGCGTGGCGGTAGACGCCGTGATGGACTCGGTGAGCGTGAAAACCACGTTCAAGGAGAAACTGCAGGAGAAGGGCGTCATTTTCAGCAGCATCAGCGAGGCCGTGCGCGAAAACCCCGAGCTGGTGCGCAAGTACCTTGGCACGGTGGTGCCCTACCGCGACAACTACTTCGCCGCACTCAACAGTGCCGTCTTCTCCGACGGCTCCTTTGTTTACATACCCAAGGGCGTGCGCTGCCCCATGGAGCTGAGCACCTATTTCCGCATCAATGCCCGCAACACGGGACAGTTCGAACGCACCCTCATCGTGTGCGACGACGGGGGCTACGTCAGCTACCTCGAAGGATGCACGGCTCCCATGCGCGACGAAAACCAACTGCACGCCGCCATTGTGGAGATTGTGGTGAATGAAGACGCTGAGGTGAAATACAGCACCGTGCAAAACTGGTATCCCGGCGACAGCCAAGGACGCGGCGGCGTGTACAACCTCGTGACCAAACGCGGACAACTGCGCGGACGAAACGCCAAACTCTCGTGGACGCAGGTGGAAACGGGCTCAGCCATCACGTGGAAGTACCCCTCATGCGTTCTCATGGGCGACAACTCGCAGGCCGAGTTCTACTCCGTGGCCGTCACCAACAACTACCAAGAGGCCGACACAGGCACCAAAATGATTCACATTGGCCGCAACACGCGCAGCACCATCATCTCCAAGGGCATTTCGGCCGGCAAGAGCCAGAACGCTTACCGCGGGTTGGTAAAGGTGGGCTCCAAGGCCGAGGGGGCACGCAACTACTCCTCGTGCGACTCCCTGCTGCTGGGCAGCACCTGCGGCGCGCACACCTTCCCCTACATCGACGTGGCCAACGATAACGCCACCGTGGAGCACGAAGCCACCACTTCGAAAATTTCCGAGGAGCAGCTGCTCTACTGCAACCAGCGCGGCATTCCCACCGAGGACGCCGTGTCGCTCATCGTGGGAGGCTACGCCAAGGACGTCATCAACAAACTGCCCATGGAGTTTGCCGTCGAGGCGCAGAAGCTCCTCAGCGTGTCGCTCGAGGGCAGCGTGGGCTGAGCCGTCTCTCTATATATAAAGGAGTAGGCGCAAGCAGTTTTCTTCTGCGATACGGCGCAAATTCATCTTACCCTCCATATATAATAATAAGGAGCAGACGCACGCCCACACATTTTCCACCCACTTTCCACAAACACTCTCTTACCGCATTTTTTTGATATATGAAGAAGGACATTGAAATTGCGCACAGCACCCAACTGCTGCCCATCGACGAGGTGGCAGCCTCGCTCGGCATCGGCTCCGACAGCCTGGAGCACTACGGCAAGCACATTGCAAAACTGCCCCTCTCGCTCATCGACGACCGCCGGCGCGGCAAACTCATCCTGGTGACGGCCATCACGGCCACCAAGGCCGGCATCGGCAAGACCACCGTGAGCATCGGTCTGGCACTGGGCCTCAACGCCATTGGCCGCAAGGCATGCGTGGCACTGCGCGAACCCTCGCTCGGCCCCTGCTTCGGCATGAAGGGCGGCGCGGCAGGCGGCGGCTACGCTCAGGTGCTGCCCATGGAGCGCATCAACCTGCACTTCACGGGCGACTTCCACGCCATCACCGCTGCGCACAACATGATCAGTGCCCTGCTCGACAACTACATCTACCAGCACCGCGCCGAGGGCTTCGGCCTCAAGGAGGTGCTGTGGCGTCGCGTGCTCGACGTGAACGACCGCTCGCTGCGCAGCATCGTGACGGGCATCGGTCCAGCCACCAACGGCGGCACGCAGCAGGCCGGCTTCGACATCACGCCCGCATCCGAACTCATGGCCATCCTCTGCCTGGCATCAAGCAAGGACGACCTGCGCCGCCGCATCGAGCAAATTCTGCTGGGCTACACCTACGACGGCAAACCCTTCACCGTGCGCCACCTCGGCGTGGCCGGCGCCATCATGACGCTCCTGCTCGACGCCGTGAAGCCCAACCTCGTGCAAACCACCGAAAACACGCCTGCCCTGGTGCACGGCGGCCCCTTCGCCAACATTGCCCACGGCTGCAACTCCCTCTTTGCCACACGCATGGCGCTCAGCCACGCCGACTACACCATCACCGAGGCGGGCTTCGGAGCCGACCTCGGCGCCGAGAAGTTCTACAACATTCTCTGTCGCAAGAGCGGCCTCTGCCCCGACCTCACCGTCATCGTGGCCACCGCACAGGGCCTGAAGATGCACGGCGGCGTACCCGTGGACCGCATCAAGGAGCCTAATGAGGAGGGCCTGCGCGCCGGTCTGGCCAACCTCGACAAGCACGTGCGCAACCTGCAGGGCTTCGGCCAGAGCGTGGTGGTGGTGTTCAACCACTTTGCCGGCGACACACACGCCGAAATGGACTTGCTGCGCGAACACTGCGAAACGGTGCTCGGCGTGCCCTTCGTCATCAACGATGCCTATGCCCGTGGCGGCGAGGGAGCCGTGAAAATGGCCGAAGTAGTGGCCGAAGCCATCGACAAGCATCCCTCGGGCCCGCTACAACTCACCTACGCCGACGACGACCCCCTCTGCACCAAAATCGAGAAAGTGGCCAAGCGCATCTACGGCGCCGGCAGCGTCACCTTCGCCGCCCCCGCCATGCGCCGCATCAAGCTGGCCGAAGACCACGGCATGGCGCATTTCCCCGTGTGCATTGCCAAGACGCAATACTCCTTCTCGGCCGACCAGAAAGCCTACGGCGCCGCCGAAGGCTTCGACTTCCTCATTCGCGACGTCGTCATCAACGCCGGCAGCGAAATGATTGTGGCCATTGCCGGCGACATTATGCGCATGCCCGGTCTGCCCAAGGACCCGCAAGCCAACCACATCGACGTGGTGAACGGCGAAATCACGGGCCTCAGCTGACCCTCCGCCCCACGCCCCCTTCGGCCTGCCGCTGCACCCCCGCACGGCAGGCTTTTTTTAGGGGGAAAATACTTAGCGAAGCAGAGGGGCGGGCTCTCTAACGAATATAGCAAAGCCCACCCTGCGCACGTCAGCACCGTGCCGCCGCCGAGGGATTTTCGCCCATAACCGAAGGTTTTCATGAAAAAATCGGCCGTGCGCTTGCCCCGTCCGAATAATGTCGTAACTTTGCAGCCGCAATTCGGGGTGTAGCTCAGCCCGGTTAGAGTACGCGTCTGGGGGGCGTGTGGTCGCTGGTTCGAATCCAGTCACCCCGACTGAATTGCCACAGCAGGTTGTTCGTGACGAACGGCCTGCTGTTTCATTTACCACCAAAGGGAAGCCTGCCGCCGCCCCACGCGGGCAGCCTCCCGCCATCAGCACATCCACCTTATGCACAAGCCATCACTCACTCCGGCACAACGCGAACGCGGCATCTACCGCGTCACACTCTTGGGCAGCCTCGTCAACTTGGTGCTGCTCGTCGGCAAATTTGCAGCCGGCCTGCTCGGCCACAGTGCCGCCATGCTGGCCGACGCCGTGCACTCGCTCTCCGATTTCATCACCGACGTGGTAGTACTCTTCTTCGTGCGGTTGAGCGACAAGCCCTGCGACGAAGACCACGACTTCGGGCACGGAAAATACGAAACGCTGGCCACCGCCATCATCGGCCTCATGCTGGGCGTGGTGGGCTTAGGCATATTCTACGACGGAGCGCAGAGCGTGTGGCGCTGGTTGGCCGGCGACGTGCTGCCACGCCCCGGCAGCATCGCCCTCTATGCGGCCGCCGCCTCCATCGTGCTCAAAGAGGGGCTCTACCACTACACCGCCGCACAAGCCCGCTCTCTCGGCAGCAAAGCCATGCTGGCCAACGCCTGGCACCACCGCAGCGACGCCCTCTCGAGCATCGGCACGCTGGTGGGCATCGGCGGCGCCATCGTGCTGGGCGAGTCGTGGCGCGTGCTCGACCCCCTCGCGGCCATCGTCGTCAGCATACTCATCATCAGGGTAGCGGTGCAGATTTTCATACCCTGCATGGAGGAACTTCTTGAAAAGTCGCTGCCGCGCGACGACGAGGACTTCATCATACGCACCATCGAGGAGCAGCCCGGCGCCTCTGAGCCGCACAACCTCCGCACCCGCCACATCGGCAACTACTGCGCCATCGACGTGCACTTCCGCATGGACGGCCGCACCTCGCTCTACGATGCCCACCTCGCCACCCGCGAAATTGAGGACCGCCTGCGCCAACGCTTCGGGCCGCGCACCTTCATCAACACACACGTGGAGCCCCTGAAGCACCCCACGCAAACCACCGCGCAGCAGCCGTCCGAGGCTCCCAACCAAGCGTAACGCCCCGCCGGCACCCCGTTTTTGCCAAAATATTGCAGTTTTTCGCCGAAACGCTTTGCCAGTTCAATCATAAGCCCTACTTTTGCATCCGCAATTCGGGGTGTAGCTCAGCCCGGTTAGAGTACGCGTCTGGGGGGCGTGTGGTCGCTGGTTCGAATCCAGTCACCCCGACTGAATTGCCGGAGGATGTCTTCAAGCAAGACGTCCTCCTTTTTTTGTGCCTTCACGCAAAAGGGGCAGAGCCGCGGAGGGGAAAACGACTGCCGCGGGGCGTTCTATTTCATTTTTTAGGCAATATTGCCCTTTTTGTGAAATAGGAAAGGCTGCGCGGGGCAAAGAAAAGGCTGCGCGGGGGAGCGCAGCCTGGGGGGTGTGTTCTTTATATATAATAAGGAGGGGCGGGCGACGTCAGATTTTGTCGAGCCCCTTGGTGAACTTCAGGAAATAGTATTTCAGCGGATTTTTGTATTTGAGTTGCTTCCAGGGTCGGCTCTGGTGCGGACGGTGCACCACGGGCAGGCAGGTGAAGAGGTAGTTGCGGAAGCCATGACGCAGGGCCTCGTGCGAAATGGTGACGTCGTACCAGTTTTTGGTTTCGTCGAGTTCGTCAAACGAGTAGGCCGCGAGGAAACGCGGGGTGAGCAGCGAGCAGCAAAAGCTGCAGTGCTTCTTCACATCCACCACACGGTTCTCCCAGCCACGGGCATAGCCGTAGGGATAGTTGATGACGCCGCGCTCGTCAACGGTGACGGAGGCTGCTATGGCGCAGTCGTCGCGCTCGGCTGCCCCCTCGTAGAGGCGTTGCAAGGTGTCGCTGTTGACGGTGACGTCGCTCTCCACAATGCACAGTGCCTCGTCGGCTTCGAGCGCCTCGCGCTGTGCCGTTCGTAGCACCAGCAGGTAGTTGGGCGAGGGGTGCATGGTGAGGTCGCTCAGGTTGACGAGCGTAAATCCCATCTGTGCGGCGGCCTCTTCCAGTCGCGCGGTGTTTTCAGGCGTGGAGAAGTCGTTGTAGACAATATACGTGTAGGGTACGCCGAGGTTGCTCTGCAGCACGCTCTCAATGGTGCGCAGCGACGACTCGATGGAGTCTTTTACGGGCGTAATGATGCGAAGTCCTTTCATAGAGCAAAGAGGTGGCCTGCCCCTATGCGGGCACATCAGCGAGGCGCGCACCGGGCAGGCAGCGTAAGGTTACAGGAGCAAAATTAACCATTTTCTGCCATAGCATCTCTATACCGCTGCCAAAAATGCGCCGTGCGGGGTGCAAAGCCCGCCCACGGACTCGAAGTTTCCGCTCGCGCAGCACAGCTGCCATGCGCGGCGGACGAACGAGGTGCCGTGGAGAGGAAATACACGCTTGGTGTCCCATAAATTACGTAGCGCCCCGTTTCAACCCTCAGCCGCCGCGCAAAAAATAGATGCTACGTAAAAAAGTTTACGAACGACGTGATATTTTTTACGTACGACGTGATATTTTTTACGTAGCACCCCGTTTCAACGGGAAGCCGCCGCGCAAAAAACAGATGCCGTGGGAAAAAGTTTCCACGGCGGGGAAACTTTTTCCCACGGCTGGGGATTTTTCTTCCACGGCATCCCGTTGACTTGCCTGATTTTACGATACACTTTTTCCCTGCATTATCTGAAACAGTAGACAGCCTGTTGAGGGCTATACGGATGACATAGACAGGTCATGGCCCGCCCGGCTGGCAAAGGCGCGGGCCGCATTGAATGGGATGCTGTGAAGGCCGACGCGCACGGCATCTATTTTGCCCTACCCCACAATGGCTCTGCACGGGCCGCCCACGCGTGGCGGTGGTGCCGGCATGCCGTTTGGCAGGGCCCCGAGGGCGATGCTTGGGGCGAAATGCTGCGGGGAGTGCGCGCGGGAGAGGGCTTTTTCTTAAATTTGCAGCACACAACTAAACGCCACCGCCTTATGTCCACCCCCCACCTTGCCGAAGTGACCCTGCCGCCACGCCTGCGCACCACGGTGTGCCTGCCTGGTTCGAAGAGCCTGAGCAACCGCGCTCTGCTGCTCGATGCCCTTGCGGGCCGAGGCGGCGGTGTGCGCCACGTGTCGCAGTGCGACGACACCGACGTGATGCTGGCTGCGCTTGACTCGCTGCCCGAGGTCATCGACATCGGCGCGGCAGGCACGGCCATGCGTTTCCTCACAGCTTTTCTGGCCGCCACGCCCTGCGGCACGCACCTCCTTACGGGCACGCAGCGCATGCAGGAGCGGCCCATCGGCGTACTGGTGGAGGCGCTGCGCACGCTGGGGGCCGAAATAGACTATGCGGGTCGCGAGGGCTTTCCGCCCCTGCGCATCACAGGGCGCACGCTGGCCGGAGGCCACATCAGCATACCCGCCAGTGTGAGTTCGCAGTACATCTCGGCCTTGCTCATGACGGGCCCCGTGCTGCGCCACGGCCTGACGCTCACGCTCACGGGCAGCATCATTTCGCGCCCCTACATCGACATGACGCTCACCCTGATGCGCCACTACGGTGCCTCGGTGCAGTGGACCGACGCGCACACGCTGCACGCCGAGGGGGGCGGCTACCGCAGCGGCACCGTCTACGACGTGGAGGCCGACTGGAGCGCCGCCTCCTACTGGTATGAAATGGTGGCGCTGAGCCCCGATGCCGACGCCATGGTGCACTTGCCCCGCCTCTATGCCGACAGCGCGCAGGGCGATGCGGCCGTGGCACGCCTCTTTGAGCCCCTGGGGGTGGCCACACGCTTTGAGCCCGAGGGCGGCGTGACGCTGACGAAGGCATGCTCTGCGCCCTGTGTGGACGTGCCCTATGTGCACGACCTCACAAGCCAGCCCGACTTGGCGCAGACGCTGGTGGTGACGTGCGCCATGCTGCGCAAGCCTTTCCGCCTGACGGGGCTGCGCACGCTGCGCATCAAGGAAACCGACCGCATGGCCGCCCTGCAGGCTGAACTGGCCAAATTCGGCGTAGCGCTGCAG
The DNA here is from genome assembly GCA_004557185.1 of Bacteroidales bacterium. GTDB lineage: Bacteria > Bacteroidota > Bacteroidia > Bacteroidales > Bacteroidaceae > Alloprevotella. The sequence goes on from SFEP01000005.1 coordinate 57,242, forward strand.
GCTGAGGGCGACGAGGCGCTCTACGTGGAGCATTACGCCCCCGACGCCCCGCGCTACGACGGCCGCCCCATTGCCACCTACCACGACCACCGCATGGCCATGGCCTTTGCCCCCGCCGCGCTGGTGTGCGGCCCTGTGACCATCAGCCATGCTGAAGTGGTGAGCAAGAGTTATCCCACCTATTGGCAGCACCTTCGTGCCCTTGGGGGCGTGGGTGAGCCTTAAATCACTGTTTGTCCTTATGTTTCTGCACCCCCTTATCACCCTGCCGGCCTACGGCATCATGCTCGTTGCCATGCTGCTGCTGGCCGTGGTGGCCTACGCCACCGACCGCCTGCGCCGCTACTTCTATCCGCCACCACCCAACGAACCCGCTCCGAAGCCGCGGCCCGAGGGCTGCTGCGGGCAGCACGAGGTGTGCGAAAAGGAGAGTCTGCTGGCCGCTGTGAGCCAGGACATCGTCTACTACGACGACGAGGAACTGGACCGTTTCCGTGGCCGCGAGAGCCACTGCTACACGCCGCAGGAGGTGGAGGAGTTTGAAGAGATTCTCACCACCATGCGCGACGACGAGGTGGCCGGCTGGGTGCGCTCGCTGCAACTGCGTGGCGTGGCGCTGCCCGACGACCTGAAGGACCAGGTGCTGCTCATCGTGGGCGAACGGCGCGGCAGCTGAACGCTCTGCTGGCAGCAGGATGGGCGCGAAGGCTGCCTATTCCCTCAATATCAACATCCAAGGCGGGAGATTTTCTGCCTTTTCCATTTTCATCAAAACAAAAAGCTCTCCGGTTTCGGCCTATTCCTTATATATCAGCCTCCAAGTAGGGAGGTTTTCTGCCAATTCCTATTTATTCTAACCCCGGCGTGCCGGCCCTTCAGCCGCCGCCACATTTTCCACACCCTGTGTTCGACATTCTGCATTACACCTTTTTCCAGCATGCCTTGCTGGGTGCGCTGCTGGCCTCGGTGCTCTGCGCCGTGGTGGGCACGTATGTGGTGACGCGCCGCCTCGTGATAGTGGGCGGCGGCATGGCTCACGCCTCGCTTGGCGGCGTGGGCATGGGTGCTTATTTCGGTTTCTCGCCCCTGTGCGGCGCCGCACTCTTTGCCTTAGTGGCCGGTGGCGTGATGCGCTGGCTGGCAGGCCGCAGAGCGGTGCGTGAGGACTCGGCCGTGGCCATGCTCTGGACGGCAGGCATGGCGGTGGGCATCATGTTCGCTTACCTGGCCCCGGGCTTCATGACCGACCTTCCGTCGTACCTCTTTGGCAACGTGCTGGGCATTGGCGGCACCGACCTCTGGTTGCTGGGCTGCCTGACGCTGGTGGCCGCGGGCCTCTATGCCGTGGCACGCCGCTGCATCGAAGCCGTGGCCTGCGACCCCGACTTTGCCCGCACTCAGGGTCTGCCCGTGCGCTGCGTGGAGTATGGCATGACGGCGCTCATGGCACTCGCCGTGGTGGGCTGCCTGCACATGGTGGGCGTGGTGATGGTGGTGTCGCTGCTCAGCGTGCCGCAACTCACGGCGGGCCTCTTTGCCCGCAGCTACGGGCAAATGGTGTGGCTGTCGGCCCTCGTGGGCTACGCCGGCTGCGTGGGGGGCCTGTGGCTGTCGTACGTGGCCGATATTCCCAGCGGTGCCTCCATCATTCTGGTGAGCATCGGCATTTACGCCCTGCTGCGTGCAATAAAAAGCGTGCTGCCACGTTAAATCCCATACGGCCTGCCCTCGGGCATCCGTCCTCACACATTTCCCTACGAACTCTGAGCGATGCGCCATTTCACCCGTTTGCTGCTACTCATCGTGCTGCCCGCAGCCCTCATGCTGTCGTGTTCTACGAAAAAGAACACGGCACAGACGCGCAGGTGGCATGCCTTCACGGCGCGCTTCAACACCTACTTCAACGGGCACGAGGCTTTCGTGGCTGGCGAACAGGCCAAGCAGGAGGGGCACACCGACGACTTCACTGAACTCCTGCCCGTGTTCTACGTGAGTCAGGAGAAATCGCGCACCCTGGGCAAAACGAACTACGAAACGGCCATCACAAAGTGCCAGAAGGCCATACAGTTGCACTCCATCAAGAAGCGGCCGCAGGTGAGCGCAAGCAAACGGCAGAACCCCAAAACGAGGGCCTACTTGCAGCGCAAGGAGTTTAACCCGTTTCTGAAACACGCATGGCTGCTCATGGGGCAGGCACAGTTTGAAAAAGGGGAGTTCCTCGAAGCCGCCACCACCTTTGCCTACATTGCCCGCCTCTACGCCGCCGAGCCCTTGGTGGCCTCCGAGGCCCGCCTGTGGCTGGCGCGCTGCTACAGCCAGACGTCATGGTTCTACGACGCTGAGGAGGCGCTGGGCAGGGTGCGCCGCGACAGCACCACCCGCCGCTTGCTGCGCCAGGCCGACGTGACGCAGGCCGACATGCTGCTGCGCCAAGGTCGCTTGCAGGAGGCCCTGCCCTATCTGCAGCGCACGGCACGCTACGCCCGGCCCAAGGTGCAGAAGGCCCGCATGTACTACCTGCTGGGGCAGGTGAACCACCGCCTGGGGCAGCACGACGCGGCCTACAAGGCGCTACGCAAATGCGAAAGGCTCAGTCCGCCCTTCCAGTTGGCCTTCAACGCCCGCATCCTGCAAACCGAGGTGCTGGCGCAGGATGCCCGCTCGGAACGCAAAATGATAACCCGCCTCAAACGCATGGCGCGGCAGGAGAACAACAAGGATTACCTGGACCAAGTGTATTTTGCCCTGGGCAATATATATATGGTGCAGAAGGACACGGCGCAGGCCATTGTGGCCTACGAGAAAGGCCGCGCCAAGGGCACCCGCAGCGGGGTGGAGAAGGGGATGCTACTGCTGCGCCTGGCCGAGGTCTACTGGGAGCAGCGCCGTTTCTCACTGGCGCAGAAATGCTACACCGAGGCCCTGGGCATGATCGACAAAACGCGTTCGGGCTACGAGCAGGCCACACACCGCTCGAAGGTGCTCGACAAGTTGGTGCCCCACACCGAAGCCATACACCTGCAGGACAGTTTGCTGGCACTCGCCGTGATGAGCGAGGCCGACCGCAACGCAGCCATCGACCGCCAAATAGAAATACTGAAACGCAAGGAGGCGGAGGAGAAACGAGCCCGAGCCGACTCGGCAGCACAGGCCCGCGCCGCACAGAACGGGCAGGGCAACAACGACCGACCCGGAGGCGACAACCCGCAGCAGAACACCTCGCAGAAGAAGGACGGCGCATGGTACTTCTACAACCCCATGCTGGTGATGCAGGGAAAGCAGGACTTCAAGAAATACTGGGGCAAACGCGCCAACGAGGACAACTGGCGACGCTCTGACAAAAGCGTGGTGCGACTGGACGACGAGGAGGGCTTCGACTATGCCGCCGACGACTCGCTGCAAACGGCAGCCGACTCGCTGCAGCAACACACCGACGAGGAGGAGAACAAAGGCCCCGCCGAAGCCGCCGACGACCCTCACAAACGGGAATACTACATGGCGCAAATCCCCTTCAGCCCCGAGGCTAAGGCCGAGGCTCACGCCGTGCTGAGCGAAAGCCTCTTTGCCGCAGGCATCATCGAGAAGGACGACTTGGCTGACTTCCCGCTGGCCGAGCAAACGCTGCAACGCCTGGTGCGCTCCTACCCCGACTTTGAGCAGCGCGGCGACGCCTTCTACCACTTGTTCCTGCTCTACTCGCGCTGGGGGCGCCACAGCGAGGCCAATGCCATGCGTGACTCGCTGGCCTGGCTCTACCCGCAGCACGAGCAAACGCCTGTCATCACCGCCCCCGACTTTGAATACCGTGCCCGCTTCGGCCGTGAAATAGAGGACTCGCTCTACACGCTCACCTACAAGGCTTACCGCGCACGGCAGAACGCCCAGGTGGCAGCCTACTACGCCGAGAGCACCGACTCCTGGCCCAAAGGTGCCAACCGTCCGAAGTTTATGCTGTTGCACGTGCTGAGCCGCCTGCACACGGCCGACGCCAAAACGCTGGCCGCCGAGCTGCGCGAACTCCTGCAGCAGTATCCCGAAAGCGACGTGAGCGAAATGGCGGGCATGCTGGCCAAGGGCCTCGAGGCCGGACGCCAGATAGGCACGGGCACCTTCGACATCGGCTCGCTCTGGAGCCGCCGCACCGCAACCGCCGACAGCACCATGGCGGGGGCACTGGCCGCGCAGCAGTTTACGGCCGAACGCACCACGCCCTTTGCCTGCGTCATAGCCTACCCCACCGACTCGCTCGACACCAACACGCTGCTCTACGAGATGGCGCACTTCAACTTCAGCACCTTCGTGGTGCGGGGCTTCGACATGCAGGTGCAGCACGAGCAGGGCCTCTCGCAGTTTGCCGTCACGGGCTTCCAGTCGTACGACGAGGCCCACGCCTATGCCCAGCGCCTCTACGCCGCGCCGCACCTCAGGCCGCTGCTCTCCAAGGCGCGCCTCGTGCTCATCTCGGCCAACAACCTCAAACTGCTCGGCACGCGCTTCAGCTACGACGACTACAAACGCTTCTTCGACGAACATTTTGCCCCCATCGAGCCCGATCCCTCGCTGCCCATCGAGCAACAGGCTCCCGTGAAGCAAATATACGAGGACGAGCTCACGCCCGAACAACTGCAGCAACTGCAGCAGAAGAAGGAGGACACCGACGATGACGACGAGGGCGAATGGTATTGAAGCCACCACGCCTATAATGGAGCATATCCCAAAAGTTTTCGTAACTTTGCAGCCAAATTTTTACAACTCAGCATTATGGCACAGGAAGACGTTTTCAAGAAAATTGTATCTCACTGCAAGGAATACGGCTTTGTATTCCCCTCAAGCGATATATACGACGGGCTCGGCGCTGTCTACGACTACGGACAGAACGGCGTGGAGCTGAAAAACAACATCAAGCAGTACTGGTGGCAATCGATGGTGCTGCTGCACGAGAACATCGTGGGCATCGACGCTGCCATCTTCATGCACCCCACCGTGTGGAAGGCTTCGGGCCACGTCGACGCCTTCAACGACCCCCTCATCGACAACCGCGACAGCAAGAAGCGCTACCGCGCCGACGTGCTCATCGAGGATCAGCTCGCCAAGATTGAGGAGAAAATCAACAAGGAAGTGGCTAAGGCTCAGAAACGCTTCGGCGACGCCTTCGACGAGGCCCAGTTCCGCGCCACCAACGGCCGCGTGCTCGAGCATCAGGCCAAATTCGACGCCCTGCACGAGCGTTACAGCAAGGCCATGAACGACATGGACCTGGCCGAACTCAAGCAAATCATCCTCGACGAGGAAATCGTATGCCCCATCTCCGGCACACGCAACTGGACGGACGTGCGCCAGTTCAACCTCATGTTCAAAACCGAGATGGGCTCCACAGCCGACGGTGCCTCCACCGTCTACCTGCGCCCCGAAACGGCACAAGGCATCTTCGTGAACTACCTGAACGTGCAGAAGACGGGACGCATGAAAATCCCCTTCGGCATCGCACAGATAGGCAAGGCTTTCCGCAACGAAATTGTGGCACGCCAATTCATCTTCCGCATGCGTGAATTCGAGCAGATGGAAATGCAGTTCTTCGTGAAGCCCGGCACCGAGCTCGACTGGTTTACCCAGTGGAAGCAGCACCGCCGCGCATGGCACGAGGCCCTGGGCTTCGGCTCCGAAAACTACCGCTACCACGACCACGAAAAACTGGCGCACTACGCCAACGCCGCCACCGACATCGAGTTCAAGATGCCCTTCGGCTTCAAGGAGGTGGAAGGCATTCACTCCCGCACCAACTTCGACCTTTCGCAGCACGCCAAGTACTCGGGCCGCAAAATTGAATACTTCGACCCCGAGACCAACGAGAGCTACACGCCGTACGTCATCGAGACCTCCATCGGCGTGGACCGCATGTTCCTCAGCGTGATGTGCCACTCTTATCAGGAGGAGAAACTCGAAGGCGGCGAAACCCGCGTGGTGCTCAAGCTGCCCGCAGCCCTGGCACCCGTCAAGCTCGCCGTGCTGCCGCTGGTCAAGAAGGACGGCCTGCCCGAAAAGGCACACGAAATCATGAACGACCTCAAGTTCCACTTCAACTGCAAGTATGAGGAAAAGGACAGCATCGGAAAGCGCTACCGCCGTCAGGATGCCATCGGCACGCCCTACTGCATCACCGTGGACCACGACACGCTGACCGACAACTGCGTGACGCTGCGCGACCGCGACACCATGGAGCAGACGCGTGTGCCCATCAGCGAACTGCGTGCCCTCATCGAGGACAAGGTGAGCATCACCTCTCTCCTCAAGAAACTGCAGTAAGCCCGCTCCCCCCTTCCCTCACACCACGCCCACACCTCATTTCACCGCCAACACCTGTCACATGAAAAGCCTTTCCCTCAAAGCCCTCTGGCCGCTCTGCCTCCTGCTGTGGCTGCCCTTTGCCGCCGCATGCGAGGACAATGCAGGCGACACCGACACCGGTGAGTTCACCTACCAATGGCAACAGCGCAACGCAACCTTCTTCACCGAGCGCATGGCCGAGGCCAAGGCAGCCGTGGCCCAAGCCCAAGCCACCTATGGCGAGGATTGGCAGGCCCACTGCGAGTGGCGCGTGTTCCGCAGCTACGCCAAGCTCTACGAGGGCGCAGTCAAGCCCACCGACTCCATATGCTGCCGCATCGTGGAGCGCGGCACGGGCACCGTCAGCCCCCTCTACACCGACTCTATACGGGTGAACTACGTAGGGCGACTCATTCCCACCGAGAGCTACACCGCCGGCCGCGTGTTCGACCACAGCGGCCTTTACGAGAGCGACGACTACGTGTTCAACCCCGCCTTTGCCGTGCCCACCAAGCTGGGCGTGAGCAACCTCGTCGAGGGATACACCACAGCCGTGCAGCACATGGTGGTGGGCGACCGCTGGCTGGTTTACATCCCCCAGGAACTGGGTTATCAGGGCACGTCGTCGGGCGTACTGCCGCCCTACTCCACCCTCACCTTCGACATGCAGCTGAAAGGCATTTACCGCAAGGGCGAAGTGGTGGGCAACTGGTAAGCCCTGCACCCCCGCATCCACACACCGCCGCCATCCGTGCCAGCCACGGGTGACGGCGGTGTTTTTTGCAAAAAACTTGAATACAAGGGAGAGAAAATGCAGGTAACACCCCTCAAAGGCAAGAAAATGGGCGGACTGAAAGCCGCCAACGCCTATTTTTGTTAACTTTGCCATCAAGCAACACACTTTTACGAACCGCCTGATGCCATGAAAATCATACTCAACCCCAAGTACGAACGTCTGCGCGGCTACATGCAGAACCTGGAAGAACATTTTGAGAAGGAAGGACACGAAATACATGCCGGCCGCAACAACCTGCGCACGCTCCACACCGACGGCCTGACGCTGTGCGTGAAGCGCTACGCTCCGGCCTCGCTCAAACGCGAAGTGCAACAGGCCCTCTACAAGTCGTCGAAGGGCAAACTGGCCTACCTCAGTCCCATGCTGCTCCGGGAGAGGGGCTTCGAGAGTCCCGAAAGCGTGGCACTGGTCATCTACCGACGCCACCTGTGGCGTACCACCTCCTACTTCGTATGTCTGCACTCCGACTACCGCTACAGCATGGAGGACATCAGCAGTCATACGCCCGAGGAGCAGGACGAACTCATAGCCTGCTTTGCCCGCTACGCCGCCCGCCTGCACGACGACGGCTTCATGCACCGCGACTTCTCGTCGTCGAACATACTCTACGACAAGATTGACGGGCGCTACCACTTCTCGCTCATCGACACCAACACCCTGCAGTGCGGACGCTCCGTGAGCATTGAGGCCGGATGCCGCAACCTGGCGCAACTCACAGGCGACGACGCCTTTTTCAGCCGCTTGGCCACGCACTATGCCCAAGCACGCGGCGCCGACGTAGCACTCTGCGCCCAACTCATCACGCAAGCCCGCCTCAAAGCCAGCAACCAGCAGCCCCGGCCCTGACAAAGCCCGCAGGCCATGCGCCACCACCACGCCGTGGTCAGCAACTACCCCCAAGCGGCCGCACGCCGCCCCACGCGAGTAGTTGCTGACCACGGCCCTTATTATATAGGAAGCGCGTGGAAAAATGCATACGCCGCGACAGAGAAAATCCATGCTTTGTCATCGGATTTCCAACGCCTGAAAAAAAATTTTCAACACTTGAAAATAAAATTCCAACACTTGAAAAAATTTTTTCAAGGCTTGAAAAAAAATTGTCAAGGCGGGAAATTTTTCTGACACGGCATGGATTTTTTCTTGCACGGCATGGATTTTTTCTTGCACGGCATGGATTTTTTCCGACACGGCATCCCGTCCGACCGTGCGGGCATGCCGTGCGAAACGGAAACCACCGCCGCGACGCCATGGCTGGCCGGCGCTTTCACCCGAAAGTGGCAAGACGCTAAAGCAGGCGGACGAAGGGGCCGACGAAACGCCAACAAACACTAAAAAAGGGCTCACAGCACACGTAGATGGAATTTTGTACGTACTTTTGCAACTTGTAAAAAACTATCTGACACCCATGCGCAAGCACCTACACACCCTCATGCTCCTCGTAGCCTCTGTGCTGACAGCGGGCTTCACCACAGCATGTGGCTCCGACGACTACACAAGCGGCGAACTCTCGCGCGACTGCCTTATCACCGAGGTGACGCTGGGCACGCTCAACCGCACGATGCACACCCTCGACAGCCAGGGCGAGGACAGCACCTACACCGTGACGGTGACGGGCTCGATGTACCCCATGCACATCGACCAGTTGGCGGGCAAGGTCTACAACCCCGACTCCCTGCCCGTGGGCACCGATGTGAGCAAGGTGGTGTTCAGCACCTTCAACGTGCGCTACGGCATGAGCATCCGCAGCCTTAACACGGGCAACGACACCATTTTCACCACCACCGACAGCACCGACTTCCGCACGCCACGCATCGTCAAGGTGTATGCACAGGATGCTACGATGACCCGCGAGTACGAAGTGAAGGTCAACCTGCACACCGAAGAGCCCGACAGTTGCGCCATGGTGATGTGGCAGAACGATGCCACCTCGCCGCTGGCCGCGATGACCGCGATGCAGGCCGTGGCCCACGAGGGTACGGTCTACGTGGTAGGCGACACCCCCGTCGGCGCGCAGCCATGCGTCACGCTGCGCAAGCAGGAGCCCCAGTCATGCTTCGACGTGCGCCCCGTGGACTGCCCCATCGGTCAGCTGCGAGTGCACACATTGCGAGTGCACCACGGCGCCTTCTACGCGCTGGCCGGCCAGACACTGGTGACGGCCGCACACCCCGCCGGCCCCTGGCTTGAAGTGCCCGGCGCACCCGCCCTCGACGATCTGGCGGGCTCGGGTGCCGACAGCCTCTACGCCTTGAGCGGAGGCCAGATGCTGTGCAGTGCCGACGGCATCACGTGGCAGGCCACCGAGGCCGACGAGCCCCACATGCTGCCCACCGCCGATGCCTGCATAGCCGCTATTCCTGCACGCCACAACGACAACATGACGGGCCTCGTGCTCTACGGCACACGTGACGGCCAGGCCGTGACGTGGCATCGCGACGTATATAAGGAAGGCAACTTCTCTTTCCCTTGGTTCTACCTCACCCCCATCAGCGCCCAGGCCGCCACCGTGCCGCCCCTGCTGCAGCAAGCCTCGCTCATGCCTTACGACGACGGCGCGCTGCTCATCGGCCTTACGCCCCAGGGCACTATGGCACCCTGCTACCTGACGCACGACGGAGGCCGCTCATGGCTCACGGGCGAAATGAAGACGCCCTCGCTGCAGGGCGCTTCCTGCGTGACAGCCGCCGTCGACGACGAGCATTACGTGTGGATTATTGCCGGCGGCACGGGCGAGGTATGGCGGCTGCGCATCAACCGCCTGGGATGGAAGCAGCAGGACACACGCTTTGAGTAAAGGCCCGTTCCTCCCACGCTCCACCACGCAGCCCTCCACCACGCCCCTTCACCCTCACATTTAAGTCAACATGTCCATCAAGCCCATAGCGCTGGCCCTGCTCGCAGCACTCGCCCTGCCCGCCACGGTGCGTGCACAGCAAACGGAGACCTTCTACCGTCTGGAACTGGGCGGCGGCCTCGGCATGAACTTGGGCGTGAACGACCTCAAGCGACAGGTAGGCCTGAGCGCCAGCGGCATAGCCCGCTTCCCGCTGAACCACCGCATGGCCGTAAAGACCCTCGTGGGCTACGGCACAGTGAAAGGCAGCACCACGGGCCAGAAAGCCTTTCTGCCCGCCAACCCCAACGCCACGGGCGACGAACGACTGCAATACAGCGTCAGTGCAGGTGTGGTAGACGTCAACGCCCTCTACGAACTGCATTTCCTGCCCTACGGCTACGAGCGCGGCTACCAGGGCTACAAGCGCCTGGTGCCCTATCTGCAACTCGGCCTCGGCGTGGTCTACGCCACCGAGAGCAAGGCCGTAACGGCGGCCGTGCCGCTGGGCGTGGGACTGAAATACAAGGCCGCACCCCGGCTCAACTTGGGGCTCGACTTCCTCATGCACTTCACCATGAGCGACAAGATCGACGGGCTGGACGCGCCCCTGGGCATCTCCTCAAGCATGTTCCGCAACAAGGACCACTACGCCACGCTGCAATTCACCCTCACCTACGACCTGCGCCCCAAATGCCCCACCTGCAACCGCGACCTGCGCTGACCCCAAATACCCCGAAACTATGACGCCTGAAACGCTTGACATGACACGCATTCCCCAGCACATCGCCATCATCATGGACGGCAACGGACGCTGGGCCAAAGCCCGCGGACTGAACCGCAGCATGGGACACCAACAAGGCGTGGTGGCTGTGCGCGAAATCACCACAGCCTGCTCCAACATGGGAGTCAAGTTCCTCACGCTCTACACCTTCAGCACCGAAAACTGGAATCGTCCCGCCGACGAGGTGGCTGCCCTCATGAGCCTCATCCTCACCTCGCTCGAGGAGGAACTCTTCATGAAGAACAATGTGCGCATGCGGCTCATCGGCGACCTTTCAAGGGTGCCCGAACATGTGCGCTCTTCCATACTCGGCCTGCAGGAACGCACCGCCGTCAACACGGGCATGACGATGGTCATCGCCCTCTCCTACAGCGCACGCTGGGAAATCACACACACCATGCAGCAACTGGCCGAACGGGTGCAGACGGGCGAACTTAAACCCGCCGACATCGACGAGGCCATGATTTCGTCGAACCTCGCCACCGCCTTCATGCCCGACCCCGACCTCCTCATACGCACCGGCGGCGAAGTGAGGCTCAGCAACTACCTGCTCTGGCAGTGCGCCTACTCAGAACTCTACTTCTGCGACACCTTCTGGCCCGACTTCCACGAGGAAGACCTCAAGCGCGCCATCAGTGTGTACCAGCAGCGCGAAAGGCGCTACGGCAAAACCAGCGAACAGGTGACGAAAGTCTGAACACACCCCCTTTGCTGCACTCGGCCGCCTACTGCACACCCACCTAACCCTGCACTCCCTCACACCCCAACGCTATACTCCACCCCAACGCACGATGAAAATGACATCACGCCTTTTACTTGCCCTCCTGCTGCTGGTCATCACACTCACAGCCAAGGCCCAGACGCCACAGCATCAGGATGTGCCAGAAATTACCTATACCGCCAACCACCCGTCCTACATCCTGGGCGGACTGACCATTGAGGGCGCCGGCGACATGGACGAGGAATTGCTCAAAAGCATTTCGGGACTGAACATTGGCGACGCCTACGAAGTGCCCGGCCCCGACATGACCGAGGCCGTGCAGCGCTACTGGCGGCAGAAACTCTTTGCCAACGTACAGATGCTGGCCGACAGCATCGTAGGAAGCAGCATCTATCTGCGCATCGTGCTCACACCCCATCCCCGCATCTCAAGCATCCACTACACTGGCGTGAAAAAGTCGGAACGCGAGGAATGCGAAAAACTCATCGGGCTGCAGCCTGGCACGCAAATCACCGTCGACATCGTCAACCGCGCCGAGCACTACATCAAAAAGCATTTCCAAGACAAAGGCTTCAAAAACTGCGAGGTGGAAATCGTGCAGCGCGAAGACGTCACCGCCGACAACCGCGTGCTCGTCGACATTCACGTCAAGAAGAACGAGAAAATCAAGGTGAAGCACATCTACATCGCCGGCATCGACAACCGAAAGCAAGTGCTCAAACTCAAAAAGGCGATGAAGAAGACGCACGAAAAGAGCTTCCGCAACATCTTCCGCTCCAAAAAGTTCCTTGCCGAAAAATACGAAGAAGACAAGGGCTTCCTCATTGACAAACTCAACGCTTGGGGCTACCGCGACGCCCTCATCACCGCCGACAGCGTGCAAACACTCGACGCCAAGCACGTCAACATCTACCTCGACATCTACCGCGGCACGAAGTATTACCTCCGCAACGTCTCGTGGGTGGGCAACACCGTCTACAACACCGACCTGCTCGAACGCCTGCTCAAAATGCAGCGCGGCGACGTCTACAACCAAGAACTGCTGAACAAACGGCTGCGTGAAGACGAAGACGCCATCGGCAACCTCTACTACAACAACGGCTACGTGTTCTACAGGCTCGACCCCGTAGAAATCAACATCGACGGCGACTCCATCGACCTCGAAATGCGTATTCGCGAAGGACGGCAGGCCACGCTCAACCACGTGCGCATTTCCGGCAACGACCGCGTCTACGAAAACGTCATACGCCGCGAACTCCGCACCAAGCCCGGCGACCTCTTCTCCATGGAAGCCATCAAGCGCTCCGTGATGGACCTCGCCAACATGAACCAGTTCGACCCCGAAGCCCTGCAGCGCGAACTCTTCCAGAACATACGTCCCGATGCCGTGAACGGTACCGTCGACATCACCTACCCCCTGGTGCACAAAGGCGGCGACCAGATTGAACTCTCGGCGGGCTGGGGACAAACGGGTATCGTGGGCCGCGTGGGCTTGAAGTTCACCAACTTCTCCCTGCAAAACCTCTTTGCCCCCGGCTACAAGCGCGCCGGCTTCATCCCCCAGGGCGACGGCCAGACACTGCAGCTCCAGGTGCAAACCAACGGTACGTATTACCAGAACTACTCACTCTCCTTCCTCGAACCCTGGCTGGGAGGCAAGCGCCCCAACCAGCTGTCGTTCTCCATCTATTACAGCAAGCAGAGCGACATCAACTCCAACTACTACAACACAAACTACTACAACCAGTACTATAACTACATGTACGGCTACGGGCAGAGTTACAACAACTACTCCGACGCCTACGACCCCGACAAATACGTAAAAATGATCGGCCTGAGCCTCGGCTTCGGCAAACGCTTACGCTGGCCCGACGACTACTTCACCTTCATGGCCGAACTCTCGTACACACGCTACATGCTCAAGTCGTGGCAGTACTTCCTTATTACTGACGGCAACTGCAACAACATCAACCTCGCCCTCTCCTTGCAGCGCAACTCCACCGACCACCCCTTCTACCCCCGCCGCGGCTCCGAACTGCTGCTGCAGGTGAGCGCCACACCGCCCTACTCGCTGTGGCAGAAGAAAGACTACAAAAACCTCGCCACCAACTACCAGAGCGCCACCTACCAGCAAGAGGCCCAGGAGAAGTACCGCTGGATTGAATACCACAAGTGGAAATTCAAGTTCCGCACATACACCGCCCTGACCAGTGCCGTGAAAGCTCCCGTGCTCATGACACGTGTGGAGTTCGGCCTGCTCGGCGCCTACAACAAATACAAGAAGTCGCCCTTCGAAACCTTCTACGTAGGCGGCGACGGCATGTCGGGCTACAGCAGCGGCTACGCCACCGAGACCATTGCCCTGCGCGGTTACGACAACGGTTCGCTGGCCGGCAACTCCACTGGCGATGCCTATGCTTACAGCCGCATGACGCTCGAACTGCGCTACCCGCTCATGCTCGAAACCTCCACCTCGATGTACGCCCTCGCCTTTATCGAAGGCGGTAACGCCTGGACCGGCATCAACAAGTTCAACCCCTTCAACATGAAGCGCTCGGCCGGTGTGGGCGTACGCATCCTGCTCCCCATGGTAGGCCTCATGGGCATCGACTGGGCCTACGGTTTCCAGAAGTACATCAACGGACAAAAGGCCGGCGGCTCGCAGTTCCACTTCATCATCGGACAGGAATTCTAACGCCGCACCGCCATTCACCACCTATTTTTCACATTCCACAAAAAAAGGACTTGCCTTATGAAACGCATGCTCACCCTCGCCGCACTGCTGCTCTGCCTCAGCACAGCGATGCAAGCACAAAAGTTCGCCCTCGTCGACATGGAGTACATTCTCAGCAACATCCCTGCCTACGAACGCGCCAACGAGCAACTCAACCAAACCTCGAAAGCCTGGCAAACCGAGGTCGAAGCCCTCAACAACGAGGCCCAGACACTCTACAAGAATTACCAGAACGAAAGCGTCTTCCTGAGCGAAGCGCAGAAAAAGGAACGCGAACAAGCCATCGTAGCCAAAGAAAAGGAGGCTGCCGAACTAAAAAAGAAATACTTCGGCCCCGACGGCGAACTCTTCAAGAAACGGCAGAGCCTCCTCGAGCCTATACAAGACGAAATCTACAACGCCGTCAAGGGCATCGCACAGCAGCGCGGCTTCCAGCTCATACTCGACCGCGCCAGCGACAACGGCATCATCTTCGCCTCGCCCAGCATCGACATCAGCAACGAGGTATTGGCGAAACTTGGCTATTCCAAATAATTAGCGTACTTTTGCCCCCTGCAAAACGCGCACCCCACCCACCCAATCAGCATCACTAACACAACAAAGCAATAAAGAAACGTATGTTCAAGAAAATCCTCATGCTTGCGCTCATCGCAGCCCCCTTACAGCTTTGCGCGCAAAAGTTTGCTCACTTCGATTACGCCACCATCATGCAGGCCATGCCTGAATACAAAGCTGTGACAGCCGAACTCGAAACCATCGGCAAGCAATATCAGGCTGAGCTCGAAGGCATGCAGAAGGAGTTCCAGACAAAGATGGAGAAATACCAGAAGGAAGACACCGAAGCTACGCCGCAGAACATTCGCGACCGCCATCAGCAGGAACTGCAGGACATGTACCAGCGTCTGCAGCAGGCCTCGCAGGACAACCAGGAGGCTTTCGAAAAGGCACGCCAAACCAAGATGCAACCCGTAAGCCAAAAGCTCATCGACGCCGCACAGGCTGTGGCCAAGGAGGGCGGCTACGTCTACATCATCGACTCGCAGGCTGCACAGGCCGGCGGCATCCTCATCAACGAAACGCTGAGCACCGAGGTCACCGCTCAAATCATGAAGAAGCTCGGCCTCTCCGCCACCACGGCCACACCCTCTGCCGCCACGAAGTAAGGCAAAGGCTGGCCCGCAGGACGCAACCCGCCGCAAGCAAGCCAGGCGGCAGCGGTACACCAAGCCCACAAGCACACACCAAGCCATGCGGCGCGACGGCACCTGTGATGCCCCGCACTGCATGGCTTGTGGTTTTAACAGCAAACCCACACCGTGCGGAAGCCTCACGCCTTATATATATTAATGAGCGCGGCAAACGGCTCATCTACGCACCAAAGCCTACTTTCACACAGCCAAGCCGCAGCGGCACGCAGCATCAGCTTCTGCCCGGCACTCCTATACAAATAGCGCAGCCACGTCCTGTCATGGGAAATGCCACCCTCACCCCAACCCCCTACGTCCATGATTTCACTACGTAACATACACAAATCCTTCGGCTCGCTCGAAGTGCTCAAGGGCATCGACCTCGACATTCATGCCCGCGAGGTGGTCAGCATTGTCGGCCCCAGCGGCGCGGGCAAAACCACCCTGCTGCAAATCATGGGCACACTCTACCGCCCCAATGCAGGCACACTCCACATAGCCGGCCACGACGTGCTGGCACTGAGCGGCGACAAACTCTCGCGCTTCCGCTGCGAGCACATCGGCTTCGTGTTCCAGTTCCACCAGTTGCTGCCCGAATTCTCAGCCCTCGAAAACGTCATGATGCCCGGCCTCATAGCCCGCCACCGAGAGAGCGAGGTGCGCCGCCGTGGCCTCGAACTGCTCGACTTCCTCGGGCTGGCACACCGCAGCAACCACAAGCCCGCCGAACTCTCGGGCGGCGAAAAGCAAAGGGTGGCCGTGGCACGCGCCCTCATGAACCAACCCGACGTCATCCTCGCCGACGAACCCTCAGGTAGCCTCGACAGCCACAACAAGGACGAGCTGCATAGCCTCTTCTTCCGCCTGCGCGACGAAATGCAGCAAACCTTCATCATCGTCACACACGATGAACACCTGGCCACCCTCACCGACCGCACCATACACCTCTCCGACGGCCGCGTGGTCACGCCCGAAACCCCTGTGCCCACCGAAACCACTAACCCTGCCCAGCATGATTAAACTTGGCGACTACAACACACTCACCCTCACACGCTTCACCGACCACGGCGCCTACATGGACGGCGGCGAAGTGGGCGAAATTCTCCTGCCCAAGGCCTACGTCACCCGCGACATGCGGCCCGGCACGCAGGTCGACGTCTTCGTCTACCTCGACCAGGGCGAGCGCCTGGTAGGCACCTTCGAAACACCCCTGTGCCGCGTGGGCGACTTTGCTATGCTCCGCGTGGCGTGGGTCAATGAGTACGGCGCCTTTCTGCACTGGGGGCTCATGAAGGACCTCTTCGTGCCCTTCAGCGAGCAGAAAATGAAGATGCAGCAGGGCAAATCGTATCTTGTGCACGTACACATCGACCCCGAAACACGCCGCATCGTGGCCTCGGCCAAAGTGGAGCGCTACCTCAAGCCCGCCACCACCGCCCGCTACCACCGAGGGCAGCAGTTGGAGTGCATCATTCAGCAGAGCACCCCCCTCGGCCTCAAGGTGATAGCCGACAACCGATGCCCAGGCATGCTCTACCGCGACCAGATGTTCGACGACGAGCCCCGGACCGGCGACGTGGTCAATGCCACCGTGGTCAACGTGCGCCCCGACGGCAAACTCGACCTCTCGCTGCAGCGCATAGGCAAAAGCCGCTTCCGCGACTTCGCCGACACCCTGCTCGACGAACTGCAGGCATGCGGCGGCACACTCCCCTTTCACGACGGTTCCACGCCCGAGGCCATACAGCAGCGCTTCGGCGTGAGCAAGAAAACCTTCAAGCGAGCCCTCGGCACACTCTACAAGGCACAGCGCATACGCCTCCTGCCCGACGGCATCGCCCTGCTCTGACCGCAGCCCTCCCCCCGCAGCCGTTCTGCCGACGGCATGCTCCCCCACTTCGCCCCCAAGCGCAGCCCGCACCAGCCGGCCCCGCTCGGGGGCGAGATGCTGAAAAACCGTAATTCTTTCCATCTATGCACTACATGCGACGCATTTCACTCCTCATAAAACCATCTATGCACGAAATATTGTGTAAAAGAGCCACACTCGCCTCCTTTCTCGGATTTCTCTACCACTAATACCTGTTAATTTTGCAGGAAACGTGAATTTTTTACCACTTATCCCTTGCATGGCATTTCACTTATGCTTACCTTTGCCATACAAAAAGCAAAGAACGGCTTGCAAAAGCCATCCTACGAATAGTTTTTTCATCTCTATATAAGTTCTGTGAAGGGGTATCACTCGTCGTGATGACGGGTGATACTTGTTTTATAGTGGTTACTCATCATTGGATTTCATCCGACCTTTTCTCGCCATGGCATCGCTCAAAGCCTCTCGGCTTTGGGCGAGCTCATTTGGCTTAACGAAAAGGTTGGATTTCATCCGACCTTTTCGTGGGCGTCTGACAACGTGTTTATTTGCCATTTAGGGGTGTCCGGTAAAACTTTCGTTACCATCCGCCGCAAGGAGGCAGGCTGAAAGTCTGCTTCCTTGCAGACAGGGCTTATCCTTTCTCCATGCCCCCCAGATACAACACACGAAAAGCGTTTACCCGACACTCATAGCACTTTTTCCCACGCCATTCATTTCCTGACGGGCGGCGCGCCGCCTGAACGGGATGCCGTGAAAAAGAACTCTCACGACGTGAAGTTATTTCTTCACAGCACCTATTTTCGCCAGGGACGGGGACGGGAAAAACGAGATGCTACGTAAAAAATTTTACGTACGACGTGAGTTTTTTTACGTACGACGTGATATTTTTTACGTAGCATCTATTTTCGACGGGGAGGCAAGCCGTCAAAACAGGCCGCCACCGTTCCACTTTTCCATCCCGGACTCTCCCTCCATCGCGCCGCACCGTTTCGCACACGGGCCAAACCGTGACAGGCAGCCGCGGGCGAGGGCCATACAAAAGGCAGCCATACAGGCCATGCCTGCATTTTTTTGTAACTTTGTGCCTTGAAATCACGTACATCCGTTATGCAAGCACGCACTTACGTCATGAAGCATCTGTTTCTCCCCCTGCTCGCCCTGCTCGCCCTTGTGGGCAGCGCCGGCTGCCGCACGGCGCTCCACGCACCCGCCATCCCGCCGCCCGACACGCTGACGGCTGCCACGCCCGCCGCCACACCGCAGCCGCTGCCCGCCACAGCTGTCGACGTGGCGCTCTTGCCCGACAGCACCGCAGCCACCGAGGCCGAGGCCGACAGCATGGAGGAGGTCGACGATGCCGACCTCTCGCTACCCGAACGCTTGCGCAAGCTGCTCGACAACGACATTTTCAGCCGCACCCAGGTGGGCATCTACGTGTACGACCTCACGGCCGACTCCGCCCTCTTCATGCACAACGAACGGCAGTGCATGCGGCCAGCCAGCAACATGAAGCTCGTCACGGCCATCACGGCACTGAGCGTGCTGGGCACGCAGCACGAGTATCGCACCACCTTTGGGCTGCAGGGCTCGCAGGCCGACAGTCTGTGGCAGGGCTCACTCTACGTGCACGCTGGCTACGACCCACTGCTCGACGCCGACGACCTGCGCGCCCTCACCGACTCGCTCCGGGCACGCGGCATCAAGGCACTGGGCGGCAGGGTGGTGACGGACCTCAGCATGAAGGACGACACACGCATGGGCTGGGGATGGTGCTGGGACGACGACGAAGTGCCCACCACGCCGCTGCTCTACGACAACCGCGACCGCTTTGCCCAGGCACTGCGGCAGGCGCTGGCCGAGGCAGGCATCGCCTTCGACGGCACGGTGAGCGAGGGCACGATGCCCCATAGCCTCGACACGCTGTGCACACGCCGGCACAGCCTCGACGCGGTGCTACTGCCCATGATGAAGCGCAGCGACAACTCCATGGCGGAGTCGGTGTTCTACCAAATAGCCGCTCACAGCGGCAAGCCCCGCGCCTCGCGCAAGGAGGCGGCAGCGGCAGTGCACAACCTGATGCGGCAGCTGGGGCTCAACCCCTCGCACTACCAGGTGGCCGACGGCTCGGGACTCTCGCTTTATAATTACGTCACACCGCAACTGCTGGGCCGCCTGCTACGCTACGCTTACGCCCACGACGCCATCTACCGCCACCTGCTGCCCACCCTGCCCGTGGCAGGTGTCGACGGCACGCTGCGCAAACGCATGCAGGGCACGGCAGCACAGCACAATGTGCGAGCCAAAACGGGCACGGTGGAAGGCGTGAGCACGCTCTCGGGATACTGCACTGCTGCCAACGGCCACACGCTGTGCTTCAGCATCATGAACCAGGGCATACGCCACACCTCCACGGGCCGCAACTTTCAGGACCGCGTGTGCCGCGCACTGTGCCGTTGAGAGGACGTGTAGAATGCTGCGGAGCCCAACAGCCTACCCGTCGCACAACGTTACATCCATGGGCTTTTCGATGTGCTTTTGTTAAAAAAAAGGCCACCCCGCACATTTTTTTTACACCACAAGCCCTGTTTCGTTTTGTTTACTTACCTTTGCCTGCCTCAAACTAAACATCTTATGCACCACCAAGGCGCATTTCTGTAAGAACGAATTACATTCAAACAACTCAAAACATTATTTTATGAAGCAATTTTTACTCTGCCTCCTGGCCACATGCTCGCTGACGGCAGCCGCGCAGCAAATGACGCTCCGCCAAGCCCAGCCCAAGATGGCCGCCCAAAAACTGCAGCCCAAGCAGTTTACACTCGACGGCGCAAGCCTCAATGGCGTAAAGCCTACACTGAAAGCCGGCGAATGCGTGGCTAACACTCCGGCCCGCACGGCTCGCGAAGGTGCTGTGCGCGACCCGCAGCAAATCTCGTGGTCGGCTGAGCCCTCTCCCCAGATTGATTCCTACAGCGCTGATCTTACACTCTCCAAGCTCCAGGGTAAGGTGATGGGCAATGCGCAGCAGTTCCCCGCATCCCTGCTGCAGCGCTATGCCGGTGCTACGCTGAGCACCATTGAGTGCCGCGTACCGGCCCAAGTGACGACCATGAGCGAAGTAACCGTATTCATTTTGGACTATGAAACGGGCGATGAACTCTGGACCAGCAGCACGTCACCCACCTTCAGGCCTGGCGTCAACACCGTGCCTTGCAACTACGTCATCACGGGCGACAAAACGCTTCTCGTAGGTTTCTACGGCTCAGCCAAGGGTACGGAATACACCGTCGACGTGTATGAAACCGACGGCACGCCCGACGGTTACATCATTGCCAACAAAAATTTCTACAACTACGGCAATGTCTTCAGCCAAGGTGGCGAAACGCTCGCAGCCCCCATCTTCTGCTACGCTACGGGCGGCAAGGGTGGCTTGAAGGACTACGACGTGCAGCTCATCGACAGCGACGGCATACGCTCAGAAGGGAGTGCCGACGACGTGGTGCCCACCAACGCTACCATCATCAACTGGGGCATCCAGCCCGTACAGTCGATGGATTACAGCTTCGCCATCGATGGCCAGACGTACGCCAGCAGCCTAAGCACAGGCTCGGCTGAAAAGGTATTCCCCTACGGCGCTACCGTCTACTTCAACTACGAGGGTCACGTGGCCGCTACTCCCGGCCGCTCCGTGGCTACCCTCTCTGTCGACAAGGTGAACGGCCAGCCCGACCAGTTCACCGAAGATGGCGACAACGCCGGCGGTGTGCCCGTAATCACCCTGCCTGCCGGCTCCCCCAAGCGTAAGATTGTGCTCGAAATGCCGCAGAGCACGGTCGACGGCTTTACCGTATTCTCACTCGTAGCTCAGGACAACCTGCGCGAACTGCTGCCCGAGGTCAACACCATCGGCATGCACTTCACCCCCAGCGATTCTGAGGTGGCCGACGAACTGGCCGACCCCACCGTGCCTGAAGTACTTCCCTACGTGCTCGGCCAAGGCTACACCATGGCCGCGGGCCTCAACCGCGAGCAGTTGGGTTACGACCTCTACTACGGTGACGCCACGGAGGAGGTAACGCTTGAAGAAGGCCTCATCGCCTCGCTGCGTAACTACCTCGACACCCACAAGTGCGAAGCTCGCTGCACACAACTCTCGAGCACCGTCAACGGCACCCAGGTGAACGTCACCTCGGAGTTCAACTTCGTGCTGCCCGCCAGCGAGGGTAGCTACGCCGTTATCTACAACGTGAGCGAAGACGGCCCCAAGGGCACGCAGGCCAACATCTTCTCCGGCAGGAGCGCATCCCAAATTCCCTGGGCTGAGTTCCATGCTTTCTGCAACCTTGGCGAAACCTACACCGCTACCTACAAGGACGTGTCGCGTGCCTACAACGACCCCTTCGGCCTGAACGACGGTTCGGCCCTCGGTGCCGTGGAGGCCGGACAAACGCTCAAGCACAGCGCCTCCTTCAATGTGGCTATGCTTGACAATGCCGAGAAGGCTTCTGTCACCGCCATGCTCATCGACCTCCAGACGGGTGTCGTAGTGCAGAGCCAGCGTGCCGCTCTGGGCACCACCTTCACGGGCATCGCCGCCGTCGAGGTGGGCCAGGCTCCGCAGGTTGACTTCAAGCAGGGCGCCTTCACCGTACGTGCCGACAAGGCCCGTGCACAGGTTTACAGCACCGACGGCCGCCTCATCAGCAGCTGCACCGTCAACGGCGAGGCTTCGCTGCCCGTCTTCACCCGTGGCGCTTACATCCTGCGTGTCGAGACCGACGGCCAGGTGAGCACCACCAAGGTAGTTTACTAATCCTTCGGGAAAACTGTTTTACAACACATACCTTCACACAAGAGGCTGCGATGCCCGACATCGCAGCCTCTTGTCCGTTTCAGGCGGCCACCGAGCGCCGCTGTTTCCTTTTCCCCTTATGCTCAAAACCCTGCGTCTGCTCCTTCCGCTCTACGTCGTGCTGCTTGTGGGCGGCCTCGTGCTGCTCACGGCCCTCTTTGCCCTGCCCACCACGCAAGGCATGCGGCGCCACGCCGCCGAGTCGGCACGGCAGATACACGCCGAAGGGCTCTGGTGCCAACCCCTTGGTTGCTTTCTGCTGCAAACCGATAACATGACCGACGCCTGGATGATGAACATGTGCATCTGCGCCGACACGGACCATCCGCTACAGGCCGTCATGCGCATGGAACACGTGGTGTTGCCCGACAGCCTGCACCTGCCCGACTACCGCTACCGCGACGCCCTGCTCCATCACGCCGCCGTCACGCCGCGTGCCGAGTTGGCCCCCATGCACGGTTATCCGCGCTACTGGCATGGCTATCAGGTGGTGCTGCGGCCGCTGCTCTACGTCATGAACTACAAGCAAATGCGCCTGTGGCACTACGGCTGGCTGAGTGTGCTGCTGGCCGCCGCGCTTTGGCTGCTGCACCGGCGGCTTGGCACGGCCTACGCTGCCACCCTCGGCCTCGCGCTGCTGTGCTTCGGCGCGGTGTTCGTGCCGCAAACGTTTCAGTGCAGCACGTGCTTCTACCTGGCCCTGGGCGGCCTGTGCGCCGTGCTCGGCTGGCGGCGGACGGAGGTGAGTGCCACGTGCCGCATCGGCCTTTTCTTTACCCTCGGTGCACTCACGGCCTTTGCCGATTTTCTCACCACGCCCCTGCTCACCCTGGCGCTGCCGCTGGTGGCCTGCATCGCCTTGGGCATAGGCCACGGCATGCAGCCAGTGCGCAGCATCGTGCAGCTCAGCGCCAGCTGGGGCGGCGGCTACGCCCTGATGTGGAGTGCCAAATGGCCGCTGGCGCAGGTCATCACGGGCGACGGCGTGATAGAAAATGCGCTGGGGCAGGCCGCCAAACGTATGGGCTACACCATCGTCTACGGCGGCCACGAAATGCCGCTCCGCCACCTCATAGCCCGCCTGTGGCAGCAGCCCGCGGTGCAGATAGCCGTGATAGTGGTGGCCGCAAGCCTCCTGCTGGCGCTGACGTGGGGCCTGCTGTGGTGCCGCCGCCACCGCGCCGTGGTGCGGCAGCACGGCTGGCTACTCCTCGTGGGCCTCATGCCGCTGCTGTGGTTTCTCGTGTTGCTCAACCACTCTGTGCAGCACATCTTCTACACTTGGCGCACGTGGCTGCCCGCTCTCTGGTGCCTCCTGCTCTTTGCCTGGCACGCACGGCAGGCAAGCCGTACGGCGCACACGGCGGGGAGCGAGGCTTAGGTGTGGGGAAAATGGGCACAGCCCTGTCAGCAGCCCCACGGCACACCGCTATAATACAAGCGAAGAGCCGCAGGACGTCGGTCCGCGGCTCTTCGCTTTGTCATCAAGTTAGGTTTTCAATATATAATAAGGTGTGCCGTTCAGTTCTCACCGCCAAAGCCGCCGGGCATGCCGGTCATGCCCTGGCCGCCCATGGGAGCGAAGCCCTGGCGCGGATTGATTTGGCGCTGCAGCATCTGCTGCTGGGGGTTGAAGGTGAGCACTTTGAGCACCTGCTGGGGCGTGAGTTGCTCGGCAAAGCGGGCGGCATAGCTGCGCTTGATGGCGTCGGCGCGCTCATTGGCGGTGAGGAGGGCCTCAATCTGGGCTTTGGCGGCCTCGGCGCTCATCTGCACGGCACGCTTGCCCTGTGTGCGGGGCATGCGGAAACGCACGGCTCGCAGCGTGTCCTGGTATTCGGTGTAAAGTTGGGTAAACCACGTGGCGGTGTCGCCGCTGAGCTTGAGCTGCTGCGCCATCTGTCGGGCCAGGCGCTGCGTCTGCATGCCGCTTTGCGGGCGTTCGCGGCGAGCTTGGGGTTTGTTTTGTTCCGTTTGAGCCTGCATCATGGTGGCGGGAGCCAGCGTCATGAGCAGGAGCACGATTGAAAGGATACGTTTCATATCTGTTAGTTTTTGATGGGATGAATAAGCTATGAAATGGAGAAATGCCAGGTGCGCACCTTGAGGCGTCTCACTGAGGGTTGGATGTGAAAAACACGTTGGGGTTTAGTGCGCCGCCTCTTTTTTTTCTGAAAAAAACGGGATGGCGGGGGTCGTGCATGCCTTGGTGAGGTGGCTGCGCAAGGCCATTACAACCCATCCTTACCACGGCGACAGGAAGATGTGCGGCGCTGCAGCATGCAGTATTTTGCCTGCGCCATGTGAGTATATGAGGGCAAAAACGTACTTTTGCAACGTGGTCACGGTCTGTACCCGCCCACGGCCGCCACGCCATCTGCCGCCCCCTCCAACCCACTCACGCGAACCGCGGCATCCGCACAAAGCCCTCTCGCTCATGAATTCTATGCTCGAACTCGTCATACAAACCGCCCTCGAGGCTGGCCGCGCCATCATGCAAGTGTATGAAAACCCCGAAACCGACTGGCAGGTGGAGCGCAAGGCCGACAACTCCCCCCTCACCCTGGCCGACCGCCGCTCGCATGCCGTGATAGCCGCCGCACTGGCACAAACACCCTACCCCGTGCTGAGCGAGGAGGGCGAGCACCGGCCCTATGCCGAGCGTGAGGCATGGCACACGCTCTGGGTGGTCGACCCTCTCGATGGCACCAAGGAGTTTCTCAAGCGCAACGGTGAGTTTACGGTGAACATTGCCCTCGTACGCCACGGCGTTCCGGTCATGGGCGTCATCTACGCTCCCGTGCTGGGCCGCCTCTATGCTGCCGCTGAGGGGCACGGCGCCTTCGTGGCCCAGGTCGACGCCGCCACGCTGCAGGTGGGCGAACGCAAGGCCCTACCCCTGCCCGAGGCGCAGCAGCACCGCCCCTACCGCGTGGTGGCCTCGCGGTCGCACCGTTCGCCCGAGACCGAGGCATTCATAGCCCGCGTGGCGCAGCAGCATGCCCAGCCCGACGTGGTGTCGGCCGGCTCCTCGCTCAAGCTCTGCCTGGTGGCCGAGGGTTCGGCCGACGTCTATCCGCGCCTCGCCCCCACCATGGAGTGGGACACCGCCGCGGGCCACGCCATAGCCCTCGAGGCGGGCTGCACCGTAACGCGCGCCGACGACGGCCTTCCCTTGCGCTACAACAAGGCCGACCTGCTCAACCCCTTCTTTGTGGTGGAGCGCGGCTGCTGAGGGCACACACGTTTTCAGTTCCTACCTAAATCACGCACACACCATTGACTGTAAAGGTTATCTTCGTCATCATCGTGCTGGCCATTGTGGTGCTGGCACTCATCAAAGACCGCATGCGGCCGGGACTCATACTCCTCTCGGGTGCGGTGGTGTTTCTGTGTGCCGGCATTCTCACGCCGCGCGAAATGCTCGAGGGATTCTCGAACAAGGGCATGATCACCGTGGCCTTGCTCTTTCTGGTGAGCGAGGGCGTGCGCCGCAGCGGCATGCTCGAGGAGATGCTGCGCCGCCTGCTGCCTCAGCAGCGTGGCATCAGCGTGCGGCGCGTGCAGCTGCGGCTGTTGCCCATCGTGTCGTTCGTGTCGGCCTTTCTCAACAACACCCCCGTCGTCGTCATCTTCGCTCCCATGATTAAGCGCTGGGCCGAAAAGCACGGCGTCATGGCCACCAAACTGCTCATTCCCCTCTCCTACGCCACCATTCTCGGCGGCATGTGCACCCTCATCGGCACAAGCACCAACCTCGTGGTGCACGGCATGGTTATCGATGCGGGTTTCCAGGGCTTCAGCATGTTCGAACTGGGCAAGGTGGGCCTCGCCATTGCCCTCGTCGGACTCCTTTATATAGTGCTCGTGAGCAACCGTCTGCTGCCCGACTCCCGACCTGAGCGCGACATCGCCACCAGCGAGGGCATGCTGGCGGGCATGTTCCGCGTCGAGGTGGTGCTGGGCGCGCGCTTCCCTGCCATCAACAAGCGCGTCTTCGACTTCGACTTCAAGCGCAAATACGGCGCCACGCTGCTCGAAATCCGCCGCAACGGCGAAACCTTCATCATGCACGACATGCGCCACGAATACTTCCGCGAGGGCGACACGCTCGTGCTCCTGGCCAACGATGCCTTCATGCAGAACTGGGGCGACTCCTCCTTCTTCCTCATGGTGTCTGACGGCCGCGAGCAGGAGCCGCGCCTCTCCAAGGGCAAACGCATACTGAGCGTGGTGCTCCTGGCGCTCATGATTATCGGCGCCACGGTGGGCGAACTGCCCGTGGTGCGACAGGCCGTGCCGGGCATGAAGCTCGACATGTTCTTCTTCGTCTGCGTCGTCACCGTCATCATGGCCTGGCTCCACATCTTCCCAGCCCGCAAGTACACCAAATTCGTGTCGTGGGACATTCTCGTGACCATTGCCTCGGCCTTCGCCATTAGCAAGGCCATGCAAAACAGCGGCATGGCCGATGCCGTGGCTGCCTTCGCCGTGCAACTGAGCCAGGAGTACAGCCCCTTGGTGCTGCTGGCCGTGATATTTGCCATCACAAGCTTCTTCACCGAACTCATGACCAACAACGCCGCCGCGGCGCTGGCCTTCCCGCTCTCGCTGAGCATAGCCGAGCACATGGGTGTCAGCCCCATGCCCTTCTTTGTGTGCATCTGCATGGCAGCATCAGCCAGCTTCTGCACGCCTATCGGCTATCAGACCAACCTCATTGTGCAGGGCGTGGGCAACTACCGCTTTGCCGACTTCGTGCGCATCGGTTTGCCGCTCAACATCATAGCCCTCCTCATCACCGTACTGGTCGTGCCCGTCTTCTGGCCCTTCTGAGCCTCGTCCGTCATCTCTCACCCCGCCTGTTCCTGACATGAAGAAAATCATCAACCCCTACCTGCACCTGCAGGGCTACAACTGTTTTGGCTGCGCTCCGCACAACCCGCTGGGCGTACACATGGAGTTCTACGAAGACGGCGACGACATCGTCAGTCACTGGACGCCGGGGCACAACCACCAGGGCTGGCTCCACACGCTGCACGGCGGCATTCAGGCCACCCTGCTCGACGAATTGTGCGGCTGGGTGGTGATGCGCAAATGCCAGACGGCGGGCGTCACCATGCGCATGACCACACAGTACAAGCGCCCCGTGTCTACCCTCGGCGGCACCATCACACTGCGTGCCCGCTTAGTACAGATGCGGCGCAACATCGCCACCATCGCGGCCGAACTGCTGGATGCCGACGGACGCCTCTGCACCACCTCCGAGTGCACCTACTTCTGCTTCCCGCCCGAAAAGGCACAGCACGATTTCCACTTCAGCACCTGCCACGTGGAAGGTGAGGAGTAACCCCGCCCTGCCAACCGCCGCCACCACGCCCCGACCATGGCAGCTGCCCCACAGACCTGCAACAACGGGATGCCGTGGGAAAAAACTACCCCGCCGTGGAACAAAGTTCCCCAGCCGTGGAAGGTTTCTTCCACGGCATCTGTTTGCAACGGACGGCGGGCCGCGTGCGACGGGATGGGGTGAAGTGTTGGCTTCACAGCATTTATTACGGGAGAGGTGGCTGAGGGGTAAAACGGGGTGCTACGTAAAAAAAATCACGTACTACGTAAAAAAAATCACGTCGTTCGTAAACTTTTTTACGTAGCATCTATTTTCCACGGCATCTGTTTCTGTCTGCACGGTGTGCTGTGAAGAAAAACCCGCGCCACATAAAGATGTTTCTTCACGGCATCTATTCCCGGTGGGGCGGCTGAGGAAGAAAACGCCTACACATGGAGGGTGCTGCTTCGCCCCATCGCCTTGCGGCTGGATTTGTGCCCTGCACACCTCACCCCGTGGCCGACGACCGCGGCAGCCAGCCGCATCACAAGGCAAGGGGCGGGAAGGGACGAGGCGGGACGTGGCACATTTTGCACAACTATCCTTGTGTAATAAGGCACGTTACATTTTTATTTGTATTTTTGCAAAGCCTACCGACGCCACGCTGCCACGCGGGCCGAGGGATTTCTGTCACCACTACATTTTTTAGAAACAAGCAAAACCTATACACTCATGCTCGATGTAAAGAAGTGCCTCAGCGACTGCGAGGAGAAAATGGAAATGAGCGTCATGCACTTGGATGAAACGCTCGCCCAGATACGTGCTGGAAAGGCCAACGTACACATTCTGGACGACCTGCGCGTTAACTCATACGGCTCCATGGTCCCCATCAACAACGTGGCTGCCATCACCACACCCGATGCGCGCACCATCGCCATCAAGCCTTGGGACAAGCAGATGTTCCGCGTCATCGAAAAGGCCATCATCGACTCTACCATCGGCATCATGCCCGAGAACAACGGCGAAGTCATTCGCCTCGGCATTCCGCCCCTCACCGAGGAGCGCCGACGCCAGCTCACCAAGCAGTGCGCCAAGGAGGCCGAAGAGGCCAAGGTGGCTATACGCAACGCCCGACGCGACGGCATCGACAAACTCAAGAAAGCCGTGAAGGACGGCCTCTCGGAGGACGTGGAAAAGGACGCCGAAGCCGACCTGCAGAAAATTCACGACAAAAAGGTGAAAGCCATCGAGGAACTGCTCGCCGCCAAGAACAAGGAAATCATGACCGTGTAAGGGCTACGCTCCTGCCTCAGCCCCCACGACTACGGCCCGACGCCGCCACGCGGTGCAGGCAGCATTTACACACACAGCACCGCGCTCCGGCCTCCCCGCACCATGCAGGGCGGACCCTGGGCGCGGCCTTTGCTCACAATCATCTGCTTCAACACAACGCACACTTTGCACGGAACTGTAATCAAATCGACCGGAAGCTGGTATCTGGTACGCACCGACGAGGGGGAATGCGTGGAATGTAAGGTGAAAGGCAACTTCCGCCTGCGAGGCATACGCTCCACCAACCCCGTGGCCGTGGGCGACAAGGTGACGCTGCTACGCGCCGAGGGGGCTGGCAATGCCTTCATCACCGACATCGACGAACGGCGAAACTACATTGTGCGCAAGGCATCGAACCTATCGAAGCAAAGCCACATACTCGCCGCCAACATCGACCTCGCCCTGCTCGTGGTGACACTGGCACGGCCCGAAACCACCACCACCTTCATCGACCGCGTGCTGGCCACCGCCGAAGCCTACCGCGTGCCCGCCGCACTGGTCTTCAACAAGGTGGACGACCTCAACGACGACGAACGGGCCACGCTCGACTACCTTGAAGCCGTCTACACGGACTGCGGCTACCGCTGCCTGCGCACCTCGGCACTGCAAGGCACGGGCATCGACGCTCTGCGCCAGCTGATGCAAGGACAAACCTCGCTGCTGGCGGGGCACTCGGGCGTAGGAAAATCGACACTGCTCAACCTGCTCGTCCCCGAGGCGAATGCCCGCACGGCACACATCTCGAACGTGCACGGCACAGGCATGCACACCACCACTTACAGCGAATGCTACGACCTGCCCGGCGGAGGCAGCGTAATCGACATTCCCGGCATCAAGGGCTTCGGCACGTTCAACTTCGAGCCAGCAGAGGTGGCCCACTACTTCCGCGACATTTTCCGCCTCTCGGCCGACTGCCGTTTCAACAACTGCACCCACACCCACGAGCCGGGCTGCGCCGTGATGCAGGCCCTGGCCGACCACCAACTGGCTCCCACCCGCTACGCCTCCTACCTGAGCATGCTCGACGACAAGGAGGAAGGGAAATACCGCGAAAAGAACATGTAACCCCAGAACGCAGCCCCCGGCCCCACCCTCCCATCGTCCGCTGCACACATCCTATATATAAAGGAGTAAAACGGCGGAGGCTGCTTTCTACATCCAATCTTTCACACCCCATGACAGTCATCATCATTCTGGCCCTGCTGGCCCTCCTGTTGGGCGCAGCCGAACTTTTCATCATACCCGGCTTCGGCCTGGCGGGCATCGGCGCCATCATCTGCGCCATTGTCGACGCCTTCCTCATCTATAACACCTACGGCGCCATACCCTGCCTTGTGGCCGTGTTAGTGGGTTTGGTGGTGCTGGGGCTGATGATTTGGGCCGTGGCACGCTCTAAAACGCTCGACAAAATAGCCCTGCACAGCACCATCTCGTCGACCAACGCCACGAGCGCACAGCTTGAGGTAAAGGTGGGCGACAAAGGCGTGGCCCTGACGCGTCTGGCCCTTGTGGGCAACGCCGAAATCAACGGCAAGAGCGTGGAGGTGAAATCGGCAGGCGCCTTCATCAACCCCGGCACACCTATCCGTGTGAAGAGCGTGAGTGAGGCACTCATCACCGTGGTGGCCGACGAGGACTGACCCCGTGGCCCCACAACGCCTGCCGCTGCCCCGCGCATGGCAGACGCTCCTTCTCATCCGACACCAAACCTTGTGCCGCCCTACGGTGCAAGCCACATTCCCAACCTCTCTTTTCCTGAAATGAAAAAGCTTATTCTACTCCTTACGCTGGCGCTCAGCATGGGGGCTTCGGCCTCCGTGCCCGTCAAGCGCGTCAGCCGCCACACCCAGCCCGACGGCACCACCCTCACCGTGGTTACCAAGGCCAACGGGCAGTATTTCCTGCACACCACCACCGACGGCATTCCCCTCGTGCAGCAAGCCGACGGCGGCTTCTGCTACGCCCTCACACAGGGCAACCAGTTGGTGGCCAGTGCCCGCGCCGCTCACAATGCCGAGGCACGTACTGCCGACGAAGCGCACTATGTGGCCACGCTCAACCTCAGCGAAGAACACGCCATGCGTCTGCTTCACGACGCTCACCCCGAACCGCTCTACAACACCCGTCCTGCCCCGCTCGCCGTGGCCTCGACGGCCGACGGTCTGGGCCTCTACAAGCAGTCGGGCGGCGGCGTCGT
Source organism: Bacteroidales bacterium (assembly GCA_004557185.1). Taxonomy (GTDB): domain Bacteria; phylum Bacteroidota; class Bacteroidia; order Bacteroidales; family Bacteroidaceae; genus Alloprevotella. Next base: position 88,204 of record SFEP01000005.1, read on the forward strand.
GAGCAGCATCGGCGCACCCGTCATCCCCGTGGTCATGATTGACTTCTCCGACCTTCCCTTCCAGGAGGAAACCACCATCGACAAGGTGACGCGCTACCTCAACGAAGAGGGCTATCAGGATGAAAAATACGCCATCGGCAGCGTGCGCGACTACTTCGTCAGCCAGTCCGACGGCCTGTTCCAGCCCACGTACAAGGTGGTGGCCAAGGTGAGGGCCGACAAAGGCTACGCCTACTACGGCAAGGACAGCGGCAACAGCATCGACGTCAACATCACCGCCCTCATTCAGGAGGCGCTCAACAAGGCCGTGGCTGCGGGCACCGACTTCGCCGACTATGCCACCAACGGACAGGTGCCCCTCGTCTGCGTCTACTTTGCCGGCGTCGGCCAGCAGGCTGCCTACGGCGAGGGCTGGCAAGACTACGTGTGGGGTCAGTTCAACCCCAGCCGCAAGTTTACCATGCAGGACGGCGCGCTGACCATCAACTCCTATCTCGTAGCCAACGAAATGCTCTACTACTACAGCAACGACTTCACGGAGGTGACCAGCATGCAGCACGACGGCATCGGCCTCTTTGTACATGAGTTCGGCCACGCCCTCGGCCTCTGCGACATGTACGTAACGCAGAACGCCAAGGTGCCCGACGACTACAAGACGATGGGCTTCTGGAGCATCATGGACTACGGCGAATTCTACTACGACGGCTACCGCCCCGTGGCCTACAACGCCTACGAGCGCTGCGCCCTGGGCTGGGCCGACTACAAGGTGCTCAGCGAACCTGGCACATACACGCTCTACCCCAGCGAACGCTCCTCGGAAGGCACCACCGTCTACGTGATGCGCAACCCCGACAAGGAGTCGGAATACTACCTGCTCGAAAACCGTCAGGAGGCCTTCTGGCACGGCTCGCGGCTCGGCAAGGGCATGCTGGTGCTGCACGTGGACTACGATGCCACGCCTTGGCGCAACAACACGCCCAACAACGACGCCACCCATCCACGTGTCGTAGTGGTGCCTGCCGACAATGTGCTCGACGGCGGACCGACGGCTGAAAACAACGACATGAACGCCATCATCCTCGGGCACCAGGGCGACCTCTTCCCCGGCACTACCAACAACACCTCGCTCACCGACACCTCGCTGCCCGCTGCCACCGTGTACACTGACCGCGGCACCCTCGGCCAGCCGCTCTACTTCATCACGCAGCACGCCGACGGCCTCATCACCTTCAACTACATCGACGACATACCCGAGGGCATCGCCCGGCCCGGCCTCGTTTCTCCCGAAGCCAACGCTCCCGTCTATACCCTCAGCGGCCAGCGCGTAAGTTCGCTGCGCCACGCCGCTCCCGGCGTCTACATTGTGGGGGGCCGCAAGGTGGTGAAATAAGGAAAATCCGGGGTACGTCAACTCCCCCACAGCTCCTTCCGTCCAGGGGGCGGCATGCACGTTCATGGCCGCCCCTTGGTGCGTTCATGCGGGGCACGGCCGTTCCTCCCCAAGCGGCACGCCCACTGCTTCATAAGCTATCTGCCCCTCCTTTTATATTTCCGCCCACACCTTATATAGATAAGAAAAAAGGGAAAAGCATACGCCACGCCGACCTGCAGTGCGGACCCACACCTTATATAGATAAGGGAAAAGGGAAAGCCCCGAAAGCCTGCTGCACAGCCCCGAAAGCCTGCTGCACAGCCCCGAAAGCCTGCCGCACAGCCCCGAAAGCTTGCCGCACAGCCCCGAAAGCCTACCGCACAGCCCCGAAAGCTTGCCGCACTGGCTCCCCTCTCTATCCTCATTCCGAAAACATGAAACCCTTCCTTACAGAACTCTGTGCCCGTTACCATAATCTCGGCAACCAGTTGCGCCGCGAAGCGCGCTACGTGCTCGACACGCTGCAGTGGCACTATTATTACCGGCGCTACTGGCGGCCCGCCATTCGCCGCTTCCGCAGCAAAAGCACGCCCGTCAACTTTGTGTTCGTCATCTACGACCTCCCTACCTGGAAAACCGAAGCCCTCTACTGCGACATGCTGCGGCATCCGCGTTTCAGTCCTGTGCTGGCTGTCACCGCCCACACCAAGAAGCCCGCCTGCCTCCCGCAGCTCACCGCTTATCTTGAGAAGAAAGGCTACGCCTACACCCTGCTCGACAACGAGCGCACCCTCGCACAGCAGCTCCCTGTCGACGTGGTCATCTACCAGCGTCCTTACTCCGAGGAGCAGCCGCTCCACCGTTTCCAGGCCAACCGCCGCCTCGTCACCGTCTACGCCAACTACGGCCTGCACATTGTCTTTGAGGAGTGGCTGAACACCCTGCTCCTTTGGAAGTCGGTCTGGCACGACTACTACGAGGGCGAAGCCTTTGCCGACCGTGCCCGCTGTGCCCGCGACCATGGCAAGCACATCGTGGTGACGGGCCTCCCCACGCTCGACCAGATTCGCCAGCCCGCCTCCAGCTTTGCCGACCCTTGGCCTGCGCGCAAGGGCCGCAAGCGCATCATCTGGGCGCCGCACTACTCGGTGGGCAGCGAGCACTACGAAGGTTTAGCCTACAGCAATTTCCTTGAAATGGCCGATGCCATGCTCCATCTGGCCACCCGCTATGCCGATCAGGCCTGCTTTGCCTTCAAGCCCCACCCCATGCTCTACCCCACGCTGCTCCGCGTGTGGGGCAAGGAGCGCACCGATGCCTACTACGACGCTTGGCGCAACCTGCCCAACGGCCAGTTAGAGGAAGGTGAATACATCGGCCTCTTCAAGCACTCCGACGCCCTCATTCACGACTGCGTCACCTTCCTCGTGGAATATCTCGTCACGGGCAAGCCCACCCTCTTCGTCCGCCGTTCCGAGTTCAGCACCTCCAACCTCACCCGTGCGGCTCTTGATGCCTACCTGCTGCACTACATTGCCACCGACATGCAGGCCGTCGACGCCTTCGTGCAGCAGGTGCTCAGCGGCCACGATCCCCAGCAACGCCTCCGCCTTCAGTTTATCAGCAAGGAACTGCGTGCTCCACACGGCCGCACCGCCTGCCAGAACATTATGCACGCCATTCTCGGCACCGAGGAGTATGCCTCCTGCCGCTGAAGCAGCGTCAGCCAGCCCATTCTCACTGTTCCTCACACCCCCCAGCCCATGTCGTCCGTCAAACACGAAACCCTTGTCAGCGTGAAGTGGAGCCTCCTTGAGCGCTTCGCCACGCAGGTCATGCAGTTTGGTTTAGGACTGGTGCTGGCTCGCCTGCTGCTGCCCTCCGACTTCGGTGCGGTGGGCATGCTGGCCATCTTCCTGGCGCTGTCGCAAACGTTTGTCGACAGCGGTTTCGGCCAGGCTCTCATACGCAAGCTCGACCGCACCGAGCAGGACTTCAGCACGGTGTTCTGCTTCAACCTCGTGGTGGCCGTGCTGCTCTACGGCGTGCTCTTTGCCTGTGCGCCGCTCATCAGCCGCTTTTTCAGCATGCCCGTGCTCACCCCGCTGCTGCGTGTGCAGGCCCTCACGCTGTTGGTGGGAGCACTTATGGGCATTCATCAGGTGAAACTCACCATACGGCTCGACTTCCGCGGCATGGCGTTGCGCTCCCTGCTGTCGTGCCTTGTGGGCGGTGTGGCGGGCATTGTGTGTGCCTGGCGCGGTCTGGGCGTGTGGGCTCTCGTGGTGCAGGCCCTCACGGCACAGGTGGTCAACCTCGTCTTCGTGTGGCTTTACCTCAGGTGGAGGCCCCGCCTCACCTTTTCGTGGACATCGTTCAGGGAAATGGGTTCGTTTGGCAGCAAACTGCTGGCCTCGAGCCTGCTGCACACGGGCTACATGCACCTCACCACGCTCATTATAGGCCGCTGCTTCTCGGCGCGCGACCTGGGCTACTACAACCGCGGCACGCAGTTCGCCCAGCTGCCCGTCGACACCATGAACGGCGTGCTGGGCAAGGTGCTCTACCCCATTCTCGTCAAGTTGCAGCACGACGATGCCCACCTGGTGCACGTCTACCGCAAGTACATCAGCATGATGTCGCTCGTCATCGTCCCTGGCTGCCTGCTCCTGGCAGCGGTGGCGCGTCCGCTCATCGACTTTCTGCTCACTCCGAAATGGGCCGAGGCGGCGCTCTACCTGCAAATCTACGCCTTCGCCATCATGTTCGACCACGTGTGCTCCCTCAACCTCACGCTGCTCACCGTGAAGGGCCGCTCCGACCTCTTCCTGCGGCTTGAGGTTATCAAGAAAACGATATCCGTGGCCATGCTGCTGGCCGCTGTGCCCTATGGCGTGGCGGGCATCTGCGTGTCGAGGGTGCTCTACACACAGTTGGCCGTAGCCCTCAACACCTACTACACGGGGCGGCTTTTCGGCATAGGCTACTTCACGCAGATGCTCGACTTCATGCGCTACTTCGTGCTCGCCTTCCTGGCCTGCCTGCCCGCCGCTCTGCTCTGCCTCTTTGCCGCCTGGCCCTCGTGGCTGCTGCTCGCCGCGGGCAGCCTGCTTGCGTTGGTGCTCTACGCCCTGCTGCTGCGGCGCGATGCCGTGGCTCTCGAGGTGGTGCAGCTCGTCAGGTCGAGCCTGCACCGCCAGCGTCCCTCCTGACCCTTTCATTCCCCCCGCCTCATGCCGCATCCCACTTTCAGCCTCATCATCCCCGTCTACCGTGCCGCTGCGCGTCTGCCCCGCTGCCTCGACTCCGTGGTGGCACAAACGCGCCCCGACTGGGAGTGCCTGCTCGTAGACGACGGTTCGCCCGACGCCTCGCCCGCCCTGTGCGATGCCTACGCCCGCCGCGACGCCCGCTTCAGGGTGTGGCACAAGGCCAATGCGGGAGCCGCCGCCGCCCGCAACGCGGCACTGGCCGAGGCCCGCGGCGAGTGGGTCACCTTTGTCGATGCCGACGACTACCTCAGTCCCCGCTTTCTCGAGGCGGCCGCCACCGTGCATGCCGACGTGGTGCTCGGCCAGAGCCGCAAGTGCCACGCCGACGGCAGCACCAGTCCCTACGTCACACTGCACGCTGGCCTTCACACCACGCCCGAGTCCTACCGCCTTTTTGTGCAGACCCACCTGCACACCAGCCTGCTGCGGGTGCCTTGGGGCAAACTCATACGGCGCGAGCGTTTGGCACACATCACGTTCCCCGTGGGGCAACCTGTGGGCGAGGACACCCTCTTCATGTGCCGCCTGCTGGCGCAATGCCACAGCATCGGGGTGAGCCCCGCGTCGGTGTACTACTGGCAGGAAAACGAAGTGTCGCTCACGCTGAAATACCATTTGCCGCCCCAGGCAGCGGCCACCTACATGCAGCACATCATGCAGGCTTACGAGGGGCTCCACGTGCATTCGCCGGCCTTCGAGCGCCTCATTTTCGACTTTTTCTTTGCCCTCAGCCGCATGCACTCGCTCGCTGCCCTGCGCACCTGGCTCGGCCACGAGGCGGTGCGCCATTGGCAACGTCGCATCTACGGCCGGCTGCCCTTTTCGTGGCTTCACCCCGAGGCGCACACCCATGCGCACGTGGCCCTCTGCCTCCTGCGTTTGCAGCACCTCAAAATGCGCCTTGCCGCCGCGCTCCGCCGAGGGCACTGACGGCTGGGTGCGTCGCCCATTGGCGCACCACCCCGCACGGGTGGCCGCCCCTTGGCCTTGGAGAGGGGTAAAGATTGATTGATGTCCGCTAAAACCCTTGTTGCCATCAGCCGCAAGGGGTTATTCTTTCTCCATTACCCCTGACACGACACATTCAAAGCGTTTGCCCTACACCTATCATGACCCTACACCCATTTCACTGCACCTGTTTTCGGCAGGGCGGCCATTCGTCTTCACGGCACCTGTTTTCGGCAGGGCTGGCGATGGGAAAAAGGAGATGCTACGTAAAAAAGTTTACGTCGTACGTAAAAAAAATCACGTCGTACGTAAAATTTTTTACGTAGCATCTATTTTTTGCGGGGCGGCGGGCCGTAAAAACAGGCCGCCGTGGAAGAAACCTCCCCCGCCGTGGGAACTTTCTTCCACGGCGGGGGAACTTTCTTCCATGGCATCTTTCTCGGGCGGGGTGGCAGCCCGTGTGTATAGGCGGCAGGAGTAGAGATGCAGTCAGCCCGACTTGCGCTTGTGCGCAGGCCGGGCTGACAGTGTGAAGGATGGGGCACCGCGCGGGGGCGGTGGTGTGTGCGGTGTTATTTGACGGCCACGCGGGCTGCATTGATGATGGCGGCTGTGGCCTTGTCGGTCACGATCACAGTGACGTAGCAGTTGGTGGGCTCGTTGATGGAGAGTTTCGAGAGCACGAGTTCGGTGTCGATGGGATAGTCCTTTCCGGCCTCCTGACGTGCGGGCAGTGCTGCATCGCTGCCGTAGAAGTCGGGCTGTATGCCGCGTGCCACGTGCTCAAACTCCATGCCTACGACCTTTGCCTTACCCATTTCGCCACCCTTGCGGAAGCGTCCGAAGTTGGCGATGTCGTACTGGCTGAGGTAGTTCTCCTGCACCGCCCTTGCATGGGTCACCTTGCTCTCGGTGATGATGTAGGCCACGTTGCAGGCACGGTTGGTAGGCACTGCCCAGCGCACGTTGCCCCGCACGTTGATGACGTCGTCGGCATAGGTGGCTTCGAGGTTGTGCACCTCGAGCAGCGGCTGCTGCGCGAGGGCTTGCTCTACGGCCTCCTGGAAGGTGCCCGCGCCGTCGAACACGGAATTGTTGTCGCTCACGGTGCGCATGGGGTTGCACAGCGTGGTGCGATTGACCAGGCCGATGGGGAACACCTGGAAGCTCAAGGCTGCATCGTAGTCGGCATTGACAAAGGGGTCCTTCGAGGCGTCGTTGTGTACGGCTACAGGAATGAAGCGTTCGGGATAGAGTTCCTCAAGGTGCTCGATGGCGAGAATGCCCTGCGTGCACCATCCGCACCAGGTGCCTGTGCCCTCTTCGAGCACGGCGTGCGACTGGGGTATGAAGGCTGTTTGGGCTATGGAGTCGGTGTAGCCCACCGATTCGAGCCCTTCGACTTCGGCCCACACGCTGTAGTGGGTGAAGTTCCCCTGCTTGAGGGCTACGGGAGTGCTGAGCTGGAGGTCGGCGCCCTGGCCTGCTGCGAGGTTGAGCGCATCGAACTGCTGTGTGTACACCTCGTTGGTGCCTGCCAGGCGCAGGTGCACCTTGGCCGACGTGATGGGCACGTCGCGGGCTTCAAGGCGCAGGCTGAGGTGCGCTTCGCTCTGCAAGGTAAGGGGGTCGTTGAGGTCGAGCAGGGCGTAGCTGGAGCGGTAGACCACGGAGATGTCGTCGAGGCCCAGCACCGAGCCGCCCTTGGTGTCGTGCACGAAGGCTATGTAGACCGTTTTGCCGGCATAGTCGGCCAGGCTGACGGTGTGTTCGTTCCACTCGCCGTCCATGGCGTCGGTGTCGCCCGCAGGCTCTGCCTCGGTGCGGAAGACGGGTTCGAGTCCGCTGAAGTCGAGTCTTGGGTTGCCACCCGTGGTCGAGATGTAGACGGAGTAGCCGTCGAGCTTGGTGCGCGAGTAGCTCTCGGCTTTCCACGTGAGCACGCACTGGTCGTTGGGAATGTCGATGGCGGTTGTCACGAGCCAGGAGTTGGCTGACACGGGGTTGGTGAAGCCCGAGGTGGAGCCAGCCCAGAAGTTGGTCGACGAGTAACTGTCCATGAGCGTAAGAATCCAGGGCTTATCGGTTTTGAAGCCTATGGAGGTGGAGAACTGGTCGGGCTCGCCTACGCCGAGGTTGTAGGTTTTCACCATAGCCTGCGTCTGCGTTTTGTCCTGAAAATCTAACGTGTAGATGGGAGCGTCGAGCTCGGTGTCGGGCTCTGTGACGGTGACGGGCGGCGTGGGAGGGTCGACCACGGGGGTTGCATCGTCGGAGCAGGAGGCCACTGCGAGGCAGAGAGCCGGCAGGGCCACACTCCAGGTGCGAAGGTGGTTGTAGAGGGTCATGATGAGCATGTAAAATGGGGATTCTTAACGGATAACGTATTTAGCGAATGACCTTGAATGTGCTGGTCTGGCCATTGGCTGCGCTGACCTGCAGGAGGTACATGCCGCGGGGCTGCTGACTGAGGTCAACCTGGCCCTGCGTGGCTGTGGCCACTTGCTTGCCCTCGACGTTGAACACGCGGATGGCGCCCTGATGGCCCGACACGTTGATCACGCCGTTGGGCGAGATGGCCATGTGGGGACGCTCGGCCACGGCCTGGCTGATGCCCGTAAGACTCTCGCACACAGCCACCACGGGGGTTACGACTACGCCCATTTCGCCCGCAGTGGTGTAGGTGCCGCCAATGAGCACGCTGCCGTCGGCTGAGCTGGCTTGGATGCCGATGAAGGGGAGGTCGAGCTGGGTGTTCCAATATTCGTTGAGTGAGAGTTCGCCGTCGGCTGTCTTCACAAACTGCGTGCTGCTGATGTACTCGCCTGAGCCCGAGAAGTGGCAAGCGTAGAGGTTGCCTCCACCGGCCTGACCCACGGCAGCATAGTCGGTTTCGACCTTAACGCCTGTGTTGGTGTCGAGGCAGAACTGCACGAGTTGCGAATTTTCGTTCGACAGGTAGCCATAGGCCATGCCTGCCTCGTCGATGTAGAGGGTGCGGCCCAGCATCATCGCTCTGCTCACGCCGCCGGGCACTTCATTGCCCGCGCCCTCGGGTGTGTCGTAGATGTAGGTGAGTTTGCCGTCTTTGATGTACATGGGCAGGTGGTCGCCAAACTCGGAAGCTGCGAGACCGACGATGACGCTACCGTCCTGCTTCATGGAGAGGGGATAGACACCGATGTTGCGGATGGGGACGTTGGGGAACTCCTTCAGTTGGCCGTCGACCCACTGCATGGGATGGCTGACTCCGCCTCCCCAAACGCCGGTGATGACCTTTGCGTCGTCGGAGATGAGGGTGGCTACAGGGGCGTAGGCCATGTACTGCATATCGCTCTCGGGCACGGTTTCGGGCAAGGGGAGTGCGGTCCATTTTCCGTCTTTGTAGTAGCCCGGGTGGCAGAGGTTGTCGTCGGGGCTCTGGAATACGCCCACAACGGTGCCGTCGTTGGCCACGTCGTAGATGTAGCAGGGCACGTTCTCCTCGTCGCCCTCGCCTCCGTAGAGGATGGTGAGTTCGCCAGTGGATCGCGTCCAGAGGAAGGAGGCTCCCGAGAGGAAGTCGTCGTAGGCCACAGCATATTCGCCGTTGCCCGATACGCTGAAGAAGTTGGCTGCCAGAATGGCATCTTCGCCGCAGATGGTGATGGGCTGGTTGAAGTTGTAGACGGTCACGTTGCCGTCAGTCGTCTTGACGTTGTTCTGCGCCTGCACAGGTGCAAAAGCCATGGTCAGGCAGGCCATGGCCGAAAGTAAAGTTTTTCTCATAGAGAGTATGAATTTTGGTGATGAAATGTAGTCAAAAAAAGGAGCGGATCGCATGCTTGCTGCCTTGAAACGGGTGCAATATTACGAAATAAAGGCTTACAGCGGCCATTTTTATACGCCAAAAAGCGGGAAAGCAGCATTTTGTGGCACGACGTCAGAGCCTCGTGTGCAGAAAAGGCGCGATTTTGCAAGCAGTGCCGGCATGTTTTTTCAAAGATATAAGTACTTTTGTGCTGTTTCAGTAAATAAGCCGTCATGCCGCGCTGTGAGCGCCCTGCACCGTGGGGGTGCGCTCCTGCATTTTCAAGCCTCTACTCCTTATATAATATAGGTGCGGCCAGTGCACGTGGCGCAGCTGGCCGAGGCAGCCCATGCTGTGCGCGGCACGACGTTTTCACCCCACCCATTTATTCCGTTTTCATGCCTTCCGAACCACTGCATGCGCGCTCACCGAAGCGTCGTTTCCCCTTTCTGTCACTTTCTGCCCTCAGCGAGGCATCGCTCAGCCAGGCCCAGGGCTTCGCACTGCTGGCGCTGGTGTGCCTGGTGTCGCTCTTTTTGTTTATGGGCGACACGCTGTTCAACACCCGCGGCGAACCTCGTGAGGCTGTGGTGGCGCTGTCGATGCTGCAGGACGGCAACTGGATTCTGCCTGTGAACAACGGCGTGGACTTGGCCTACAAGCCGCCCTTGCTGCACTGGCTTGTGGCACTGTGCTCGCTGCCCTTGGGCGAGGTGACGGAACTGACGGCCCGCATGCCCAGCGCGCTGGCCCTGAGCGGCATGCTGCTGGGGCTGTATGCCTTTCTGGCACCACGGCGCGGGGTGCACACGGCTCTGCTCGCATCGGTGCTGACGCTCACTTGCTTCGAGGTGCACCGCGCTGGCCTGACATGCCGCGTGGACATGCTGCTGGCGGCCCTCACGGTGGGGGCACTGCTGCTGCTCTACGTGTGGCACGAACGGGGACGCCGCGGGGTGCCCTGGTGGGCGGTGCTCTGCCTGAGCGGCGCCTTCCTGACCAAAGGCCCTGTGGGCGCCGCGCTGCCGCTGGCCGTGATGGTGGTGTATGGCTGGTGTCAAGGTGCGCCGTGGTGGCGCCCCGTGCTGACGGCGTGCTGGATTGGCGCACTGGCCTGCGTGCTGCCCGTGGCATGGTATGTGGCGGCCTGGCAGCAGGGCGGCGAACGCTTTGTGGCTCTGGTGTATGAGGAAAACGTGCTGCGACTGTTGGGCAAAATGTCGTATGCCTCGCACATTAACCCTTGGTACTATCACCCCATCATGCTGCTGGCGGGCTGGGTGCCCTATACGCTGCTGGCTGTGGGCGCTCTCTTTGTGGTGAAATGGCGGAGCTGCCCGCTGACGACTTGCCCGTGGCACCGCTTGCGCGACTGGTGGCGCAGCCTCGACTCGGTGGAACGCTTCAGCTGGCTGGCCTTCGGCATCATCTTGGTGTTCTACTGCATCCCCAAGAGCAAACGCAGCGTGTATCTGCTGCCCGTTTACCCCTTTGTGGGCTACGGCATGGCCTGCCTGTGCAAGTGGCTGGCCCACGAACATGCCCGGCTTGTGCGAGGCTACGTGTGGCTGCTGGCCGTGCTGGCCGTGCTGCTCACCAGCATGTGGGGCCTGCTGCAGGTGGATGCCGTGGCTGCGGTGGTGCTGCAACATGCGGGACAGAAAGCGCAGAACGTGGCCTTCGTCGAGGCACTGCGCTCGTGGCCGCAGGGCGTCATGGCCTGGGTGGCTGTGCTGATGCCCGTGGTGGCCTTTGTGGCATGGGTGAGGCATCGCCGCACCCACCATCCGCACATGCTCTGCGCCATGGTGGTGGCCCTGCCGCTGAGCCTGCATCTGGCGCTCGACGGCTACTATCTGCCGCGCATGCTGAACGTGAAGAGTGACTACTACTGTGCACAGCGCATCAAGCAAATGGTGCCCGAGGGACGCATCTACTCCTTCCGCACCGACGTGACGCCGGGCAACCCCATGCATCCCTTTACCATCAACTTCTACCTGGGCGACCGCATCGCTCCCTACGAGGCTTTCCGCCCCGCCGAGGGCTACCTGCTGGCGGGCGACGCTGACATCGACGCCTTCAAGGAGCGCTATCCGCAGCTGGCCACAATCGAGGTGATGGACTTGCAGCACAAGAGCTGCGACGACCGCAAGATGCTGCATTTCTACCGTTTCACCACCCTCAGCACCGCCCAGCCATGACACGCATCACCAACCCAGGTCACCCTCACCGCGCCTTGCTGGGCGAGGCTGCACGCTTTGTGGTGGTGGGCGGCATCGCCACGGCCGTGCACTACGGCATCTACTACCTGCTGCTCTCCTGCATCGATGCGAATGTGGCCTACGCCACGGGCTACGTGCTCTCGTTCATAGCGAACTTTGTGCTGACGTCGTACTTCACCTTCGGCACGGCGCCGTCGGTGCGCAAGCTGGCCGGCTTCAGCGGGGCGCACGTGGTGAACTTCGTGCTGCACATGGTGCTGCTCAACGTGTTTCTCATGGTGGGCGTGCCCAAGGCTCTGGCACCGCTGCCCGTGTTTGCCATCGCCATCCCCGTCAACTTTATGCTGGTGCGGCTGGCCTTCAAGGGGCGGCGCAAACGTAGGCACTGACGCCCCGCAGCGGACACACAGCTCCTTCATCACACCCCCTCCTATTTCGTGCTCATGACAACCGAAACCATCGAGGCCATGCCTCAGCACACCGCCGCACCGGCCGACACGCACCTGTGCTTGGTGGTGCCCTGCTACAACGAACAGGAAGTGCTGGCCGACACCACACTCCGCCTCACCCAACTGCTGCAACGCCTGCGGCACGAAGGGCTGGCCACACGCACCACGCTGCTCTACGTGGACGACGGGAGCCGCGACGGCACGTGGCCGCTGATTGAAGCCCACGCCCAGGCTCACCCCGAAGTGAAGGGCCTGAAACTGGCGCACAACGTGGGGCACCAGCACGCCCTGTGGGCCGGACTGACGTGGGCCGAGCAGCACTGCGACGTGGCCGTGTCAATCGACGCCGACCTGCAGGACGACATCGAGGCCATTCCGCACATGATGCACTACTACCACCGCGGCATCGACATCGTCTACGGCGTAAGGCGGGCCCGACGCACCGACACGTGGTTCAAGCGCACCACGGCCCTGGCCTTCTACCGCCTGATGCAGATGATGGACACGGGCGTCATCTACAACCACGCCGACTTCCGCCTCATGAGCCGCCGCACGCTGCACGCCCTGCTCTGCTTCGAGGAGCGCAACCTCTTTTTGCGCGGCATGGTGGCCTCGCTCGGTTTTCCCAGCGCCATGGTCTACTACGACCGCTCCGAGCGCCAGGCCGGCGAGAGCAAATACCCTTTGCGGCGCATGCTCTCGTTTGCCATCGACGGCATCACCTCGTTCAGCGTGCGCCCCTTGCAGTGCATCACCTACTTAGGCTTGGTGTGCATGTGCATTGCCGCCTGCGTCATTGCCTACGGCCTGTGGTCCTATCTGCAGGGCCGCACGGTGCAGGGCTGGACGTCGCAGCTCGTGTCCATCTGGTTTGTGGGCGGCGCCATGCTGCTGGCCTGCGGCGTGCTGGGCGAGTATGTGGGGAAAATATACCGCGAGGTGAAGCACCGCCCACGCTACTTTGTGGAGCAGGAAACGCACCCCGACAACCCGCCGTCGCAGCCTCCGCACTAAGCCCCGCGACACACGCCGCCAAGGCCGCCCTGCCACGCTGCACACCGCCCCGGCAGGCACGCCGCAAAGCCACCGCCCGCCAGCGTTCCAGTTTCTTTGCATTTTGTTGAAAAAAAACACACGCAAGTTTGCAGGACAAGGCGATTTTCGTAACTTTGCGGCATGATTGAGTGAGGGGCTTTCAAGAAGTTCCTCACTTATTTTTACTATACCACAACTATTCATGGCCTCGTGCGGCTTCCATCAGGCCGCAGCACCGCCCCACAGGGCACCAAGCCGCACGCCACACCACCCCGCACGAAGCCACACCCTAAGACACATGACCGACATAAACGTAGTGAGAGGCATCGTCGACGAATGGCTCGCCGGTAAAGACTATTTCCTGACCGACCTCACCATCAGCACCGACAACCGCATCGTGGTGGAAATTGACCACGAAGAGGGCGTCTGGATTGAAGACTGCGTAGAACTCAGCCGCTTTATCGAGAGCCGCCTCGACCGCGAAGAGGAGGACTTTGAACTCGAAGTGGGCAGCGCAGGCATCGGACAACCCTTCAAGGTGCTCCGCCAATACGAAATACACCAGGGCGAACGCGTGGAAACGCTCACCCTCGACGGCAAAAAGCTGCAAGGCGTACTGGCACACGTCAGCAACGAAAACTTCACCCTCACCATCACCGAGAAAGTGAAAGAGCCGGGAGCCAAACGCCCCACACTCAAGGAACGCGACGTGGTGCTCGCCTACAACGAGGTGAAATGGACAAAATACCTCATCGACTTCAAGTAAGCCCCGCCACAACGCACACCACACACCCATCCCACGACAACAAACAAGCATACTTACAGAAATAATGGCCAAGAAGAAAAGTGAAGCCGCAAGTCTGATTGAAACATTCAACGACTTCAAGGAAACCAAGAACATTGACCGCACTACGCTCGTCGGCGTGCTCGAAGAGAGCTTCCGCAGCGTCATTGCCAAAATCTTCGGTTCGGACGAGAACTTCGATGTCATCGTCAACCCCGACAAGGGCGACTGCGAAATCTACCGCAACCGCACCGTGGTGAACGACGACGAAGTGGACGACGAAAACCGCCAAATTGCCCTCAGCGATGCCCGCGCCATCGACGAAACCTACGAGGTGGGCGAGGACGTGAGCGAAAGCATCCAATTCGCCGACTTCGGCCGACGCGCCATCCTCACCCTGCGACAGACGCTCGCCAGCAAAATCCTCGAACTCGAGCACGACGCCCTCTACAACAAATACAAGGACCGCGTGGGCGAACTCATCGCCGCCGAGGTGTATCAGACGTGGAAGAGCGAAACGCTCCTGCTCGACGAGGACAAAAACGAACTCTACCTGCCCAAGTCGCAGCAGATTCCCCGCGACTTCTTCCACAAGGGCGACACCGTGCGCGCCGTCATCGACCGCGTTGACAACACCAACGGTAACCCCAAAATCTACCTGTCGCGCACCTCGCCCATGTTCCTGCAACGTATGCTCGAGGGCGAAATCCCCGAAATTGCCGAAGGCGTCATCCGTCTGTGCTGCGCTGCCCGCCTTCCGGGCGAACGCGCCAAAATTGCCGTCATGAGCCTCGACGACAGGGTCGACCCCGTAGGTGCCTGCGTCGGTGTCAAGGGCAGCCGCATCCACGGCATCGTTCGCGAGCTGCACAACGAAAACATCGACGTCATCCAATACACCACCAACAAGCCCCTCTTCATCCAGCGCGCCCTCAGCCCCGCACAGGTCAGCAGCGTGCAAATCAACGAAGACGAGCACAAGGCCGACGTCTACCTGCGGCCCGAGGAGGTGTCACTCGCCATCGGTAAGGGCGGCATGAACATCAAGCTGGCCTCCATGCTCACAGGCTACACCATCGACGTCTACCGCGAGAGCGACGGACAGGAGGAAACCGAAGACATCTACCTCGACCAGTTTGCCGACGAAATTGACCAGTGGGTCATCGACGCCATCAAGGGCATCGGCCTGCGCACCGCCAAGGACGTGCTCAACGCACCGCGTGAAATGCTCATCGAAAAGGCCGACCTCGAAGAGGACACCGTCGACGATGTCATACGCGTACTCCGCGCCGAGTTCGACGAGGACAACGCACCCGCTGCCGCCAATGCCGACACCGCAGCAGGCAACACCGCCGACCCACACGAAGCGGAGACGGAGAACAAGTGATTAAAAAATGAAGGCAGCCCCGCAAGCCACAGGCAGCGGACACGGTCCTCTTTTTCTCATCTCTCTTTTTCACCGGGTGCGACTCGCAAGCCTCACAGGCCCAGGCCAGCCACCATCAGGCCACGCCGCCGCCACCACCCGCAAGCGCACCACTACCACCGACACCGACCTGCACGCAGGCGGGCTGTTCAGAAATCTCTCTCTTCCTTTTTTAATTACACCATCCACACACCTACAACACCGCATGGCAAAAATCAGAATAAATAAAGTGATCAAAGAATTCGGCGTAGGCCTGCAAACCGTGTGCGACTTCCTCGCATCGAAAGGCGCAGCCCTGCCCGGAGACAACCTCAACCAGCAGCTCGACGAGCATCAATACGAACTCCTCAAGCAGGAATTCGGTGCCGACAAAGCCCTTCGCAACAAGGCCGAGTCGATGATGCAGAGCCGCATGAAGGACAAGGAGAAGAAACCCGCTGCCCCCAAAGCCGAAAAGCCCCGCGAAGAGCAGATGGTGGAAACCCGCGTGCCCGACGACATGCGTCCCAGCATCAAAGTGCAGGGCACCATCGCACTCGACGACAAGGGCAACCCCAAGCCCGAAGCCAAGCCCGCAGCACCTGCCGCCAAAGCACCGGCTCCCACCCCCGAGCCCAAGGTCCAAGAGCCCGAGCAGGCCGAAGAGCCCGCACCCAAGGCCGAAGAGCCCGCACAGCCCGCCCAGCAGCCCGCAGCGCCCAAGGCCGAAAAGCCCCACAAGGAGCGCCCCAGCGTAGAGGAACGCGCGGCCGCCATCGGCTCTGAAGAAGATGGCGTCTTCAAGCTCCGTCCGCAGCAGGAAATCACAGGTCCCAAGGTGCTCGGCACCATCGACCTCAGCTCCATCAACGCCAACACGCGCCCCAAAAAGCGCTCCAAGGAGGAACGCCGCCGCGAGCAGCAGGCACAGCAGGCACAGCAGGGACAGCGTAAAAAGCGCCAGCGCATCGGCAACGAGCGCGTCGACGTGAACGCCGTGGCCAACCAGCAGCCTGGCGCAGCAGGAGGCGGCAACAACAACCGCCGCAACAACAACCAGCAGCCTGCCGCCAACAACTCACAGAAAAACCAAAAGAACCGCAACCGCAAGGCCAAGGAAGTGAAGGCCGAAGTGTCGGAAGAAGACGTAGCCAAGCAGGTAAAGGAAACACTGGCACGCCTCACCAACAAGCAGAAGGGATCGAAGAGCGCCAAGTACCGCAAGGAGAAGCGCGAACAAGTGCAGGCCCGCCAGGAGGAAGAACGCCGCGAAGCCAAGGCCGAGAGCAAAATACTCAAGCTCACCGAATTCGTCACCGCCAACGAGCTCGCCAAGATGATGGACGTGCCCGTCACCAAGGTCATTGCCACCTGCATGAGCATCGGCATCATGGTCAGCATCAACCAGCGCATGGACGCCGAAACCATCGACCTCGTGGCCGAAGAGTTCGGGTTCAAAACCGACTACGTATCAGCCGACGTGCAAGAGGCCATTGCCGAGGAAGCCGACAACCCCGAAGACCTCCTGCCCCGCGCACCCATCGTCACCGTCATGGGTCACGTAGACCACGGTAAAACGTCGCTCCTCGACTACATCCGCAAGTCGAACGTCATTGCAGGCGAGGCCGGCGGCATCACGCAGCACATCGGTGCCTACAACGTGACGCTCGACAACGGCCGCAAAATCACCTTCCTCGACACCCCGGGCCACGAAGCCTTCACCGCCATGCGTGCCCGAGGCGCCCAAGTCACCGACATCGCCATCATCATCATCGCTGCCGACGACGACATCATGCCGCAAACCAAGGAGGCCATCAGCCACGCCGTAGCGGCCAACGTGCCCATCGTCTTTGCCATCAACAAGGTGGACAAACCCCACGCCAACCCCGACAAAATCAAAGAGGGACTGGCTGCCATGAACTTCCTCGTCGAGGACTGGGGCGGTAAATACCAGAGCCAGGACATCTCGGCCAAAAAGGGTACAGGCGTGAGCGAACTGCTCGAAAAGGTGCTCCTCGAGGCCGACATGCTCGAACTCAAGGCCAACCCCAACCGCAAGGCCACGGGTACCGTCATCGAGTCGTCGCTCGACAAAGGCCGAGGCTACGTGGCCACCGTGCTCGTGTCGAACGGCACGCTGCGCCAGGGCGACGTGGTGCTCGCAGGCACCAACTACGGCCGCGTCAAGGCCCTCTTCAACGAACGCGGCTCACGCATTCAGGAGGTTGGCCCCTCCATGGCCGCCACGCTCCTCGGCTTCAACGGTGCACCGCAGGCCGGCGACCAGTTCCACGTGATGGAGACAGAACAGGAGGCGCGCGACATTGCCAACAAACGCGAACAGCTGCAGCGTGAGCAGGACCTCCGCACTCGCGAAGTGCTCACCCTCGAAAAGATTGGCAAACGCCTCAAGCAGGGAAGCTACCACGAACTGAACATCATCGTCAAGGCCGACGTCGACGGTTCGGTAGAGGCTCTCGCCGACTCCTTCATCAAGCTCTCCACCGAAACCATCGTGGTCAAGGTCATCTACAAGGGCGTGGGTCAGATCAGCGAAAACGACGTAACACTCGCCGCCGCCTCCGAGGCCATCATCGTGGGCTTCCAGGTGCGCCCCTCGCAGCAGGCTCGCAAACTCGCCGAGCGCGACGGTGTAGAGATACGCCAGTACTCCGTCATCTACGACGCCATTGAAGACGTGAAGGTAGCCATGGAGGGCATGCTCGAACCCATCGTGAAGGAAGAGGTGACCGCCAACATCGAGGTGCGCCAAGTGTACCACATCTCCAAGGTGGGCTACGTGGCCGGTGCCTACGTGCTCGACGGCAAGGTGAAGCGCTCCGACAAAGCACGCCTCATACGCGACGGCATCGTCGTCTTCACGGGCGAAATCAACGCACTCAAGCGCTTCAAGGACGACGTGAAGGAGGTAAACACCAACTTCGAGTGCGGTATCTCACTCACCAACTGCAACGACATCAAGGAAGGCGACATCATCGAAACCTTCCAGGAAATCGAAGTGAAGCAGAAACTCTCGTAAGCCTGCCACACCCAAGCCACATCACGAGGCTGCGCCGTAAACACACCCTATACGGCGCAGCCTCTTTTTTGTGTAAAACAGATGCTTCGCAAAAGGATCTACCAACGCGTAAGGCATGACAACGCCCTAAGGTGCTTGGCGTGAAATGGACGAAGCGCACCAGGAAGGGCTGCGAGGAAGGAACAAGAGAAAAGAAATATTTTGACAAATAGAGCCAATTTCTCAGCGTTTTCGCAGACTCTTGAGGAGGTGATTCAGATATCTCGGCAAGCATATGGTTCAGGTCTGCGTCTGGTTGATTGAAGAATTTACGTAGCATCTATTTTCGGCGGGGTGGGGGATGGGAAAAAGGAGATGCTAC
>SFEP01000048.1 GCA_004557185.1 Bacteroidales bacterium
TAAAGTTACTAATAATCAATGAGATAAACAAATTTATCACATTGAAAATCAATGAAAATAACAAAGAAAATGATGATTAAATTTCGTGCGTTTTCCCTGACCATCTACGAACCATTCCTCGGCATTCCGTATCGAAAAATCGCCGTGTAAAAACGGATGTACATTATTGAATATGTGATAGATAGGAGAAAATATCGTGCAGACGCCGATTTTGTCAATTATTTTGCCAAGAAATCAATTCGCAGGCTTGATTTCTTGGCTGCGTAAAGTCTTTTCGTGAAATTTGTAATGTGATTGACAACCCTATATTTACTATCAAAAAACACCACTTATGAACACTATTCTCTTTGACCTGAGACCCTTACCCAAAGACAAGGACGGCGTACCCTATGGCTACTACCCCGTGGTGGCCGACCAGAACCGCACGAACGTGAACAGCATGTTGCTACAGATTGAAAAGCAGAGCACCATCAGTTCGGCAGACATGAAGGCCATGTTCGACGCCCTGAGCAACTACTTGGCCGAATATCTGGCGAAGGGCTACCGTGTGGACGTGCCGGGAGTGGGCACATTCAGTCCGCAACTGGTGAGCGACGTGCCTATCAAGAAGAAGAACGACCCGCAGACGGCGCGACACCTGAGCATCGGCGGCATCGCCTTCAAACCGAAAAAGGAGTTGATAGGGAAACTGTGGGATGTGGACTTTCACCGCACCAACCGTCCGCACCGCACGCTGGGCTACCTGTCGGACGAGGTGGCCATGGCCCGCATACGCGACGTGCTGGCTGCCAGCGACCGCCCCATGCTGACGCGCAACGACTTTGTGCGCGTAACGGGCTACACCCGCACCCGAGCCGCCAACCACCTCTCACGCCTGGTGGAGCAGGGACTGCTGGTGCAGGGCGGCAGTCAGCACGAGCGCCTCTACTGGCTCGCGCAAAGGGAGCAGGCCGAGGATTGAGGCAACAGAAGATTTTGACAGAAACGAGTAGGAGGTAAAGCCCATCACCAAGGCTTTACCTCCTACTTTCTCTATTCCAGCCTCACACATCGCTGTGCGGCAGGCGGCGGTTTCCGACCGTTGTATGGGCCGGTTGTTTTCACCCCTCTCCCTCAGCTTTCATCTTCAGAAATCGAAGCCCATGCTGATGTAGAGCAACGGCTTGGTGCAGTGCCCCGAGTAGGCCAAGGTGGCCTCGATGGGTCCGAACTTAGTGTCGTAGCCATACTGCAAGCCAACGCCGTAGAGGTAGTGGCCGCCGGGGATGCGTTGTATTTCATCAGCCTCCGAAGCCAGCGCGGTGAGCAGGGTGGCATAATGATGCCCGCCGATGTGATAACGCAGGTTGAGGGCCACGTTGACAAGGGCGTCGCGCACGGGCTCTACCTCGCGCAAGCCCACAAAGGGCACTTGCTGCGGATACTGCCGGCCCGCCATGAGGCCTCCCAGCAGGTTGCCGTAGACGAAGGGCACATCGCGCCCGAAGAGCATGCGGCCCTGCACGGCGGGCAACAGGGCAAAGCGGCCTGAAAGGGGGACGACGCCACGCCACAAGGCCGACACCGTGGAGAAGGCATGGGGCTTGGTGAAATGCGACAGGTTGTCGGTGGTAAAAGCATATTGCACGCTGAAACGCTGGCCACGGGAGGGGTAGTAATTCTGGTTGAAGGAATTGTATTCCAATCCCGCATAGGCCACAAAGTAGTTGTCAGAATGCAGCCCAGCCGGGCGCTCTTTGCCTGTGGCCACCATGATGTCAGAGAAGTCGTAACGGTCGAGACGAAGGCCCACCACAAAGTCTAACTTGTGGAGGCGGTGAGTGGCAAACTGCAGGCCCGTGCTCTGCTCCTGACAGATGGCGCTGAAATACTTCTTGCCCTTGTAGCGATAGTCGGTGTCGTGGTGGCGATAGTCGTAGAAGAAACTGAATTGCCGCCCCAGTGAGGGCTCCACCACAAACTGGCCGCCCACGGTGTACTGCTGGCTCAGGCGGGCCGTGACTTCGGCGTGGGTGGGCACATGGGTGTGCAGCACAAAGCGTGCGTCGACGAGGATAGCCGCCAGTTCTTCGGTGTCGAAGCGTGCGCCCAGACTCACATTGCCCTTGCTGCGGCTCGCAGCATAGAGCACAAGGTCGTAACGGCCACCGTCGGCCGGCGAGAGTGCATAGTTCACCTGCTGATACTGGTATTTCTCGCCCAACAGATGCACGGCCTCCTCAATTTGCAAGAGGCTGATGTCGGCATTGTTGTAGAGGCGGCAGTCGCGACGCAAGGTGCGCTCTTCGTAGGTGTTGACTTCGTTGAAGAGCACCTCGCGTATGTGGTACACAGGGTTCGCGTTAAGAGCGAAGCGCAAGGGGCGTGGCTGCTTCGGCGGCACGCTGTCGAGCCCCAGGCGTTGGCGAATGCGGGCCAGCACATCGGCGTGCGAGAGAGCCGCCTCGTAGCCACGACGCATCATGGTGTCGATGGCGGCAGGCGAAAAGTCCATGGTGCCGCAACCCCTGCAGTCGATGGAGAGGTGCAGGTCGCTCATGCGGATGTTCTCGGCCATCTTGTCGCGGCAGGAAATGCTGACGTATTGCGACAGCACCCCTTGCACACTGGTGACGGGCACGCTGTCCTCAAACTCGCGCTGCAGCGTGACGCCTATCACGATGTCGGCGCCCATGCGTTTGGCCACGTCAACGGGATAGTTGTTCACCAATCCGCCATCGGCCAACGACATGCCATGCAACTGCACGGGCGCCAATATGCCGGGCACGGCCATGCTGGCACGCACCACCTTGGCCAGCACGCCACTGTGAAAGTCGACCTCCGTGCCATTGACCAAATTAGTGGCCACGCAGGCAAAGCGCACGGGCAGGGTGTCGAAGGAGATGCTGTCGTGATAGCCCACGGTGAGTTTGGCCAGTTCGTTGCCCAAGTTGCGCCCTTTCACCCAGCCCCCCAATTCAGGTTTGCCGGGCTTTGTGAGACTGAAGTCGAGCACATAGCGCTCGGCGCGGGCTCGCTGCTCGGGCGAGAGGGAGGTGCGGGGGGCACGGTCGGACATGAGGAAGTCCCAATCGCTGTGTCGCATGAGCGTGTCGAGCTGCTCCACCGTGTAGCCCATGGCATAGAGCGCCCCGATGTTAGCGCCCATGCTGGTGCCCACCACCATGTCGATGGGTATGCCCTGCTGCTGCAAGGCATAGAGCACACCAATGTGCGCTGCACCCTTGGCACCGCCACCACTCAGCACGAGTGCCACTTGCTGACGGCGCACACTGTCGGAAGGAGCAGGGAGCGGGGCAGCTGCCACCAAGCCTGGCACGACCAGAAGCAGGAGCAAGAGCGCACACCTGTGCAGCACAGAGGCTGGATGCAAACGGCGGAGGCTATATAGCAAGGAGTAAGGCATAAGGACGATAGAGAGGGTGCTATACATTATATATAGTTATACGAGCATCAAGAGGTCGTGCGGCTTGCTCAGAAAGGCTTTGACGCCGGAGAGTGTGCGCAAGTAGTCCTCATCGCGAAAGCCCCACAGCACAAGAGCACAGTCGATGCCAGCATGCTGAGCCGTGAGCCAGTCTACCTCAGAGTCGCCCACATAGAGGCATTCCTCGGGCTTGCTGCCTAACGCTTGCATGGCGGCCAGCACGGCATCAGGATTGGGCTTGCGGCGCACGGTAGCACTCTCGCCCACAGCCGTCGTGATGTAGCGGGCAAAAAAGTGACGGTTGAGTTCCTGCACGGCAGGGTGCAGTTTGTTCGACACAATGGCCATTTTCACACCCCTCTGCTGCATGGCTTCAAGCGTAGGCAGTATGCCGTCGTACGGACGGGTGGCGTCGAGACAATGCGCCATGTAGTGCTCGCGGAAGGTGTGAAACACTGCCAGGAAGGCATCATCCTCCTGCTCCTTGCCCACGGCCTGCAGCATGAGCCGCTTGATGCCATTTCCCAAAAAGGCGCGCACCTCAGTGATAGAGCGTTCAGGTAAATGATGGGTGCGCAGGGCGTAGTTGACCGAGGCAGCAAGGTCGGCAAGCGTGTCGAGCAGCGTGCCATCAAGGTCGAAAATGACGGTGTTGTACATGAAAGTTTAGTTTGGATTGTCAAATTTACGCCGCCACTACGCGCAGAAGCAGGCAAAAGCGGCATGTAAATTCCTATATTTATGCCTGCGAAAGTACAAATAATTTACATACCTTTGCGGCATAGCATGTAAAAAGCAGGAAGCAGGCGCTGGGCCTCACTTCCTTCAAGCTACAAGCATGCTATGCTTTTTTACCTGTAGCAAACAACCACGATGCAAGCAAAGTTTGACCATTTCAACATCAACGTGCTCAACCTGGAACGCAGCATGGCCTTTTACAAGGAAGCGCTGGGACTGGAAAAGTGGGGCGAAATAGAAGGCCCCGAGGGCGCGTTCAAAATCATTTACCTCAAGAATGAAGCCAGCGACTTCAAACTGGAACTGACCTGGCTGCGCGACCATACCGAGCCTTACGACCTCGGCGAATGCGAGTTTCACATCTGCATGCGTGTGCCCGGCGACTACGAGGCCGCACGTGCCTTTCACAAGCAGATGGGTTGCGTGTGCTACGAGAACACCGACATGAACCTCTACTTCATCAGCGACCCCGACGGTTACTGGATTGAGATACTGCCGCAGTAAAACGGCTCCCCACAACGATAATACTAACCCCATATAAATAGAACACCAACGTATGGAAAACCAACAAGCACTCATTGCTCAGTGTGAGCAAGTGGCCAAGCAGTGGATGACTTCGCCATGCTACGACGCAGAAACCCAGCAGGCCGTGAAAGCCATGCTGGAGAATGAGGACAAAACGGAACTCATCGACTCCTTCTACCGCACGCTCGAATTCGGCACGGGCGGTCTGCGCGGCATCATGGGCGCAGGCACCAACCGCATGAACAAATACACCGTGGGCGCTGCCACGCAGGGCCTGGCCAACTACCTTAACCTGAACTTTAAGGACATGGAGCAAATCTCCGTGGTGGTAGGTCACGACAGCCGCAACAACAGCCGCCTCTTTGCCGAAGCTGCCGCCAATATCTTCTCGGCCAACGGCATCAAGGTTTACCTGTTCGACGACATGCGCCCCACGCCCGAAATGTCGTTTGCCATTCGCCACTTGGGCTGCCAGAGCGGTATTATCCTTACGGCCAGCCACAACCCCAAGGAATATAACGGCTACAAAGCCTACTGGGACGACGGCGCACAGGTGCTCGCTCCGCACGACAAGGGCATCATCGACGAGGTGAACAAGGTGAAAGTGGAGGACATCAAGTTTGAAGGCCGCCCCGAACTCATCGAAATCATTGGCGAAGAGATTGACAAAATCTATCTTGACAAGGTACACTCCCTGAGCATCGACCCCGAATGCATCAAGCGCCAGCACGACCTCAAGATTGTGTACACGCCGCTGCACGGCACGGGCAAAATGCTCATTCCGCGCTCGCTCGAACTCTGGGGATTCGACAACGTGCACACTGTGCCCGAGCAGATGATTCCCGACGGCAACTTCCCCACCGTGAAAAGCCCGAACCCCGAAAACGGCGAGGCACTCACCATGGCGCTGAACCTGGCCAAGAGCATCGATGCCGACATCGTGATGGCATCCGACCCCGACGCTGACCGCGTGGGCATGGCCTGCAAGAACGACAAGGGCGAATGGATTCTGGTAGATGGTAACCAGACCTGCATGATCTTCCTTTACTACATCATCATGAACCGCAAGGCGCAGGGCAAAATGCAGGGCAACGAGTTTATCGTGAAGACCATCGTGACCACCGAACTCATCAAGTCGATTGCCGACAAGAACCACATCAAGATGTACGACTGCTACACAGGCTTCAAATGGATAGCACGACAAATTCGCCTGGATGAAGGCAAACTGCAGTACATCGGCGGTGGCGAAGAGAGCTACGGCTTCCTGGCTGAGGACTTCGTACGCGACAAGGACGCTGTGTCGGCCTGCTCGCTGCTCGCCGAAATCTGTGCTTGGGCCAAGGACCAGGGCAAGACGCTCTACGACGTGCTGATGGACATCTACCTGGAATACGGTCTGGCACTAAACAAAACCATCAACGTGGTGAAGCCTGGCAAGAGCGGAGCCGACGAAATCAAGGCCATGATGGAGAACTTCCGCAAGAACCGTCCTACGGAAATCGGAGGCTCCAAGGTGATTTGCACCAAGGACTACGGCGTGCTCAAGGAATACGATGCCGCCGGCGCAGAGAAAGCGCTCGACTTCCCAGAGGCTTCGAACGTGCTGCAGTGGTACACCGAAGACGGAACGAAGGTAAGTGTGCGCCCCTCGGGCACCGAACCGAAAATCAAGTTCTACATTGAGGTGAAAGGCGAAATGGAGTGCCCCAAGTGCTACACCGCCGCCGTGGCAAAGGCTCACGTGAAAATTGACGCCGTGGCCAAGAGCCTCTGCCTCGATTAAGAGGAAACCACACAAGCGCCCCGAGCAGCACAAGGCATAGCCCCGCATGCCCACTGCCGCCCACGGCGCCACAACTGACCGAGGGGGCGCGCCAAGCAGCACTGACTGGCGCGCCCCCTGCTTACAATAGACGACACACCACACCCACTCCTTATTATATATAGGAGGGTGCGAAACACATCCGTCACACTCCATATTATATATATACGCAGGAGACGTGCGGATAGATTGCCCCTAAACCTGTGAACTACTATTTCACCTTCAACCAGGGACGCTTGCTGCTGACACCTCAAGGACACGTGCCGCTCCAGGCCACTCCCCCACTCCATTTGCCCACATCCAACACGTGGCACCCGCTGCCCGCGCTGAACGGCAAGACATGCCTGGCCACCGAGGTCGACAACGACGAAACGCCCGAGGGTTGGCAATGGATGGGACTGCGCGAAACATTCTATGTGCTGCCGCAAGCACACTATGCCATGGCGGCCAAGGCGCGCGAACTGCTGCACTGGGACGCCGAGCACCGTTTCTGCGGCACATGCGGAGCACACATGGCATGGCACACCGACATCTCCAAACGTTGCACCGCCTGCGGCAAGGAGATATGGCCATCGCCTGCTGCCGCCATCATCGTGGCCATCACACGCCGCGGCGGAAAGGAAATACTGCTCGTGCAGAGCCACAAATTCAAGCGCGACTACATGGGACTGGTGGCAGGCTTCGTGGAAACAGGCGAAACGCTCGAGGCCTGCGTGCACCGCGAAGTGATGGAAGAAACAGGGTTGCACATCACGAACCTACGCTATTTTGCCTCGCAACCTTGGCCCTATCCCTTCGGCCTCATGATTGGTTTTACGGCTGAGTATGAAAGTGGCACGCTCACCTTGCAACGCAGCGAACTGAACAAGGGCGGATGGTTCAGCGCCGAACACATGCCAGCCATACCCGGCCGCGTCAGTCTGGCTCGCCGACTCATTGACCATTGGCTGGAACAAAACCAGCGCGAAGCGTGAGGAGCCTATATCAAAAACGCAACACACTAACACAAAGCCTATGCAGACTTCACCCTTCACCGAAACCGGCACGCTGCGCAGCGAAGCCTTACGCACACTGTTGCCCCTCATGCGTCATCCGCTGTTGGCTGGCAGTGCCGAAGCAGCACACAGCATAGAGCAGTTTCTTGCCCACGCCGCAAAGCAACACCCCGAAACCGTGTACAACGCATTCGGCTACCCCAACTTGCTGCAAAGCATCGAGGGCATTGCCATTGCCGTGCACGAAATAGGTTTGGCGGGCCACGTACTCACAGCCTACGCCCTGCGCCACGCCGTGACGGGCGACGACGACCTGCGCCGCGTGACGCAAACCTTTGGCACCGACGTGGCCGACGCTCTCAGGGCCTTTCAGCGCGTAGAGGCTATCGAGGGGAATACGGAGGCTATGCACACCGACAACTTCCGCAACCTGCTCATGGCCCGTGCCGCCGACATGCGCGTGGTGCTCATGCTCATAGCCGATGCCGTGGCCGTGATGCGCCGCATCAAGGACGCACCGCAGGAGGACGAACGCCGCCGCACAGCTACCGAGGCTGCCTGCCTTTACGCACCCTTAGCGCACAAACTTGGCTTGTATAAGTTAAAAAGCGAACTGGAAGACCTCAGCTTGAAATACCTTGAGCATGATGCTTATTACATGATCAAGGAAAACCTCAATGCCACGAAGCGTGCCCGCGATGCCTACATCGAACGCTTCACGGCGCCGATACGACGCATGCTCGATGCCGAAGGACTGCGCTACCACATGAAAGGACGCACGAAGAGCATACACTCCATTTGGCAGAAAATGAAGAAGCAGCAATGCGGCTTTTCAGGTGTGTACGACCTCTTTGCCATACGCATTATCCTCGACGCACCGCTGCAAAAGGAGAAAGAACAGTGCTGGAAGGTGTTTTCGCTCATCACCAACAAATACGAAAGCAATCTGAAACGTCTGCGTGACTGGCTCACCGTGCCCAAGAGCAACGGTTACGAGAGTCTGCACATCACCGTGCGAGGTCCTGAAGACAAATGGGTGGAGGTGCAGATACGCACCCAGCGCATGGACGAAATTGCCGAACACGGCTTGGCGGCACACTGGCGCTATAAGGGTGTGAAGAGCAGTGGCGCGGGTATTGACACCTGGCTGGCCGACATTCGTCAGGCGCTTGAAACGGGGAATGACACGCTGCTCAAGCAAAGCCTCACAACCGAAGTCAAGAGTCAGGAAGTCTACGTATTCTCCCCCAAGGGCGACCTCTACCGTCTGCCGCCCCACGCCACCGTGCTCGACTTTGCCTACACCATACACTCTGCCGTGGGCAACCGCTGCGTGGGTGGAAGAATTGACGGACGCAATGTGCCCATCCGCCAGGAACTGGAAAGCGGGCAGACCGTAGAAATCCTCACCGCCAGCAACCAGACGCCGAAGGCTGAATGGGTGAACATCGCCCAAAGTAGCCACGCCAAAAGCAAGATTCGTGCTGCCGTGCGCGAACTTAGCGCCACAGAGAGCGCAATAGGCAAGGAAACGCTTGAGCGTAAACTGCGCAACCGTAAGATAGAATGGGACGAAAGCCTCATTAACCAACTCATCAAGCGCCTTAACTTCAAAGAGAGCTTCGACTTCTTCAAGGCCGTGAGCGATGGCAAGGTAGACATCAACCGCGTGGTGGAGACCTATATGGAACTCATGCGCCGCGAGCAGGGCACGGCCGACAGGGCCGCCGTACGTTCGGCCGAGGAGTTTAACTTGGATGCCGAAATGCACGCCAAGGCCAAGGGCGAGCAGGATGAGCTCGTGATTGGCAGCAACATGAAAGGCATCGACTTCCAGTTGGCGCGTTGCTGCAACCCCGTCTATGGCGACGACGTGTTCGGTTTCCTCACCGTGGGCGGCGGCATCAAGATACACCGCACCACCTGTCCCAACGCTCCTGCCCTGCGCGAACGCTTTGGCTACCGCATCGTCAAGGCGCGCTGGGCTGGCAAGGGTCAGGGCGCCTACGCCATCACGCTCCACGTGGTGGGACAGGACGACCTCGGCATTGTCAACAACATCACGTCCATCATCTCCAAGGAGGAGCACATTATGCTGCGAAGCATCAACATCGACTCTCACGACGGGCTATTCTCGGGCATCCTCACCGTACTTGTCGACGACACGCAGCGCCTCACCTCGCTCATCAAGAAACTACGCACCGTCAAGGGCGTCAAGGCTGTGAGCCGATAACGCTTTTCTCACACTACCCCACTCCCTGCAAGCATCTCGCCCAGTGAACCACTCCTTTTCCAACCGCCTTTTCCTCGTACCCCTGTTTCAGGGCTTCAGTCGTCTCGACTTTCTCGACATTGTCGGCAAAACGCGCTTCGACTTCCACACCTTGCCCAACCGTGCCACCGTGGTGAGGCAGGGCGACGAGTGCCTCGAACTGACCATCATTCTGGGCGGACAGTGCCGCACTGTCTACCATGAGCCCAGCGGCCTCTTCACGCTTGAGGAGATGGAGGAAGCACCCCTCGTGGTGCAGCCCGAGCGGCTCTTTGGCTTGCGCAACAGTTACACGCAGACCTTCGAGGCGGTAGGCACGGTGCAAACGGTCACGCTCAGCAAGCAGAGCCTGCTCAACCTGTTCGCGCAACACACGGCCATGCAAATCAACTTTGCCAACATGGTTTGCACGAGTGCCCAACTCAGCGACCAGTGGGCCAAGGCAGCCTTTCCTCGTACACCTGCCGCACGCCTCGCCCTCTTCATGCAGACGCACTGCCGCCGGCCTGCCGGTCACAAAGTGCTACGTGCCAAGATGGTCGACCTCGCAGCCTACCTCAGCATGCGCCGTCTCGTGCTCTCCGACCTCCTCGTCAGGCTCAAGCAGCGCGAAGTCATCACTTACAGCCGCGGCATCATGCAGGTGCCCTCCTGCGCCGCCCTCCTCGCCGCCCTTATGGAGATTGACAGGGAGCAGGGCGCGAAGGAGTGAAATGGGCTTGTTCCAGACATACAGGCGTTGCGTGCAGCGTGGGTAAGCCTCTTTGCAAATGCGCAGTTCCTATGGGCTAATTGTACAGAGAAGGCAATAAAACACCGCTGTGCGCGTTTTCTTATTGTTATTTCATACCCCAACATGATGCTTCAAACTTTGGCGCGGGTGGGCCTCGTGCTCTCCCTGCTCCTGCTTCATATAGCCCAACCGCTGTGTGCGCAACAACGCACCCGCATTTTCGGACGCATTACCGACTCTGACGGCGGCCCCGTCAGTTTTGCCTCTGTGCGTGTTCGCGGCCAGGCCGCTTTGGGCACGAGCAACCTCAAGGGCGACTACGAGTTGTGGTGCACCAGCACCGACTCCGTGCAGATTATCTACTCCCTGGTGGGGCACGAAACGCGTAAACGCCTGTTGCGCTGGCCTGGCGACTCCGTACGGCTCGACGTGCGGCTGCCCGAATTGGGCTGGAACTCGCTCGGCACGGCTGAGGTGGTGGCACAAGGCATACAGACGGGCACCGTGCAGCGCCTCACACCCAAGGACATCAAACTGATGCCCTCGGCTACGGGCAATGCGGTGGAGGAAATGGTGGCCACGCAGGCCGGTGTGTCGACGCACAACGAACTCTCTTCGCAGTATAACGTGCGTGGCGGTTCGTTCGACGAGAACTGCGTCTACATCAACGGCATCGAGGTGTTCCGCCCCATGCTCGTGCGCTCGGCACAGCAGGAGGGGCTCTCGGTCATCAATGCGGAGATGGTAGAGAAAATCGGTTTCAGCAGTGGCGGCTTCGAAGCCAAATACGGCGACCGCATGTCGTCGGTGCTCGACATCACCTACAAGCGCCCCGATCGTTTCTTTGCCAGCGGCTACGCCTCCATGCTCGGCGCGGGTGCCACCTCGGGCTGGGGCAACGGCAAGGTGGGCGTAATGGGTTCGCTGCGCTACAAAACCACACGCTACATGCTGGGCTCACTCGACACGCAAGGCGAGTACGACCCGCGCTTCATCGACCTGCAGGCCAACGCCTGGTGGCAACCTTCCAAGAAATGGAGCGTGGAGTTCCTCGGCGGCATCTCCGACAACACCTACCGCTTCAAACCCAAAGAACGCGAAACCTCCTTCGGCACCATCAACGACCCCAAGACGTTCAAGGTCTACTTCGACGGCGGCGAGCGCGACTGCTTCCGCACCAATTTTGCCGCGGCCTCACTCACCCACCACTTCACCGACCGCACCTACCTCACGGGGCGCCTCACGGCCTTCTCAACGAGCGAGGAGGAAACCTACGACATTCGTGGCGAGTACTGGCTCAACGAGTCGTCGAACACCGAGCAGGCTGGCGTGGGCTCTTACATGGAGCATGGCCGCGACCGTTTGCGGGCCCGTGTGCTGGGGGCCGCCCTGCGCTTTGGCACGAAGATAGCCTCGCACACCTTGCAGGCAGGCTTCGACTTTCAGCATGAAAAAATCAGAGAGCGGGCCCGTGAGTGGGAACTGCACGACTCCATGGACTACACCCTGCCCTACGACCCCGACATGCTACGCTTCATCTACTGCCTGCGCTCGTCAGACAGCATCTCCTCAAGCCGCCTCGCCCTCTTCGCACAGGATGCCTGGCGCATACAGAGCAAGGTGGGACTGTGGAACCTCACTTACGGCTTGCGCCTGAGCCACTGGTCGTGGAACGGCGAAACGCTCTTTTCGCCCCGCCTCTCAGTGGGCCTCCTGCCCACGAAAGCTCCGCAATGGACCTTCCGCTTGGCCACAGGCTTCTACTATCAGGCACCGTTCTACAAGGAACTCAAGGACACCGTCATGGTCAATGGCGTGGCCGACGTGCGCCTTAACCGCCACATACGCTCGCAGCGCTCCATTCACTTTGTGGCGGGTGCCGACTACAACTTCCGCTGGGCAGGCCGTCCCTTCAGGCTTACGGGCGAGGCTTATTACAAACTCCTCTCTGACCTCATCCCCTACACCGTCGACAACATGCGCCTGGTCTACTACGGCCGCAACGTGGCCAAGGGATATGCGGCGGGCATCGACTTCAAGCTCTACGGCGAGTTCGTGCCCGGCACCGACTCCTGGATTACCTTCTCACTCATGCGCACCAAGGAGAAGCGTAACGGTGTGTGGATGCCGCGCCCCACTGACCAGCGCTACAACGTGTCGCTCTTCTTCACCGACTACTTCCCTGGCACCACGCGCTGGACCATGACGCTCAAGGCGGCCTTTGCCGACGGTCTGCCCTTTGGCGCACCGCGCACACAGGGCGGTTTGCTCGCCCACCGTGCACCGGCCTACAAACGCGTGGATGTGGGCATGAGTTACCGCATCATCAGCAGCGATGCCGTGCGCATTGGCAAACGCGAGCGGCGTGCGGTGAAGAACATGTGGCTCGGCCTCGATGCCTTCAACCTCCTTGGCATTAGCAACGTCAACTCTTACTATTGGGTGACCGACATATCGAACACCCAGTATGCCGTGCCCAACTACCTCACGGGCCGACTCATCAACCTGCGCCTCTCCATCGAATTCTGACAACCGCCCCCCTTACAGGAACAGAGCCAAACCGCTGCCTTTGCGATTTGGCTCTGTTTCTGTGTGGATGCCATGTGGCTGTCGTTTCGTGCGGCGCCGGGCACGCAGCGATGTTTACAGCGGATAGTTCTCCGTGTCGTAGAGCACCGTGGTGAGGTAACGCTCGCCCGTGTCGGGCAGCAGCGTCACAATGCGCTTGCCGCGGTTCTCGGGTCGCTTGGCCAGCATCAGGGCACCCGCCACTGCTGCGCCCGAGGAGATGCCCACCAGCAAGCCCTCGGTGTGAGCCAGTTTGCGCGCGGTGCGAATGGCGTCGTCGCTGTCCACGTCGAGCACCTCGTCCACCACACTGGGGTCGTAGGTGGCGGGCACAAAACCGGCACCAATGCCCTGTATCTTGTGTGCACTGGCGGGCTGCCCGTGGAGCACGGCCGAGGTGGAGGGCTCCACGGCATAGACCTTGACGGCTGGATTTTGCTGCTTCAGGTAGCGGCCCACACCGCTCACCGTGCCGCCCGTGCCTACGCCAGCCACAAAGATGTCTACCTCACCCGCTGTCTGCTCCCATATTTCAGGGCCTGTGGTGGCCACGTGGCGGGCTGGGTTGGCAGCATTTTCAAACTGCTGCAGCATGACGGAACCGGGTATGCTGTCGCGCAGGGCCTCTGCAGCGCGTATGGCTCCCTTCATGCCGTCCTTACCGCTGGTGAGCCGCACCTCCGCGCCGTAGGCTTTCACCAGGTTGCGGCGCTCCACGCTCATCGTTTCGGGCATGGTGAGAATGAGGTGGTAGCCCTTCACGGCACTGACGAAGGCCAGTCCCACGCCCGTGTTGCCCGAGGTGGGTTCGATGATGGTGGCGCCGGGTTGCAGCAAACCGCGCTGCTCGGCGTCTTCAATCATGGCCAGTGCAATGCGGTCCTTTACCGAGCCGGCGGGATTGAAATACTCAACCTTCGCCACGAGCGGCGTGGCAAGGCCCTCGCTGGCAGAAAACCGGCCCAGTTCGAGCAGCGGCGTGTTTCCCACGAGTGCTGTCAGTGTTTTCGCAATCTTCTTCATCACAAATTCATTTCTTTATTATCCCTCCAGCCTTTTTTAGCAAGAGGCAGGCTGGGCGCGTGTAAGACATCTTTATCGCTTGCAAAATTAACTATTACCCTACATGCATGCCAAGCAAACGCTCGTAATATAGGATATTTCACCACCAAGCCGTGGCTGGCAGAATATATCACCATTCAGCACCGCACTTCGCGCTGCGTAGTAGGCATTTATTCTTTCGCATGAGGCTTGGGGGAAAAGAAAATATACATCTAACCGATACGGAAAGGCGAGTAACCATCTCTGCAAGGCAGATTTCTGTGACGGAATGCGGCCAAATGGTTTGCCACGGCGCCGTGGCAGACGTGCCACGGCGGCATGGCAGACGTGCCACGGCGCCGTGGCAGACGTGCAACGGCGGCGTGGCAAACCATTTGAGGCCATGCAGCCACGGTTTCGCGCCTTTCAGCAACGGATTCGTGCCTTGCAGCCAAGGTTGCGCGGCACGGGAAAACGGCATGCAGCCAGGCGCATGGGCCATCACAGAAACGACCCCAAGCATGCGGCTGCACACTTGGGGTCAAGAGGGTTATCGATGTTGGCAGGAGGGTTATTCTTCCCACTTGAAGGAAGCGCCGTCCTCGGGCTCGTCATGCCAGAAGTCTTCTTTTCTGTCAGAGAGTTGGTTTCCGTCGCCCTGTACGTTGGAGGTGTTGAGCAGCAGGGAGTGCTCGGCAACCATCATGGGTGAGGTGAGTTGGGGAGCCAAATATTTCTTTTTCATAATTGCGAATGATTGAGTTTATTTTACAAGCACTTTCTTGCCGTTTACAATGTAAATGCCCTTGATGGCCTTGTTCACGCGCCGACCGCTGAGGTCGTAGACTGACTTCGTGGTGTCGGCACCTGTGGCGATGTGGTCGATGCCGGTGGCGGAGCCGTTGAA
Organism: Bacteroidales bacterium; assembly: GCA_004557185.1. Classification (GTDB taxonomy): domain Bacteria; phylum Bacteroidota; class Bacteroidia; order Bacteroidales; family Bacteroidaceae; genus Alloprevotella. The sequence continues at coordinate 15,029 of SFEP01000048.1, forward strand.
GGGGAAGGCGCTCATGACCATTGACGGGCTGAAGGTGGCCTTGGCCAGCTTGAGGTAAGCCTTGTGGGCACCGTTAGTGAAGGCAGCACCCGTGGGATTCATCCAATAGAAACCGACAGAGCTCAGTTCGCTGCTTGCATTGAGCGAAAGGCCATAGTAGTAAGAGCTGGGGTCGTCGGTGAGAGGCGTGGCTTCATCCGTACCTTCAAGGGTATTGTTAACGACAGGCTGCTGTTCCGTAGTGGTGAACATCAAGGCATAGTTGCCTTTTGCAGCCTCAATTACGAGAGGTTCATTGGCGGGAACCACACTTCCAGGAGCGTAAGTATTGACCAGTGCGTTAGAAAGATCCCAGATATGACCCTTTACGCCAGCAGGCAGCGTGTAAGCCTTGGTGGAGTTGAAGTAGGTGGCATAACCTGCTGCTGACACAGCGAGGTTGTAACCCGTTTCTTCAACGGCAGCGGCGCTATAGACGTTCAACTGATAGGTAGTTTCTCCTGCACCATTAGTATAGGTTGTGGGATAACCGATGACGTTGCCAATTGCATTGACATTCATCATGCACGTTGTGCTCAAACAACCTGAAACACCTTCACGAAGTGCAATCGAATTTTCACCCTGTGCGATTGTACCGTTACGAGAAACAATGGCTTCTTTCACGGCTGCATTGGTGATTTTCACACGCATGCTTTCGTATTTCTTCATGCCGTCACCTGTGAGGAGGTCTGCAATGCTCAATTCCTTTACGGTCGGAAGAGCGTTGTTGGAAGTGATGGTCGCAGCGGACACGTCAAAGGTGGTAGCTTCATCCGTTCCGTTGTAATCAATAAGAACGACGTTGACAGGACCGTTGATTTTATCGCCGACTTTCAAGGTGTTTGTTGCATAAAGCATCAAACCACCCGTGGCATCTTGCACATACGCATTCTTATCCTTGACGTAAGTAACAATAGCGTCCGTCAGTTTGATGGAATATGTGCCTGCACCAAGGTTGCGAAGTCCCATGATAGATGTTGCGTCGGGAGTGGAGATAGTATAAACTGCCGTTGTGATTGCACTCACGTTCACTTCGTCTGTTGCAATCATCTTCAGCGTGGTGTTTGAAGATATGCTCACACCCGTTGCATCATTGTATGCTACCGTTGCGCCTGTCGGCTGGAATGTAGCATCCAGTGCGGGGTCAGAACCGTCGGTCGTATAATAGTACTTCAAGCCGCTATCATAATCCGTCACTTTCACGGTCTGCGCTTCGAAATAGGTACCTTCGCTTACATCAAACACAGGAGCATTGACGATGCCAGCAGCAGAACCGCTGTAATAAACCTTGATTGCTGTGAAACGACTTTGTGCGTCAGCGGTGAACGTTACGGCTGTTGTGGCATTTCCTATAAATACATTGGTGTTGGTCGTGGTGTTCTCTGTTGATGCAGTGAGGCCAGCACAATGGATTGTACCAGTATTTTTGCTTGTATTTGTATCACGTACGATTTCGACTTTCTCAATGACGATGCCGCTGGCAGGGGTAATCACAATGTTATTGTTTGTGTAGAATCGAACCAGCGTTCCATCATAATATGTATAGTTAGATCCAGATGTCACACTGCCTGATAGGGTGATTCCATTGTAAGAGAGTGGCGTTGAGTTACTCCAAATTGCCCCTGATGCACTTGATAAACCCTCAACAAATTTAATGTTCGCGTCGCTGGCACCACTCATCGTCAAGACGCTTCCAGAGAATGCAGGTTTAACAGTCACAGCAGCCACATCGGAGGTAACATTACCTTTTGAATTAGAAATAACGCAATAATAATAAATTGTGCCCGAGGTGGTGGTTGCAGGAGTATAGGTAGCCTTAGTGGCACCCGTTATTGCTGTACCAGTGGTGTTATTGTTCTCCGTGTTAGAATACCATTGGAAAGTAGGTGCAGGATTGCCTGATGCTTCCACCGTAAGCGCTGCAGCCGTAGCATTCAATTCATAAGTTGCGCCTTGCGGTTGCGTTGTGATAGTAGGAGCAAACTCTGTTTCACCGCCACCAGTAGAATATGTAAATTCAACTTTGATGGATTTGAGACGGATTTGTTTGCCTGGTTTTGTGATTTTCTGTATATATAACGTCTTCGTAGGAACTTGAAGTAGGAAGCGTTCCACCTTGAGTTGCATTTACAGCTGTTGTGCAGGTTTCATCGGTATAAATCGTGTAATTTGAAGCACTTGGATTAGTACCACTACCAAACGTAGCCGAATTTATCGTAATTTTTACAGCACTTGTGATGGTCTTATCGGTGAAAATGTCAGCAATAGTCGCCACAGACACGGATCCACTGTTCGGTACAAGATAATAAGATTTTTTATCTGAGTAATCAGTCAACGACCACCCCGTTAAATGTCCATAGGAGTAAGTCTTACTGAAATTTTCAGCCTTCATGCTACTTCCTCCCCACATGCCAAACAGCGTCAGCATGCATAGAGGCAGAAAGAAACGTTGTAAAAATGTTTTTTTCATGATTGTTGTTATTTGATTTGATGGATTAAAGTGTTTCTTGCGGGACGCTCTGCTGGCATACCATGATACAGGCAGAGGGCTGAAAGTGCGTGGTTATGGGCGATACGCACAACTTGCGGGAACGTAGAAAGAATAAACAAACTCAAAAAGAAAGTTGGCATCCTTGGGGGGGACAAAGCATCGTGTGCAAAGGTTGCCATGCCAGCGTTTCGTAGATTATTCCCGCTGATTAGTACGTAAAAACCCTATTCTCGTCTGCAAAGATAGTATAAGCCGATAGGAGAACAAAACGAAAGTCGCAAGTTTTACATTTTCGTCACGCGCTGCACGCTATCTAACCTTTGGCGAAGGAGCGGGGGGAGCATCATACAAAGGCTGGGCTACGCGGGGTAGTCCAGCCTTTGCGGTAAAGAGAGGAACGGCGGGCGACCGTAAATGCTGCTGCATGACGGGGAGCGGATTACTGAAGCTCAAGGGCATCCCACCAAGTGGCGTCGTCCTGCAAATATTTGGCGAACCAGGCAAAGATGACATCCTGCCAGGCCAGGCGCTTTTGGTAGTTGCTGATGACGTGGTCCTCGCCCTCTATCTGGATGTAGGTGACGGGGCGGCCCAGAATTTTGAGTGCCGTGAAGAGCTGCTGGCTCTCGTTGGTGGGCACGTTGGTGTCGGCCGTGCCGTGGAGCAGGAGCAAAGGTGTGCGGATTTTATCGGCGTTGAAGAGGGGCGACTGCTTGACGTAGAGGTCGGGGTTGTTCCAGGGGAAACTGCCGTACTGTGCACATTCGCCATAGGTGTAGCCCCAGTAACCGCCGCCCCAATAGGAGGCAATGTTGCTGATGCCGGCGTGCGAGATGGCTGTGGCAAAGAGGTCGGTCTGCGTTTGCAGGTACTGTGTCATGAAACCGCCGTACGAGGCCCCCATGCAGCCCACACGCTTGGCATCCGCCCAAGGATGGGCGGCCAGGAAGGCCTTGGTGCCTGCAATGATGTCGTCGCCCGACTCATGGCCCCAGGTGTTGACGTGGCGGGCGGCAAACTCCTGACCGTAGCCAATGGCGCCGCTGGGTTCAACCACGTAGACCACGTAGCCCTGGCCGGCAAGCACCTGCAGCGGATACTGGAACTCAAGTTGCTTGGTTGTGGGCGTGCAGCCGCCGTAGTAATAGACAATGACGGGGTACTTCTTGGAGGCATCGAAGTGAGGCGGCAGAAAGTAGAAGCCGCGCACCGTGTCGCCACGCTCAGCCTTGAAGCTCCAATCGTGCACGGTGCCGATGGCCACGTCGGCATAGAGTTTGTCGAAATCGTTGGGCCCGATGCGGCGCGCAGAGGGACGCACCTCGCTGGTGAGGCGTGCCGTGAACATTTCACGAGCCCTTTCGCCCGTTTGACCAAAGAAGACCACCTGCGGACGTGTGGCAGCGGAGGCAATGGAATAGTCTGACACGACATTGACGGGAAGTTCGTAGCGAATGACGCGCCCCGTGGCAGGGTCGAGACGAAAGAGGCGCTCATCGCAGCCGTCGGCAGCGCGGAAGTATATCATGCCGTCGGCTTTCGACCACATGGTGCTGCCCACAGAGGGAGCGAAGCACGGCAACAAGGGTTTGACGCTGCGAGCGGCCATGTCGTAGAGGTAGAGGCGGTAGTCGAAGGCATTGGGCACCTGGCCGGGCTTCACTTCGCTGCCAATGCCACCGAACGCGAGCGGCGAGGCGGTGAGCAGGAGTTGCTTGGCATTGGGCGAGAAGCGGGCGCTGCTCACAAAAGCAGTGTCGCAAAGCAGGGTGTCGACCTTGCCGCTCGCTACGTCCATGCTGACAAAGGTAGTGCGGTCGAAGGGTGCACGTGAGGCGTCGAAGCGTGAATACTGCAGCAGGAGCTGGCGGCCATCGTGCGAGATGTCATTCAGCCACACGTTGCTGTGGCCATAGGTGAGGCGGCGCGTAAGCCCTGTGCGCAGGTCGTAGTGCCAAAGTGCTACGCGGTTACGCCAGCCCGGCATGCGGTCGTCGGGCTCGTTCATGAGTTTGAGTCCTTTTTTCGAAGGCTTGCCTTCCTCTGTGATGGTGAAGATGAGGTAATCGTCGGTGGGCGACACGGTGAAGGAACCGTTGGGCATCTGGTCGGCCAGCACTTTCTCGGCACCGTCGGCAGGCGTATAAGCCACCAGTTCACGACCGTTGGCGGCGCTGCGGGTGTAATAAAGCACATCGCGTGCACCAGGCAGCCAGCTCCACGACACGTATTCGTTGCGCTTCATCAGCTGGTGGCCGCTGGCAAGTTCGCTGAGTGTGGTGCTGTATTGCACGCCGCCGTCAGCCTTGCGGTTGTAGCTCACGGTGAGCAGGTATTTACCCGTAGGCGAGAGTGACACACGGTAGTAGTGGTTGCCCTGCAGCATGTCGGCCATGGTGTAGGGACGCTTGCCCTCAGGATTGACAAGCACGCCGCTGAGATTCTCACCCACAAGGTCTACGTGCAAACTGTCGCAGTCGGTCTTGGTAGTGAGAGCCTGCAGCGTCACTTCCACACGGCCTGGAGCCAGATTGAGTTTGCCGTCTGTGCATTCACGTCCGTCGACAAACACACGGTGGTGCGCCAAGCCCTGCACCTTCAGGTTGGCCTTGACAAAGCGGGGCGTCTGCACGCTAAAACGCAGGACGCGCAGGGCAGGCAGACTGTCGGCAGCCACGGTGAGACGCTCGTCGCGGCGACAAACGGTGGTGGGCAGCCCCGTGCGCACCGCAGTAGGCAGCACCATGCGCTCATTCTGCTTAAGGAGGTCGAGCACGTCGAACGTCTTGCCTTTGGCATTGAGCGAGTCGGTAGTGTAAGGCGTGGTGATGACGTACGGGCCCTGGCAGGAGGCTTGCGGCACAGGCACAGTGTCGTGCGGAGTAGAAGCCATGGCATGGGCCGTAAGGGCTAAGGAAAGTAAGAGGGACATAGTTTGTGATGTTTTAAGGTTTCGAAGGAAAGAGAAATGAGCAGGTGCGTTCCGTTCGCCCGCACGACGCAAAACGGCGAAGCGGCATGGCACCTACCACGAAAGGGTAAGATGCCACATGCCACTTCGCCGCTCCATGCTTACTGGCCTCGTTGCTGGCCCATAAGTTGAAAGTCCTTTTTGCGGAGCTTGAAACTGTTGGTTAGATATTTGTCGCGCACCACCTGGTTTTCGGCCAGTTCCTCGGGCGTGCCTTGGAAAAGTATGCGGCCTTCAAAGAGAAGGTAAGCGCGGTCGGTGATGCAGAGGGTTTCCTCCACATTGTGGTCGGTAATAAGAATGCCGATGTTGCGGTCCTTGAGTTTCCACACAATGAACTGGATGTCCTCCACAGCAATGGGGTCGACACCTGCAAAGGGCTCGTCGAGCATGATGAACTTGGGGTCGATGGCCAAGCAGCGGGCTATCTCGGTGCGCCGGCGCTCACCGCCCGAAAGCTGGTCGCCCAGATTCTTGCGCACTTTCTGCAAGCGAAACTCGGTGATGAGACTTTCGAGTTTCTCGCGCTGGTATTCCTTGCTGCGGCCTGTGAGTTCAAGCACGGAGGCAATATTGTCTTCTACACTCATTTTGCGGAATACAGAGGCCTCCTGTGCCAAATAACCAATGCCTTTCTGCGCACGTTTATAGACGGGGTCGGTGGTGATTTCCTCGTTGTCGAGAAAGATGCGGCCACCGTTGGGTACCACCAAGCCCGTGGTCATGTAGAACGAAGTGGTTTTGCCGGCACCGTTCGGGCCAAGGAGTCCTACAATCTCGCCCTGCTTCACGTCGAACGAAACGCCATTGACCACGGTGCGCTTGCCATATCGCTTGACAAGGCCCTCGGTACGCAAAACGGCCGATGTTGCTTCTGCCATAGGTGTTGAATGCTTAGGTGAATGCTACGTTAGGTGAAGAAAAGGGGCGCGTCCCAGCATCATGATGCAGGCCGCACCCCTTATTATATATGTACGCCACTCATGGAGTAGCTTAATGCGACGTGTCAGTCAATGTCAGCGTTGGCATAAAGGTAGCGCTTGATGCTGCGCTTCGGGGTTTTCTCAAACTCCTGCTCAACCAACTTGAAGCCCGACAGACGCTCGTAGGAGGCTACCATGCCATTGAGGTCTTGACGATTTTGCTCCATCTGGTGGCGCAGACCGTTGCTGTCAAGACCAGCCTTTTCGGCTTCATCATAGTCGGGGTAAATGAGGGCATAGAGCTTTTCACCCTTCTGAATGACAATGCTCTCATTGACGTAAGGCAACGTGTTGAGTTTGTCTTCAATCTCTTCGGGATAAATGTTCTGACCCGAAGCACCGAGCAGCATGTTCTTCAAACGGCCACGAATGAAGATGTTGCCATCTTCGTCCATCAACCCCAGGTCGCCCGTGTGATACCAACCCTCTTCATCGAGTGCGGCAGCGGTGGCCTCGGGATTGCGGTAGTAACCAAGCATGGTGTTGGCACCACGAGCCAGAATTTCACCTGCCACATGCTGCGGGTCGCTGCTGTTGATTTTCACCTCCATGCGAGGCACTGCACGGCCGCACGAACCCTTAACGAAAGTATGCCAATCGGAGTAGCTGATGATAGGGGCGCACTCCGTAGCACCATAGCCCACGGTATAGTTAAAGCCAATCTTGTGCAACAGGTCTTCCACTTCGCTGTTGAAGGCAGCACCACCGATAATGATCTCGTAGAAGCGGCCACCGAAAGCCTCGACCAGGTTTTCGCGGATTTTGTCGCAGATGCGCGTGCTGATAACGGGCAGTTTGAGCAGCACCTTCATGCTGGGCGTCTGTAGCCGCGGCAGAACGTTTTTCTTGATAATCTTTTCGATAATGAGCGGCACAGCAATGATAATGGCCGGCTTGACATCGGCAAAGGCCTGCAGCACAATCTTGGGCGAAGGGATGCGCGTAAGATAGTACACGTGACAACCATGTAGGAACTCGAAGATGAACTCAAAGGCCATGCCGTACATGTGTGCCAAGGGGAGCATGGAGATAACGCTGTCGCCACGCTTCACGTTATTACCCAGCACTTCCACGGCAAAGAGGTAGTTTGACCACAGGGCGCGGTAGGGAAGCAGCACGCCCTTGGAGTTAGACGTGGTGCCGCTGGTATAGTTAATGAGAGCCAGCGCATCAGGGTCAGGATTGTGGGAGTAGGTAACGTGCTCCTTGCGGAAATACTTGGGATATTTGCGGCCAAAAAACTCGTTGAGGTGCTCGCGAGCCTCGGTAAGGCGGTCCGTACGCGATACGAGCAACGAATAGTCGGGAATGTTGATGACACCCTCGAGCTGCGGCATGGCTTCGGCATCAAGGTCGGGCCAAACCTGGTCGCCAGCGAAGAGCAAACGGGCACCGCTATGGTTGACAATGTCGTGCACCTGATGAGCCATAAACTCGTGCAGGATGGGCACAGCTACGCAACCATAACTGAGCGTGGCCAAGAAAGCCGTAGCCCAATTGGCACTGTTGCGACCGCAGAGTGCTATCTTGTCGCCGCGGCAAATGCCTGCATTTTCAAAAAGGATGTGGAGTTTTTCAATTTTGCGCGCTACGTCTTTATACTGCAACGTAGTACCTTGGTAGTCGGTCAACGCATCAAGATCCCAGTTTGCCTTGATGCTCTTTTCTATCAGACTTACAAAATCCGTGTACTGATGAGCTGTTTCCATGCTGTGAGATTGATGGCCTACGCTTTTGCTACGAATACAAGCAAAGGCATACAAGGCCGATAATTAAGCACAAAGAGTTATTATTTGTGCAAAAGTAGTAAAACAGATCCTACTAACCAACGATGGAAAGGGGAAATTCGCCCAAAACTACTTTTTTTGTGCAATATCATGGTCGCAGTACATTTTTAAAGCAACCGACTTGGCACTTCGTACGCGTTGCTGTACTTTTGCCCCATCAAAAGGACGCTTAGCCACCACGAAAGCCGAGCTATATGGATGCTGTGGCCTGCTTGCCCTACCCTATCCGTTTCTATCTAAAACCATTGCTTTATGAAAAAGTCAAAACAACGTCTGCTTGTTATACTCTCTCTCCTGCTTTCGGCACTCATAGTAGCCTATTGGTTCTTTGCCAGTTTCAGTACACGTCATGAGTCTACCTACGTGTATGTTGACAGCGATGATACGGCTGACTCCGTGTATGCCAAACTGGAAGCTACGGCGCAACCTCACACCATGGCTGGCGTCAAACTTAGTGGCATGGTGTTGGGCTATGGCAAACATGTGCGCCCTGGCCGCTACGAGGTGAGCCCATCCATCAGTTCTCTGCAGTTGATGCGCCATTTGCGTAACGGCCGTCAGACACCTGTGCGCCTGGTTATTCCCATTGTGCACACCATGCCTGCGCTGGCCGAGCGTCTGTCGCATTTGCTGCAAGCAGACTCAGCCTCGCTTGCCGCCGCCTTTACCGACAGCACGCTACTCGCCGCGCACGGCGCTACCGTAGCCACCGCTCCCTGCCTGTTCCTGCCGAACACCTACGAAGTGTATTGGACCATATCACCCGAACAATTGCTCAACCGCATGCAACGTGAGCGCGACGCCTACTGGACAGCAGAGCGCAAGCAATTGGCACAGAAAGCAGGTCTCACGCCCGACGAGGTAGTGACGCTGGCCTCGATTGTAGAACAGGAAACAGCGAACAATGCAGAACGCCCCAAAGTAGCCGGCATGTACCTTAACCGCCTGCGTAAAGGTATGAAACTGCAGGCCGACCCCACGGTGAAATTTGCCTTGCAGAATTTCGCCCTGCGTCGCATCATGCACCAGCACCTCACTGCCAACAGCCCTTACAACACCTATCGCAACGAAGGTCTGCCCCCTGGACCCATCTGCATCCCTTCACTCGCCAGCATCGAAGCCGTGCTCCACTTCACCACGCATCCTTATATATATATGTGTGCCAAGGAGGATTTCTCTGGCACACACAACTTCGCCGCCACCTATGCCGAACACTTGCAAAACGCCAAGAAGTATAGCGAGGCACTGAACAAGAGAGGTATCAAGTAATTCATCGCTAAGTCAGAGGGATTATAAGGATATCTCAACATATAGGATGCAAGGGGCAGCGGTTATTTCGCCCACCCAATAACGCAACTCTTACGATAAGTAGTCAATCCTTAACAAAGTATTAACGCGTTGTTTATCAATGTAATAAGCATCTGAAAAATTGTGTATGTCAACAGGATTTTGTACTTTTGCGTAGTA
>SFEP01000049.1 GCA_004557185.1 Bacteroidales bacterium
CTCTCGCCTTGCACTACTTTGAATAAGATAGGCTGCGGCTCGGGATGAAAAATGCAAATCTTGCAGCTTTGCATTTTGTCCTCCTCTCGCCTTGCACTATCTTTGCACCCGATAACAATCCGAGTGCTTGCTAAACCTCGTAAAAAACAAGAATATGAATGCTGATGCTACTCACCGCCCGCAGCAGGCGGTAAGCATACCGTTCTTTGTGTTGGGTGTGCTTTTCTGCGTTTGTTTGATTGCTGCCAATCTCCTCGAAACAAAACAGGTGGCTCTGGGACCGCTCGACCTCACGGCCGGGCTTATTGTGTTTCCCGTTTCCTACATCATCAACGACTGCTTGGTGGAGGTGTGGGGCTATGGCCGTGCGCGGCTGGTGATATGGATGGGCTTCTTCATGAATTTCCTGTTCGTGCTCTTTGGCTTTGTGGCCGACCTGTTGCCCGGCGCGCCCTATTGGCAGGGCGATGAGGGCTTTCACGCCGTGTTCGGACTGGCTCCGCGCATTGCCGGTGCCTCGTTTCTGGCCTTCCTCGTGGGCTCGTTTCTCAATGCCTACGTGATGAGCCGCATGAAGTTGCGCCACGGCGGAAAGCGCCGTTTCTCGTTGCGTGCCATCGTGTCGACGGTGGTGGGCGAAACGGCCGACTCACTCGTGTTCTTCCCCTTGGCGCTGGGCGGCGTGGTGCCTTGGGCCGTGATGCCGCTGCTGATGCTCAACCAGATTGTGCTGAAAACGCTCTACGAAATTCTGGCCCTCCCCGTCACGGTGCGTGTGGTGCGCTGGCTGAAACGCCACGAGGGCAGCGACGTCGTCGACAGCCATATCTCCTACAACGTGTTCCGCCTGCGCTTTTAGAAAGGGGGCGGCAAACGAAGTCCAATCTTTTATTTATCCTACATACCATTGTGAACAGAACGCCTTTTGCTTTTATCTCCTATTCGCGCAAGGATGTGGCAGTGGCTGCCGATTTGCACCAGCGCATTGAAAAATACGTGTATCCGCACAATGAGGTGGCGGAGGACAACCGCCCTGAAGATGATGAGCGCGTACGCCCCATCTACTTTGACCTGACCGACCTGTCGGCACAGAACCGCAACTTCTCCGACGAACTGCGTGAGAACCTGGCTCTGTCGCGTTACCTCATCGTGATATGTTCGCCCCACGCAGCGCAGTCGCCTTTCGTGAAGGATGAGATAGAATATTTCCTGACCACGCACAACGGCGACACGGGGCTCGTGATTCCCGTTTACATTGACAACGTGTTCAGTGGGATGCACCCTGCTATCGATGGCATCCTGGCCACGCGCAACTGTCCCATCTATGTGACGGGCAAGGGGGACGCCGGACACTTAGGGCGCAAATACTGCTTCTACCATGTATTGGAGTTTCTGCTAAAAGTAGACTTCGACAAGCTGTTCAACCGTTATGAAGCTTACAAACGGCGCAAGAACCGCTTGCGTATCACCTTGCTTGCCACGTTCCTCACCCTGCTTTTGGCAGCGCTATCGTTTGGGTGGTACAAGCAGTATCGGGCCACGCAAACCGAGCACGAACTGGCCATGACGGAGCACGATTTGGCGCAATTTGAGAAGGAAACGTTCCCCTTTTCACTCGTCATAGGTTATGTGGACAACTTTCTGAGTCCTACGCTGCGGGCCTTGCAGGACTCGCTTGCACCGCGCAAACCGCACATATTCGTCATCATGCCCAGCAACTACAAGCGGCTCGACGAGCAAACGCGCAAAGAGCACTTCAGGGCGTGGCAGGCGAGGCTGAAGCAGGATTTCGGTTTCGACGGATTTATCACACATGAGGTGAAAATCAAATCGCGTCGCCGCGCCTCGTCGATTGTGCAGATGCGCCTAACCAAGGTGAATACACCCGTGTTCCACGATTTCGCCACTACGGTCAAGGCCATACAGTCGGTGGTGGATTATAAGTTCGATGCCAGCCGACACTTGGTGCAAATCGATACAACGAAGATGTCTCGCGACGTGATGGTGAGGGAGTATTCCGATCAATTCATTAGGCAGGCCAAGCAGCGAATCGGCGCCGACTCCGTCTACGTGCACTTTGTGTATGCTCCCGAGCAGATGCTCAGAGAATTGCAAAGGCTGCAGGCCCATAAGTAGGCTACCCGCAGCCACCCTGATGCTTGCCATGACTATCTTGACACGAGGTGAGTCCTATTCATTCCTACCGAATAAGATGGAATCATTGTAGATTTACGTTTTGTCATCTTTCCGTTTATCTCTGGTGCATACTGCCAGTATTCCTCAGTCACGATGCCCGCATCACACTCTTTCGTGAGCAGACACTCTGCCTGCAGAGATAAATCGGGAACCTGACAAAGTGAATGGGTAGTACCCACCATAAAACAAATAAAACAAATACACATCACACATGAATCTCAACAACTCCCGGGCGCTCGTGGTGCTGAGCGGCGGACAAGACTCTACGACCTGCCTCTTCTGGGCACTGCGCGAGTTTCAGGAAGTGCAGGCATTGTGCTTCCGCTACGGGCAGAAGCACGTGCTCGAAGCCGACCTGGCGCGCCAGATTTGCGAGGAGGCGGACGTGCCCTTTACGTGCCTCGATGCCGACCTCATCGGTAGGCTTTCGAGCAACGCGCTAACCGACCCCTCCATCGCCATGGACCGCGAGAAGCCCGCCGGCGCGCCGCCCAACACGTTTGTGCCGGGGCGCAACCTCTTCTTTCTGAGCATGGCCGCCGTGGTGGCACGCGAACGCGGCATCAGGCATCTCGTAACGGGGGTGTCGCAAACCGACTTCTCGGGCTATCCCGACTGCCGCGACAGTTTCATCCGCTCGCTCAACGTAACGCTCAACCTGGCCATGGAGGAGCAGTTCGTCATTCACACCCCACTGATGTGGATGGACAAATGCGAAACCTGGGCGCTGGCCGACGAACTCGGTGTGCTCGACCTCATTCGCCAGCGCACACTCACCTGCTACAACGGCGTGCCTGGCGATGGCTGCGGCCATTGCCCCGCCTGCACGCTGCGTCGCAGGGGACTCGAAACTTATCTGCAACGCAAGGCGCAGAAGCATTGACCACTCCTTATTATATATAGCACGCCCCCATTCAACCATCATCCCTAAAACCCACCACAAACCATGCGCGAAGACCTGACACTGCACGCCCTGGGCCGCAAAACGGAATATAAAAGCGACTATGCGCCCGAGGTGCTCGAAACCTTCGACAACAAGCACCCCGACAACGACTACTGGGTGCGCTTCAACTGCCCCGAGTTCACCAGTCTGTGCCCCATCACAGGCCAGCCCGACTTTGCTGAGATACGCATCTCCTACATTCCCGCCCTCAAGATGGTGGAGAGCAAGAGCCTCAAGCTCTATCTGTTCAGCTTTCGCAACCACGGCGACTTTCACGAGGACTGCGTAAACATCATCATGAAGGACCTCATACGCCTTATGCAGCCCAAGTACATTGAGGTGACGGGCCTCTTCACGCCGCGCGGCGGCATCAGCATCTACCCCTATGCCAACTACGGCCAGCCTGGCACGCGCTTTGAGGAACTGGCCTGGCAGCGTATGGCCCACCACGACCAGCAGTGAGGTGCTGAAGGAAACAGAGCACAGCGGCTCCCATGTGCTGCGAACGAGAGGCATGCTCGTTCCGTGCACATGGGAGCCGCTGTGCTTGTCGGTGTGGGGGTATAGCGTCAGCGCAATGCTTGGGGGCAGTGCTGCCGCATGTCGTGGCGCAGCAGGAGTGTAAACTTGCGTGCCCCCTCGTCGCAGGTAAGGTGGTTGCGGTCGAAGAAGTCGTCGTCGGTGAAGCGCGCGTCGAGCATGTAGTCGATGGCATACACGCCCTTGTGGCGGCTCGCTATGGCGCTGAGGGTGTCGGCCGCCTCGCGCAGCAGAGAGGCATTGCAGGCTTTGCCGTAGGGCCGCGACACGGGTGGCAGCACCAGCCACAGCCTGATGCCCCGCGCGGCGCAGCGGGTGGCCACGCTGTCAATCATGTGGGCGTTGGCAACTATGAGTGAATGGTTGTCGAGTGCCTCCTTGTTGTGTCCGTGCGCCCTTTCGGCGGCGTTGTCCAGGTAGCCCTTCCTGCGCTGCGCCTTGGGCATCTGCATGTTCAATCCGTAGGTGTCGCAGGCTATCAGGTCTTTGCCTTTGATGTAGTAGTCGGTCCATTTGCGTAGCGCAAGGCTTTTCGTGGAAAGGCATTCCACACCGTCCATCCAGTCATCAGTGGTGTCGATGCCCATGTAGATGCGATGCCCCGCTCGCTTGCTGGCGTCAACGTCCGTGCGGTCGTCTTGAAACAGGTTGTAAAAGGCCAGTCCCCACACCACATCGCGTAGTTGGGGCATACGTTCGGCGTAGTGGCAGAACTTCAAGTAGCCGTACGTCACCTGTTCGCCAGGCATGGCCATGTTGTAGGCGCGCCCTGTGCTGTCGAGCAGCAGCGCGTTGATGCCGTCCTTCGCCACACTGCTGCCCATAATGAGCGTATGCAGCTGCGGAGCCCTTTCAGTCAGTGCCTGATGCGTTGCGGTGTAGAGGGTGGGGATGCGCCGCAGGCTCCACTCAAAGGCGGCGAGCACCGTGAGCACGATGAGCGTGAAGAGGCTGGTGTAACAGAGGAATTTCTTCATGCCTTTCTGTTAGAATTGGAAATAGATGAATGTTGACTGGTTTCCCATCAGGAAGAAGGTGCACGCCGTGAGTAGCAGATAGCACATCCATCGGGCAGCACGCAGGCGCAGCAGTCCGTGGTGGGGCAGTTGCAGGGCATGCTCCTTGTCGCGCTGCAGCCATTCGGCCACCAGCACAAGGCCGCAGTAGATGAAGGGCGTGTTGCCGTGTGAGGGCCAAGGCTCGCTAAAGTGCGACACCATGCGCCACAGGTAGTGTACCGCCTGCGTGATGCTCTCGGCGCGGAAAATGACCCAGCCCACCACTACAAACGCAAAGGTAGCCAGCATCTGCATGGCCTCGGCAGGGCGTGGCAGCAGGCGGCCCGCAGCAGGCACATCCTTGTGGCGGCGGTTGGTGCCCATGATGAAGAGGGGCGTAAACAGCAGCGCGTGATAGGCGCCCCACACCACGTAGGTCCAGTTAGCGCCATGCCACAGGCCACTCAGCATGAAGATGATGAGCGTGTTGCGCAGCGTGAGCATACGGCTTCCGCGGCTTCCGCCCAAGGGGAAGTACACATAGTCGCGAAACCACGTGTTGAGCGAAATGTGCCAGCGGCGCCAGAACTCCGCAATGTCGCGTGAGAAGTAGGGCACGTTGAAGTTGCGCATCAGGCGAATGCCGAAGAGTTTGGCCGTGCCGATGGCTATGTCGCTGTAACCCGAGAAGTCCCCGTAGATTTGGAAGGTAAAGAACAGCGCACCCATGATGAGTTCGCAGCTGCCGAGGGTGGCGTAGTGCGCAAAGATGTCGTTGCAGGCTGTGGCGCAGGTGTCGGCCACCACCATTTTCTTGAACAGTCCCCACAGCATCTGCCGCATGCCGTCAACTGCCAGCGCGTAGTCAAACCGCCGTGCCCGCTGAAACTGAGGCAGCAGGTTGGTGGCGCGCTCAATAGGTCCCGCTACCAGTTGCGGAAAGAAGGAGATGAAGGCCAGAAAGGCGGGCAAGTTGTGTGTAGGGCGCAGCGTGCCGCGATACACGTCGACGGTGTAGCTCAGTGCCTGGAAGGTGTAGAAACTGATGCCTACAGGCAGGATGATGTGGAGCGTGGCAGGATGCAACGTGATGCCGAGGGCTGCAAAGGCGCGCACCCATTCGCCAATAAAAAAGTCGTAGTATTTGGCCACGCCCAGAATGCCTAGGTTGAGCACGATGTTGGCACCTGCCACCCAGCTACGGGCACGCCGCTGACCATCAAAGTGCTCCAGCAGCAGGCCGCTGCCATAGCTGCACAGCGAGGTGAAGAGGATGAGAAACAGAAAACGATAGTCCCACCAGCCGTAAAACACGTAGCTTGCTGCCACCACGAAGAGGTTCTGCCAGCGCAGCGGGCGGAACACGTGCCAATAGAGCAAAAACACGATGGGCAGGAACAGCAGGTAGGCAAACGAGTTGAAAAGCATAAGCCGATGCTTGGTGCTGTATGTTCAGAAAAAAGCTATGTCCTGCCCCGCACCGCGCGCCTACTGCCTGAATGGTGTGGGCAAATGCGGTACGAGGAAGGACATGTTACATATCTATCTATAAGGTATAGGTACGACAACCCTTGCTGGCTTATGCCTCCTTGGTTGTAGCAGCCTTGCGCAGGCGACGCTTGGGTTTCTCCTCAACGGGTTTTTCAATCTTCACGCCGGCCAGTTCGGGGTCAATCATGATGCGGCCGCAGTATTCGCACACGATGATTTTCTTGCGCATGCGGATGTCGAGCTGGCGCTGGGGCGGGATTTTGTTGAAGCAACCGCCGCAGGCGTCGCGCTGCACGTAGACGATGCCCAGACCGTTGCGGCTGTTCTTGCGGATGCGCTTGAATGCCGTGAGCAGACGCGGCTCAATGCTCAGTTCGAGCGACTTGGCCTTTTCGCGCAGCTTCTCCTCCTCGGCTTTCGTTTCGAGCACAATTTCGTCGAGCTCGGCCTTCTTCACGTCAAGGTCAGCGCGGCGCTCGGTGAGCTGCTCGTTGGCCGTGTCGATGTCGGCTTCGTGCTGCTTGATGGCCTTCTGTGCCTCGGCCGTCTTCTTGTTCTGCAGTTCCACCTCGAGGCTTTGGAATTCTATTTCCTTGCTGAGCATGTCATACTCGCGGTTGTTCTTCACATCGTCGAGTTGCGTTTTGTAGCGTGCAATGGCGGCCTCGGCCTCCTTGATTTTGCCCTCGCGCACTTTGATGTTCTCCTTCAGGGCGGCAATCTCTTCCTGGTGCTTGCCGATGCGGTGCGTCATGCCCTCGATGTCGTCCTCCAGGTCCTGCACCTCGAGTGGCAGTTCGCCGCGCAGAATTTTGATGCGGTCAATCTCCGACAGCATCGTTTGCAGTTGGTAGAGGTTCTTCAGCTTTTGTTCCACGGGCATGTCCGCGATGTCTTTTTTAGCCATATAATATAAAGTGTTTGGATTATTGTTCAATGATTTCACTTTGGGTGGGTAAATCTCTCCTTATTATAATATATACGCTGGAAAGGAACTGTACCCACCTTCAGACAGTGTGTATCGGGTTGGTGTTTTCGCTCGTTACCACCGTGCGCAGGTCGGGCAGCGCCTCGTGCAGTATGCGCTGCATGAGTTGTATGGTGAACTGCTCGCTCTGGTAGTGTCCGAGCACGCCGATGAGAATTTCGTCCTCGTGGCCAAAGTAGCGGTGGTAGCCCATTTCGCCCGTCAGGAAAGCGTCGGCCTGCTGGCGGATGGCTGCGTCGAGCAGAAAGTCGCCCGCGCCGCCGCACAGAGCCACCTTACGGATGAGGCGGCTGGGCAGCGCGTTGTGATGCAATGCCTGCACGCCGAAGGTGTCCTTCACCTGTTGCAGAAAGGCCGCCGGCTCCATGGGCTGAGCCAAGCATCCCACTATGCCGCTACCGCCCCGACCGTCGGCAGTGGGTTGCAGAAAGCGCACCTGCCCCAGTGCCAGCTTTTCGGCCATCATGAAGTTCACGCCGCCGGGAGCGTTGTCCAGGTTGGTGTGGGCGGCATACACCGCCACGCCCTTCTGCAGAGCCATCGCCACGCAGCGTTCCACCTGCGTCTGGCCCGTAAGGTGACGCAGCGGACGGAAAATGAGCGGGTGGTGAGCCACAATCATGTTGCAGTGCTTGGCCACGGCCTCGCGCACCACATTTTCCGTCACGTCAAGACATAATAATACCCCTGACACATCTTCGGCTGCTGTTAGTCCTATCTGCAAGCCGGCATTGTCATAGTCTTCTTGCAGCGGCAGCGGCGCGAACCGTTCAAGGGCCTCGGCTACTTGCTGTATGTTCATTTGTTTTGCTAAGCATTCCCCTTGTTTCGTGCCCTACGCTAAGGCCTCGTGCCAGGAATGCGTGGCAAAATTACGTTTTTCTTTTGAAATGAGCGGCGCGTAAGGGTGTGATATTTAGGTGTTGGGAAAATGGATGGTGCCCAACGCACCCATTTCATTCGGGAAATGATACAGCCGCGCCCACTCCTTCGCCCGCCGTTTTCCTCAGCCGCCACACCATTGCTGCTAAGCCCATTCGTGTGGCGGGATGCCGCTTTCATCGTTGCACACGGCCATGGACAACGTTGCACACGGCCATGGACGACGTTGCACACGGCCGCGGACGACGTTGCACACGGCCGTGTGCAACGAACGCGACCGCTTTATGTCCCGGCGAAGCCCGTGCTCGTGCTGGGCTCCTCTGTTCTGTGTATAGTGTGATGGCGTTGTGTTTGAGGGGATAAGGTTGGGGTTATCGCCGCGTGGCGATTTTGCCCCATCCCTTACCCTCCGTTACGCCCTATTCTGTGTAAACAGACGTGCGCCACGGCCGTTGCTGGCTGTGGCGCACGTGAGGTGGTGCGGTAGTGATGTGCTGGCGTGTCACTCCATGGTCAGGATGGCGTAGGCTATGGGCAGGCACGCCGTCAGGATGATGTGGATGCCCATGAGGTCGAGCTCAGGCACGGAAGCCACAGGCGTCGATGGCGTCGGTGACGATGGCTATGCAACGGCGGCAGGTGTCGGTGTCGGCTGCCTCGGCCATGACGCGCACCAGGGGTTCGGTGCCCGAGGGGCGCACCAGCATGCGGCCGTTGCCCTGCAGGACTGCCTCGGCTTGGGCTATGGCCTGCTGTATGAGCGGAGCGGAGAGCACGATGCGCTTGTCGATGACGCGCACGTTTTCAAGCACTTGCGGATAGATGCGCACAGGGGCGGCCAGTTCGGCCAGTGTTTGCTTTTTGGCCAGCATTACCTCCATCATCATGAGGCTGGTGAGGATGCCGTCGCCCGTGGAGGCGTATTTTGAGAAAATGATGTGGCCGCTCTGCTCGCCGCCTACGCAGTTGTGGTGCTGGGCCATGTATTCGTACACGTTCTTGTCGCCCACGGCCGTTTTGGCGTAATCGATGCCCTGTTCGTCGAGCGCCTTGAAGAGGCCGATGTTCGACATGACGGTGGCCACCACGGTGTTGGTGTCGAGTTCGCCGCGCTCTTTGAGGTAGTGTGCGTAGATGTAGAGTATCTTGTCGCCGTCCACCACCTCGCCGTGCTCGTCGACGCAGAGGCAGCGGTCTGCATCGCCGTCGTAAGCAAAGCCGGCGTCGAGGCCATTCTCCTTGACGTACTGCTGCAGGTGCTCAATGTGCGTGCTGCCGGCATTGCGGTTGATGTTGGTGCCGTCGGGCTCGGCGTTGATAACGAAGGTCTTGGCACCGAGTGCGTTGAACACCTGCGGGGCGAGGTTCCATGCGCTGCCGTTGGCGCAGTCGAGGGCGATGCGTTTGCCCTTGAAGGAGTAGCGGCCGAGGGATATGAGGTAGCCCATGTAGCGGTTGCGGCCGGCTATGTAGTCGACGGTGCGGCCTATGTTGGCACCTGTGGCGTAGGGCGGTATGCCTGTTTTGCCGTCGAGGAAGTCCTCCACCAGCGTGATGGTTTCATCGTCCATCTTTTCGCCCTGGTCGTTGATGAGCTTGATGCCGTTGTCATCGAAGGGGTTGTGGCTGGCTGAAATCATGATGCCGCAGTCGAAGCCGTCGGCCTTGGTGACGTAGGCCACTGAGGGCGTGGTGGTGACGTGTAGCAGGTAGGCGTCGGCGCCCGAGGAGGTGATGCCGGCTGCCAGTGCATACTCCAGCATGTAGGAGGAGCGGCGCGTGTCCTTGCCAATGACAATGCGGGCAGGCTGGGGGGTGCCGGAGTGTCGGCGCTCGTTGTAGAGCCAGCCCAGGTAGCGGCCAATTTTGAAGGCGTGCTTGGCCGTGAGCACTACGTTGGCTTCGCCGCGGAAGCCATCAGTTCCAAAGTATTTTCCCATAAAGAATTGAAAATGTTAGGTTGGGATGGATAGGTTCAGTGATGCAGGGCATCTTGACTTAAGCGCGATGCCCGTAGGCTGAGGCTTGTTGTAAAAAAAACGGCATGGCTGCGCGTTTATTTTTATTTTCCCTCAAAAAGATTATTTCTTTCTCAAAATTATTTCCCCTCAAAACAATAACCCTTGCCGCCGGCGCGCCGCGGGGTGGGGCAGGGCGGCCACTCAGAGGGCGGCGTAGTGGGGGATGTCGGGCAGGTAGCACACCTCGTGGCGCTCGTAGTCAACGTGGCAGCAGTAGTGCTTCACGCCGTTACTCACCATGAGGTAGGAGGCGCGCAGCACGCTGTTGTAGGCATATATCTGCTGGAAAACTTGCTGCGTGATGGGCACGGTGGGGGCTTTGTACTCCACAATGACGCGTGGCATGCCGCCCATGTGGTGGTAGAGCACGCTGTCGCAACGGCGCTGCACACCGCCCACGGTGAGCGACACTTCGTTGGCCAGCAGCGCGGCGGGAAATTCGCGATGGTTCACCAGGAAATGGGTGAAGTGCTGGCGCACCCACTCCTCGGGGGTGAGGGTGACGTAGCGCCGCCGCAGAAAATCGTAGATGAGCGTGCGCCCGCCGCTGGTGCGGGTTTTTATCTCGCAGGGTGGGAGTGTCAATGAAATCATTTTCCTACATTTGCAACCCCGCCCGTTGCAAGGCGGGAGTGGCTGCTTTTCTTGCGTTATGAAGTGAGAAAGGCTGCAAAATTACGAGAATTATGAAGACGAAGCAAGAGATTACCGACAATTGGCTGGTGCGCTACACACGTACGCCGCTTAAGGACTTCGGTGAGCATGTGCTCCTTACAAATTTCAACAACTACATCGACATCTTCTGTCAGTTGAACGGCATTCCCACTGTGGGCTACGAGGCGAACATGCGCACGGCCACTGCGGATGGGGTGACCATGATCAACTTTGGCATGGGCAGTCCGAACGCCGCACTGATCATGGATTTGCTCGGTTCGGTGAAGCCCAAAGCCTGCCTCTTTTTGGGCAAGACGGGGGGTATCACGTCCAAAACGCGACTGGGCGACTATATTCTGCCGCTGGCGGGCATCAGGGGCGAGGGTACGTCGAACGACTATTTCCCGCCTGAGGTGCCGGCACTGCCTGCCTTCATGCTGCAGCGCGCCGTGTCTACCGCCCTGCGCGACAACAACCTGGACTACTGGACGGGTACCGTCTACACCACCAACCGCCGCGTGTGGGAACATGATGAGCAGTTTAAGGACTACCTGCGCCGTACCCGTGCCATGTGTGTGGACATGGAGACGGCCACGCTCTTCTCATGCGGCTTCTTTAACCATATTCCCACGGGTGCCCTGCTGCTCGTGTCGGACAACCCCATGGTGCCCGAAGGCGTGAAGACGCAGGAAAGCGATAACCGCGTGACCCGCGAATTTGCCGAAACGCACGTGCGACTCGGACTGGAAAGCATGCACCTCATTATTGGGAAACGCGAAACCGTGAAGCACCTGAAGTTTGACTATTGAACCGACGAATGCCTTAGGCGCCAAGCGAAATGTAGTTCGCCACGCGATACACATCCCTTCAAGCAGCCAGTATGCGGCATCTTCGCGTTTGTCGCCAAGCGAAATGTAGTTCGCCATGCAGCCAAGTTCTCAGCACAGATGCCCTTGCTACACCCGCGCCGTCTTCAGTACCTATATATATATGGTGTGGCGTGATGGGGAGGCGTGCCCCGCAATGGGCGTGGCTTGCTACTTGTAGATGCCTCCGGTCTCTTTCATTCCTCTTCAAGCCCAATTTCTCCAACCATGGCTTACGCCTTTAGGTGTTTTTCCAAGGGCGATTTTATCCTTATTACAAATTACTCCAACCATGGCTTACGCCTCTTCATCCTCCTCACGCAAAAACGCTGGACCTACGCCAGAAGACGTGGTGCGCGATGTGCGCAAAGGGAACGTCAAACCCATCTATCTGTTGATGGGCGAGGAGAGTTATTACATCGACAAACTGGCGGCTTTCCTCACCGACACGCTCCTGACACCCGAGGAACGCGACTTCAATCTCTTTACCTTCTATGGACCCGACGCCGATGTCGACCAGATTATGATGACCGCCAAAGGCTTCCCTATGGGAGGACAGCGCATCGTGATAGTGGTGAGGGAGGCGCAGGCCTTGAAGCGTATAGAAAGGCTGGAACTCTACTTGAAACAGGTGCAGCCCTCGTCCGTCATCGTGCTTTGTTACATGAATGGCAGTATGGACAAACGCCTCAAGGTGACGGCGCTGATTGGACGCCTCGGCGTGGTATGCGAATCGAAGAAACTGACCGATGCACGTATGCCGGGCTTCGTGGCTGACTACCTGAAGAGGCAAGGCGTGGCCGTAGCGCCTGGAGCCGCCGAGATGATGGCCGAACTGGTGGGAAACGACCTGAACCGCATGACGAGCGAGCTGGACAAACTCACTACGGCCTTGCCAGCCGACCAGCGTGCCCTCACGCCGGAGTTCGTAAAACAGCACACGGGGGCCTCCAAGGAGTTCAATATTTTCGAACTCATGGACGCGCTGGGCTCAAAAGACGTGCTGCGGGTGAATAAAATAGCGAAATATTTTGACGAAAATGAGAAGAAATATCCTTTGCAAATGGTGCTCCCCGCGCTTTTCAGATACTTCTCAAACGTGATGATGGCCTACTATGCACCCGAACGAACCGAACGTGGCATCGCAGCCTGGATGGGCTTGTCTGACTGGCAGGTGAAGCGCAACATTCTGCCTCCCATGCGTGCCTATTCGGGGTCGAAGGTTATGCACATCCTCTCTGCCATCAGGCGCACCGATGCCCGTTCCAAGGGGGTGGGGGGCACTGCTCCCGACAACGGCGAATTGATGAAGGAACTTGTGTATTTCATTTTGCACTGACAACTTCGTCTCGGTCGCGTAGGGTAGGCTGCAGGCCCCGTGTGGGGGCGTGGAGCAATTGGGCAAACGGGCACTTCATCCGTGCGGTGCCATGCCTGCCGCTCGAAGTGGGTAGCCCCATCATTTTTCAACATCTCCCTCTTACATAAGGTGCGCGATTATAATATTGGCTGGGCGGATAGCACCTGCTTCATAGCCTTGCACTTTTCCTCAATCGTTACAAAACGACATCTCCTCTGCATCGTTATTGCTCGGCAGAGGGGATGTCGTTTTTTGCCCGGATACTTCCTGATAGGGTAGGCGTCCCTACTCCTCTTAGTCGGTGCATCGTTGTCCTATTTGTCTTTTCACGAAAAAGCATAAATAGGTGTTCTTTTCACTCCGAACGTTGTCCAAGCAACGCACATAGTTCGTCTGACACCAACCCACCACGTTCAGGTCACGTTCTGCGATGCTGGCATAAGGCATGCCCATCTTTGCCCGGCCCTCTCTTTTGTCGCAGATAACACATTCCGCGGACTCACATTCCTTCATCCCGCATCCTCATTTCGCCACCTATTTTTCATGTCTTCGGCTTTCTTCCTTCCCTCAAAGCATCCGGAAAAATGTAAATTCTCCCTTTTTCCTCCCATTTTTCCCGTTTCAAAACCGCCAAAACGCAGATTTAGGCCTTTTTTTAAGTACTTTTTACACGTATCCCATATCCCTTCTATTTTTCTGGTGTGTTTGGAATGAAAGAAAATTCCCCTCTAATCTGTTGTTCTATAAACATTTGTGTCCAAAACCGGCCTTTGTGGCTGGCGTAGAATTTGTAGAACGGGGAAGCGTGAGCGTTTGAGCGCAACACGCCCAAAATCTGCAAAAGCGTCGCCCTGATATTTACATATAACATACGATAACATTCAGATGTGTTGATACAAAAATATAAATCTACACAATAAAACTACAAACATAAAGACGTAGCAAAACTAACCCGCAGCGTAAATTACAAATACAAATACAAATAATTTAATAATGAAAATAAGCATTTGTGTTTTGATTTTGCATATCGATAAAAATACAGGGCTCAATACGTCTTGTAAGTATATGAAAACCAATAGTTATATGGATTTATTCACGTAGATTGATGTAAAACATGCAGCATTTCATGTATAAGGTGGTAGAAGGTCGGCAATACGACTTTATCACGATAGTAAGTATGTATAAACCATCAAAATACACGTATTAGTGCAATGAAGATGTAGCATAGAATAAGGCGTATTTACATACGCAAAATTTAGGAGTGTAACGCTTCAAGTACAATGTGAAAGCGCGCTTTACATATATAAATACACATCGTCTTGCAATTTGTTGAACTATGTTTTTATATTTGTTGTTCATGTGATTTGTTTTCTTTATCTTTGTAAACGCGTCAAAGATATACTTCTGGTACGCCCCTTGGTATATGTGTGGCCACAGGAACGATTTTTTGTGGGCATTCATTACCTCCCTTCTGACCTCCGACCAGGGTAGCGCCTAACTCAAATGGCAATACTTTGGACCGCTGGTAACCTTTCATTTTACACTGAGGTTCCTACGGAGTGTAGCCTTGTGCATCATGCAAAGTTTATCACGCCGAAAGAGGAGGCTGACGCAATACCTTATTATGAGACTTTGTGCAAATTGTTCTATTTCTCTCCTTTCCCTAAGATGTAGATGTGGCAGAGAGGAACCCTTAGCTTGCGGAAGTCTGTTCATCATGCTTCGTACAAACTATATTATATGAAAGATCGTATTCGCCGCGTCATGGAGTACGCGCACCTGTCTCAACAGGATTTCGCTTTGCGCTTGGGCATGTCGCCCGCATCCCTCTCAAGTATCTTTACTGGGCGCACCAATCCAACGAGCAATCACGTAAAGGCCATTCATCACGCCTTTCCGGAAATCAATATTAACTGGCTGATGTTTGGTGAGGGTGAACAGTTGGTGGCTTCATCTTCGGCAGCGGGACAAGAGTTACCAAATGCAGACGCTCAGCATGCTGATGCAAGTGCTCAGTCATCGCACCTTCAAAAGTCTGATGCACCATCCGTAGCCACACAAAACTCCTTGGCAAGTGCGGACGGTAGGGCTATGCCTGAGAGAACCTTGTGGGATACAGATGCCTCCATGTCTGACCCGACGTCCCCAGAGACTGCTTCACGCTCCACAACACGCACTACTTACGGTTCTCAGTCACGTATGAACGCCTCAAATATGCAAGGCGTGAAAATTATTGACAAACCGAGCCGCAAGATTAAGGAAATTCGCGTTTTTTTCGATGATGGAACGTATGAATCCTTTGTTCCTTCGTCCAAATAGAGCTTTTGGCATGTGGTGCAAGGTTCCGTTCAGGGCCCAGTCAGGAGGTAGCATTATCCGCAGCTCGAAAGTATAGTGCCTCCCCCTTCTCCTTATATATAAGAGGACGCTGGAGTTTAGAAATGCGACAACCACCCTTCCCTTGGGTTATGCTTTCTTTTCTCAGTGTGTGGCGTGTTTTATTCTCCCTCTTGCTTCTTTCCTCACGTGTCTTTGCACCTTTGCGTATGCATTCCATGGACAAGGACGTATATGAAATGATACAGCTGCATGGCGCCGCAGCATCGCCTTTATATATAATAGGGAGTGCAAATAGGTGTGTGAGCCTTTCATGAACGGCCTCTCGCGCCCTTAGTCGCCCGTTGCCCGCCCGGCGCCCCTTTCCCTTCTGCCAAGCATAAAGACCGCCCCCAACAGATGCTACGTAAAAAATATCACGTCGTACGTAAAAAAACTCACGTCGTTCGTAAAATTTTTTACGTAGTCAATCCTTAACAAAGTATTAACGCGTTGTTTATCAATGTAATAAGCATCTGAAAAATTGTGTATGTCAACAGGATTTTGTACTTTTGCGTAGTA
>SFEP01000050.1 GCA_004557185.1 Bacteroidales bacterium
TGAACCCGAAATTCCTCGAAAAAATCATTCATCTGTTCATCTCGCATTTCGGAAAAACGGAAGGCTGAACCCAATAAATATTTCGTGCGTTTTCCCTGCTATATGCCGTTTGGCCGGTTGCCACGCCGGCGTGGCAACGTTGTTACGGGGGCGTGGCAACGTTGTTATGGGGGCGTGGCAACGTTGTTATGGGGCCGTGGCAACGTTATTACGGGGCCGTGGCAACCGATGAACTGCCATGCCGTAACGCGAATGTGCCTTGCGAGAATGAATTTGTGCCTGTGGAAGATGGACGTAAGGGGGTAGGATTGAGTGGAATAGGAAGTTTTCTGGGGCGGGCACTGATGCTGTCCGTATTTTTTTTTTGCTTCCCACATGCGGACAGAGGCTCGTTGGGTGGCGGAAAAGCGGTGTAAAGGCAGCGTGCACGAGGGTGGGGGTGGGTGTTAGGATTGCGCGGAGTGCAGACGGCGGGCCACATGCAGCAGCGGCTGCCATGAGGTGTGACATGGCAGCCGCTGTGAAACGGAGTGGTAGGTGCGGGGGATGTGCCCCGAGGGCGTGCAGCTTAGCGCTGGATGTGTACGCCCTGACGGTTGACGTAGATGCCTTTGTAGCCCTTGCCGATGGCGCGACCTGAGGGGTCGTAGCCCTGCGGGCAGCCGTCGGTGAGTGTGGCCTGGCTGATGCCCGTCACCACGTCGGTGGGACCGCTGAGGCTCTCGGGCATGCCCTCGGCGTGGAGCAGCACGGCACCCAGAGGCTGGAGGGTGGTGCTGCCCGTGGCCAGCGTGAAGGTGTTGGTGGGGGCATCGTAGACGTAGTGTGCCTGGCTCACGGGCAGCTCGTCGGCACTGGCATTCACGGCGAAGCCGGGCACGGCGGGTTGTGTGGCGGGCAAGGCACCGAACTGCAGGATGAACTCCTGCTCGTGCCATGCCTCGGGCAGCCCCATGAGGGCGGCACCGGCTTCAACGCTCATGGTACGTGTGAAGGCGCCGTCGGCATAGGTGTAAAGGCGTAGGTCGCCGAGGGCGGGCATGGCCTCGGGCTGTGCGCTGAGGCGTATGTCACGCAGTTCGGTGGGGAAGGCGATGGGGTAGAGGCGGTTGGTGGGCAGGGTTGCGCTCCACCACAGGGCTACGCCGGCGGGCAGTTGCTCAGCCGTGGCCGAGGTTTGTGCAGTGGCGTGCAGGCACACGGCATCGCCGCTCTGCAGCAGGGCACTCTCGGCAGCGCTGAGACGGGCGTCGGCCGCCACGCTGAACAGGAGGGGGAGCGACCACGCGGTGCGGTAGGCAGCGGCCGAAGCAGGGGCTACCTGGGCGCGTGCCGTGCAGGTGCCGAAGGTGGTGGCACTGGCTGTGGCGGGTGTGGCGGCTGCGCTCTCGATGACCTGCAAGGCTGGTGCGGCGGTGAAGGCATAGGCGGCCAGCTTGCTCACGGTGGCGGGCAGGGTGAAGCGGTAGGCCAATTTACCCTCGGGGTAGGCCAGCAGGGTGGCACCGGCAGCGTCGTAGAGCACACCGTCGATGCTCTTGAACTGCGGGTTGGCGGCATCGACCACCACCTGAGCAAGAGCCGTGCAGCCGCGGAAGGGGGCGGTGTCGACGGTAGGGTCGGTGATGGTGATGGACTGGAGGTTCATGCCCTCCTTGAGCGCGGTGCTGAACAGGGCAATGTCGGCCAGTGCGTAGCCCGACTCTGTGTAGGTGTCGGTGGTGCCGCCGGCTGTGACTGACACGGTGAGTGCCTGCGAGGCCGTGCGCTCGATGAGGAGGCTGAAGGCTGAGTAGCCCTTGGTGTGACTGAAGGTTTTCTTTTCGCTGCTGCCCAATTTGAGAATGATGCTGCCGTCGGCCTTGAGGTAGAGCTGGAAGCCCTGGTTGTAGCTTGAGGCCAGCGCATCGTTGCCCGTGGCCAGGAGGCCGGAGCCCCACTGGTTGAACGACTCGCCGCTGGCCTGCACGTCGATGGCAATTTGCCAGGCGGCATCACCTTTCAGAGGGTTGGCCAGCGCAATGGGCGCATTCTGTACGCCGGCACCCTTAAAATTTGTGGTAAACACCACGTTGTCCGTGCCGAGACTCGTGACAGAGGCCGGCAGTTGCAGGGAGGTGAGCCCCGTGAGGCGCTGCAGCGCACCGCGGGCAAGACCGACGATGCGGAAGTCGCTGTAGGTGTCGGGGATGACGAGTTCGCCCTCGCCGCTGAGTGCCTTGGTGAGTGTGAGCTCGTTCTGAGAGTCGGTGTAGGAGAAGGTGTAGTTGCCGAGCGTCACAACGTCGCCAATGGCCTTGACGAAGTAGGCCGTGTAGGTGCCGCTCTCAGGAGCGCGGAAACGCAGGAAACTGCCGTCCATCCACGAGGCGGGCACCTCGCGGTCGTACTGGTCCTTCCAGCACTGCACCTTGTAACCGGCGGCGGGGTAGGCGCGGAGCACTACGTCCTCGCCCACGGCGTAGGTGTAGGTGTCGGGCTGGCCGTTGGCATCGACAGTGCCCTTCGACACGTCGCTCGTCTTCACCGTGACGGTGCAGGCCGTGGCGGCCTGGGTGGTGATGTGCACGGGAATGTCGTAGACCATGCGGGTGGTGCTGGCCTTGGCAGGCATGGCGTTGGTGTTGGCATCGAGGCCACCCTTCCACGAACTGTCGAAGCGGATGCGCAGGTGGGTGGTACCCTCGGCTACGTCGTAGGGCAGGAGTACGGAGAGCGTGCCGTCGGAGAGCATGGTGTTGCCGGCCGAAGCCTTGTCACCCATGACGGCCAGAAATTCGCCCTCGTCGTCGAAGTCGCCGTCGGCGTTAAGGTCGATGTAAGCCGAGAGACGGCAGTAGCTTAGGCCGTCGAGGGCCTCGGTGTCCTTCCAGTGCAGGGTGAACTTGCTGCCTTGCGGAGCCTTGAAGGCACGTGTGGTCTGGCAGAGGGTGGCGGGGCAGGCGTCGGCTGTGTAGAGCTGTTGCGCCTCGCCGCCGTTTTGCGATACCTCGAGGAGAGAGAGGTACTGGCCGTAGTCGCGCATGGTGTTCCACTCGCTGTGGTCCTCGGTGGGCGTGCCCCACTTGTTGATGAGGAAGTGTGCCACGAAGTCGGCAGCCGCTGCGCCGTAGTAGGTATAGGGGTTGTCGGTGCTCACGGGCTGTCCGTCCTTGTTGGTCCACTGGTAGAAGTCGTAACCCGACACGGGGCTGGCCGTCATGGTGACCTCGTCGGTGGTGGTGACGCTGAGCGAGGTGGTGCCTTCGAGGCTTACCGTACCCTGGGCGGCATCGGCCGTGCTGACAGTGACGGTGCGGGCCTCGGTGACGAGGTCTTTGAGCATGAGGGTGAACTTGAACTCGGTGCCGTCAGAGAGCGTGAGTTGGGCGGCTACCTTACCCGTGACGGCGCTCATGGGCACAGCTATTTGCAGCCCCGAAGCCGTTTCGTCGGCACTGATGCGGCCATCGTTGTTGAAGTCGATGCCCACTGTGGCGGTGGCGTCTTGCGGCAGGGCGGCGAGGGGGAAGGTGAACGACTCACCGCGATAGGCCACGCTGCTCACCTGGCTGCGGGCGTCGGTGCTGAGGTAGCGGTAGATGTGGTAGGTGGAGCCGTCGGCCGAGGTGAAGTGGAGGAAGTATTTGCCCAGCAAGGCGGCAGCTACGTCGGTGGTGGAACCTACGGGCTGGTCGGCATACTGCTTGGAGGCATTGTGTGCCCACGCCCAATCGTTGTCGAACCAGTCGGGCTGCGAGGTGTTGTTGTCGAGGTTGCTGAAGTAGGTTTTCCATCGCTCATAGTAGAAGTCTTTGAGCATGCCACCCCATTCGCGGTAAGAGTAGTCGCGCAGACCGCCCCACTCGCTGCTGTTGCGGTTGCCCCATGTGGTGATGAGGGTGCGGGCGTTGTTGAGCTCGAGCCACTGGCGGTCGGCCTCGGTGGTGCCGGCCACTTCATCGGCAATGCCGCGGGCCATTTGCGTCCAGCGCCCCAGCATGAAGTTGCTGTTGGTGCAGAGGAGTTCGTCGAGGTCGAGCATGAGCTGCAGGTAGGCGTCGCGACAGGTGGCATAACGCTCCTGCTGCTTGCCGTCGTAGGCCGACTTGATGGCCTTGAGCAGGTAGTAGCCGTAGTCGGTCATGGCCTGGCGGGTGAAGTCGGTGAGGTCGTAGCTGTAGTTGGCGCCGCTCAGGGCATCCTTAGCCTCGAGCAGAAGGTTGGCAGCGGCGGCCACGTCCTGTGCATTATAGAAGATTTCGGTGCCGCCCCAGCTCGACACGCTGTTGACCTGCAGCGAGGGACGGGCGCAGAGCACGGCCTCCTGCGGGCCTTGCAGCGC
Organism: Bacteroidales bacterium; assembly: GCA_004557185.1. GTDB lineage: Bacteria > Bacteroidota > Bacteroidia > Bacteroidales > Bacteroidaceae > Alloprevotella. The sequence continues at coordinate 4,325 of SFEP01000050.1, forward strand.
GGTGCCGCAGTTGAGGGCAGAGTTGCGTATTTTCTCCCAAGCAGCCTTGGCCTGGGCGTTGTCGGCACCGTAGCGGCTCACGGTGTAGTCGGCGAGCCAGGATTGAGGGTCGGGGGCTTGGCTGCGCCAGGGGAGTTCGAAGAGGGCGTCGTAGAGCACGGGCACCTGCTCGATGGCTTCGGGAGTGGCGCCGATACCCTTGATGTTGCTGTGGTTTGACTTGCAGGCGAAATAGTCGGTCATAATCTTGCTGAGACGACCGAAGAGACCCGTGCGGCCACCAAAGTTGGCCAGCATGCAGTAGACGGCATCGTGGCCCTGATAGCTGCCAAAGTGCGTGTGGGCGTCGCTGAAGAGGTCGAGCACGATGAGTTTGCCCTGCTCCACCTGCGAGAGTACATTGTACTGCGCGCCACTCCACTGCCAGAACTGGATGACCCACTTGCCCTCACTGTTGGCATCGAGCATGGCCTTGGCTATCTTCTGGTAGGCCGAGGGAACGTCGATGCCCTCGGTGTTGGCACCCTCGTGGAAGGGGTCCATGCTGTAGTAGGTGGAGGTGCCCATAACCTCGGCCAGGCGGGCGTAGTATTTGGCCGAAATGTCGGTGAAGGCTTGCGAGTTGGGGTCGAGAATGTAGGGGCGCACGAAGGAGCACCAGTTGCCCTGGTTGTTGGCCGCGTAGCCCTTGGAGGTGATGTCGCTCGGCACCATGCCAGCGTAGCCGGGGAGCACGGGCTCCATGCCGAGTTCGCGCTGGCGCTTAAGAATTTTCTTGCAAAGCTGCTCCTGACGGGTGTACCACCATGCGGGGTTCGGACCGCCCCAGCCCTCGAGGTTGTTCATGCCCCACCAGGCCTGGAAGCAGGGACCGGCTATGAAGTTGTTGGCTTCGGCCTCAGTGTAACCCAAGTCCTGCGTGAGGAGTTTGTACCACACGACGTCGAGACCGACGATTTGCAGCGGCATGTTGATGCCGTGCAGGGCCATCCAGTCAATTTCCTGCTGCCAGCGCTCCCACGTCCAAGTAGACATGGAGTAGGAGAAGGTGCAGTAGTTGAGGTAGTAGCGGTAGTCGGCGTGGCAGTCGTGGCGTTCCTCCTGTGCGGGGGCCGGCAAACTGACAGCGGCGAGGTTGGTGGTGAGGTTGTTCCACGTCAGATTGACGTGTGCCACGTGGTTCAGATACCAGTTGATGCCCGTGGCCACAGAGAGCGTGGTGTTACCCTTGATGCAGGGCTTGCCGTCATGCGAGGTGAGGACGAAGACGTCGTTTCCGTCGGTCGAGAGCGAGGCATCGACCACGGTGACGAAGCGGTCGGCAGTGCCGTCGCCGCCAATGCGGTTGAGCAGCTGGCTGATGGCTTCGGGGTTGGTGGTAGCCGCCTTGGCTACGCACTGGCCCACGAGCAGCAGTAGGCACAGCCACACTGTGCGCCAGCGAGGCGCGAAGAGTGAGGTAATCATAATATAAGATTTAGAGTTGAAAAATGCAGATGTAGGGCGGGATGGAATGCTGGCGTGCACTCCTTATTATATATAAAGGAATGGGGCACGATGGGTTTACCTACTCCTTATAATATATAGCAAGGCGCGAGTGGCAGCAAGGCATTTCCCAAGAACCGAAAGAATAATGAAGCCCGCTGCGTGCCCTCGGAGGGGGGAACAACGCGGCCGGTGGGGAGAGGTAAGTTAATGCTCGGTGGTTTTTTCAAGCAGGTTCGAAGCCAGCATGTCGGCGCTGTGCACAATGGCCACGAGGGGCGACTTGGTCATGGCCTCGTAGTAGGCGAAGCGCTGCGGCGTGCCGTTCTCGCCCATGTCGAACATGCCCATGTGCCAACGTATGGCGAGCATCTCGTTGGGGGTGAGATGGAGGTAACGATAGAGCAGTAGCACCGACTTCTCGCCGTGTCCGAGGGGGAAGTTGTCGTGAATGTCGTAGCCCTCATAGCTTACCCAGCGGCCTTCGGGCGATTTCTTCCACTTGGTGGAGGGGTGGTACATGTCGACTTTGCAGAGGTCGTGGAAGAGGGTGCAGATGGCCAAACTCTCCATGCTCACCTCGGAGGTAAAGGGAGAGGTGCCGCCCAGGATGGCGGGCTCGGCTATATGCTTGTAGATGGCGACGGCGGTATCGAACACGTTGAGCGAGTGCAGGCAAAGGCCGCCTGGCTCGTTGAGGTGATAGGAGGCGGAACTCGGGGCCTCGAAGAAACCGTTCTGCTCTAATCGTTCGAGAATGTCGTCGAGCCCCTGCCGGTGGATGTGCGTGCGGCAGGTTTCGACATAACGGTCGTGGTTCAGACGAAGGGTTTCAGCGTCCATGGTATGTTGATGGTTGAATGTGAGAAACAAAATGCGTTCAGCGCCAGAGAGAAACGGACCTATGTTAACACGTAATCCTGCAATGGCTCAATCTTAAATGGTGGAAATGAATAGCCACCCAGGCCCTTACGCCTGCTGGGCAACGGGCTGCAGCCCCATCTGCGCTGCCTTATGGAGCACAAAAGCCAGGGCAGCCTCATGCTCGTTGGGCACCTTGCCGTCGAGAATGGCGTCCTTGAGGGCCGTTTTCAGCGTACCGATTTCGCGGCACGGCTTGAGGTTGAAAAGACGCATGATTTCGTCGCCGTCGACGGGCGGCTGGAAGTTGCGTATGCGGTCTTTCTCCTCAATGTCCACCAGTTTCTGGCGTACGATGCGGAAGTTCTCGAGAAAATTCTTCTTGCGCTGCTCGTTCTTGCTGGTGATGTCGGCCTCGCACAGCGTCATGAGGTCGTCGATGTCGTCGCCAGCCTCGAAGAGCAAACGGCGCACGGCACTGTCGGTCACGATGTCGTCGGCAATAGCGATGGGCCGCATGTGTAAGCCTACGAGTTTGGCCACGTACTTCATGCGTTCGTCGAGGGGCAGTTTGAGACGGCGGAAGAGTGGGGCAATCATTTTCTCGCCCAAGTAGTTGTGGTTGTGAAACGTCCAGCCCACGGGCGGCTCCCAGCGCTTGCTGCGGGGCTTGCCGATGTCGTGCAGCAGCGCGGCCCAGCGCAGGTAGAGGTTGTCGCTGTGGCGGGCCACGGTGTCGAGCACCTCGAGCGTGTGGTAGAAGTTGTTCTTATGCGACCTACCGTTGCGCGTTTCCACACAGTCAAGCCGTGCCACCTCGGGCAGGATGAGTTCGAGCAGGCCGCAGCGATGCAGTTCAACAAAGCCGATGGAGGGTGCCAGGGCACGCATGATTTTGTTCAGCTCGTCGATGATGCGCTCTTGGCTGATGATGCGAATGCGTTCGCGGTTCCGCTCGAGTGCAGCGAAGGTTTCTTCCTCAATCTGAAAACGGAGTTGCGTGGCAAAACGAACGCAGCGCATCATGCGGAGCGGGTCGTCGCTGAAAGTGATGTCGGGGTCGAGTGGGGTGGCAATGATGCCGTCCTGCAGGTCGAGCACGCCGTCGAACGGGTCGACGAGTTCGCCCAATCTGGCGCTGTTCAGGCACACGGCCATGGCGTTGATGGTGAAGTCGCGGCGGTTCTGGTCGTCCTCAAGCGTACCATCCTCCACAATAGGCTTGCGCGAGTCGTGGCTGTAACTCTCCTTGCGGGCACCCACAAACTCCACTTCCTGGTCGTGCCACTTCACCTGCGCCGTGCCGAAGTTGCGAAACACGGAAAGGTGCGCGCCGCGACCCAGCCGTTTGCAGAATGCCTCGGCCATGCTAATGCCGCTGCCCACCACCACCACGTCGATGTCGTTGGTGGCGCGCTCCAGCATGAGGTCACGCACGTAGCCGCCCACCAGGTAGCATTCGATGCCCAGAGCATCGGCCGTTTCGGTGAGGCGGTGAAAGAGTTCGCTGTTGAGTTTATTGATGATGTCTTGTTGCGTCAGTATTTTCATTAGTCAATTTGCGCTGCGAGTAATAATGGTAGCTCCGTCGCACGAGGCGCAGGGTGTAACGTGTGCGGTACACGTTGTCATACACATCCAGCACCATGTAGCCGTCGTCAAGAATGCGTATGTAGGCTTCAAGGTCAGTGTCATACCTATTGAACGAGATTTGAATGGTGTGGCCTACGATGTCCCAATATCCGCGTTCGTTTAGGTCAGGATAGCCGTAGGTCTGGAAGTATCCGTGGTCGTCGAATACCCAATAGTCGCCGTTGCGGTAGGGGCTGCTGTAGGATGTCTCTACCACTTCCCACTCTCCTTCGATGTCCCACCAGTCTTCTTCGCATGAAGTGAACAGGAATGCACTGCACAGGGTGAGCAGGAGCATAAAACTCATTTGTTTGATTGTCTTCATAAGGTTTGCATAGTGTGATTAGGAAATAGGCCCGAAGGCCGTTTTGAGTCAAGGCTGGCGTTACCCATGTTCACCGTCGTCACTCTGTTGGCGTCTGGAGGTGCGCATAGAAAGCCTGCAAAGTATGCAAAAATAGGTATTTCCTATGAGATGCGGAGAGACGTTGGCATGAAAAAACAACGAGGGACAACGGCTTAGTCATTGTCCCTCGTGTTCCTCTTTGTGACTCCTATAGGATTCAAACCTATAACCTTCTGATCCGTAGTCAGATGCTCTATTCAGTTGAGCTAAGGAGCCATGTGCTTGACACAAATAAGAATGGATGTGACTCCTATAGGATTCAAACCTATAACCTTTTGATCCGTAGTCAAATGCTCTATTCAGTTGAGCTAAGGAGCCAAGCAAATCGCTTGCCCCGCAGGGCATAAAAGCTGTAAGTGGTGACTCCTATAGGATTCAAACCTATAACCTTTTGATCCGTAGTCAAATGCTCTATTCAGTTGAGCTAAGGAGCCGTTACTTTCGATTTGCGAGTGCAAAAGTAGGCATTTGTTCCATAAGGGCAAAACCTTTTCCTTGTTTTTTTAAGAAAACATCTTGAAAAGCCCGGTAGGGAGGTGCAAAAGGCCCTGGTTGCGTTTTGGTTGACTTTTTCTGCGTCCTTGATGTGGTGTTGGGAAACCTCCATAAGCAATCGCTCGACGAGATTTTCAACGGAGCATCTGCCTGCCAGACGCGGTGCCACTATTCCCGACACTGCAACGACTGCTGGATTAACTGCCACCGCAAAGATGAAATCCTCCCATTTTGCGGCAAAATATAAGCGTCAAAGCGTAAAAAACGCACATTTTTGTTAGTTTGAACTATGGTTTTGCTTATCGAATCGACCAAAACGTCCTTCCGTAACTAAATTTGCGCCAAGCAACTTTACTCGTTGGCGGAATCAGGTTGAGACTATGTTCTCACAACTTACCGACCAGTTTCTCGCCATCAGCAACTGCGCCAAGGAATCCAGCGGTCTTTTTGCCCGAACAGCGGGCAAAGTCAGTGCAACGACCGCATGACAACACATTATTTACATTAACCCAAAGGAGGGGATTAAGTACGCACTGATTTAATCCCGCCAACGGACCAACTTTCTTAAAACTTATGAAAAGGTTTACACTATTTATTGCACTGCTCACCTGCGTATTGGCTGGGAGGGCGCAGGATGTCTGTTACTTGATTGGCACCGACGGTGTGTTTGAGGCAAACCATGCCTCAGCCACGCTGACAAAGAACGCATTCGGCGAGTATGTAGGTGAAGTGACGTTTGCCACTTTCTGGGATGAGGATAAGATGGATCTTAGGACCCACGAGTTCACCATCACCACCAAGTTAGGTGAGACTGCCGACGACTGGGGAAGCATCGAGGGAAGCCGTTACTGCCCTAAGGCGGGAGATTACGCAATCAGTCTCAACGAGGAGAAAGAATTGTTCGGGAACTATGACTACAAGCAGAATCTCACTCTCGCACTGTGGTGGGAAATAGACAAGCCACTTTGGGTGAAAGTGACACTGAGAAGCCAGTCTAAGGGAAGCATTATCATCTATGATTCTAAAGAAAACGACCCCGATTTTACGGAAGACTACACTCCTATCGACTTAACTCAAGGTGCTCATTTCACAGTGACCGTCAACGAGGCTGGTTCGCTGAAACAGCGCTTAGAGAGCGCCGTGTTCCAGACCGACTATGACTTGGTGGACTATCTGACGGTCAAGGGCAAACTGGGCGGTGCCGACATAGCCTACTTGCAGGCGCAGGAAGGACTGGTTTCGCAGTTGCAATACCTCGACATCTCGCAAGTGGAACTGGTGTATGACGACGAACCTTACTTCCAGTATACTCATGGTGGTTTCTACAATAGTCACACTGATATCTTCACGCTCTCGTCTGAGAATTATGACGAAAAAGGCTCTGGCGGCATGCAAGGTCAGGTGTCCGTCACCAGCACCATCTGCCATCGCAATGACCTGGCATATGCTTTCAGCAAGATGGGGAACCTGAAGGAGTGCTACTTGCCCCAGACGCTGACGGCCATTGGCGAACACATGTTCAGTGGCACGCCCATTGCCAAGGTGGGTATGCCGTCAGCACCAACCTATATAGGCGACTACGCCTTTGAAAACAAGAACTAATGGTATGACTCTCATGGATCCTTGGGCGAAATCGACATACCGGCATCGGTAAGAAGCATCGGTAGCAACGCATTCATAGGACAGCCTATTAAGAGCATCGACGTGAGCCATGTAACGAGTTTTGGGGAGGGGTGCTTCAATCTCACCTATATCCAAAGCATCCAGCTGAACGACCAAGTGGAGTCCATACCTATGAATATGTTTGCTGGCTGCTCAAAGTTAAAGTCCATCAACATCCCTGCCAATGTCGTGGAAATCGGCGAGGCTGCATTCTCTGGATGTAAAGAACTGGCTACCGTCACTATGGGCGACAAGGTGAAGAAGATAGGTGCGGAGGCATTCTCTGGATGCAGCAGACTGGAAGACATGACCATCTCTCCCAACATTGAGGAGATTGGCAAGTATGCCTTTTCCTCCGTCAATTACAGAGACAGCGACATCCCTTGGTTTGCCAAACTGCCTAACGAGGACGGTGTGAAGTATGTGGGCAAGGTGGCCTATATGTTTACGGGCGGCAACGACATCAAGATCAAGGAGGGAACGCTCAGTGTGGCCGACTGCTTCCTGATAAACCACAATCCCTATGGACAAAGTCACCCGTCGGAATGGGGCGCCACACTCACACTGCCTTCCACGCTGCGCATCATAGGCGAGCAGGCGTTCAATGGTATCCCAGCCAGCAGCCTCACGCTGCCCGAGTCGCTGGAGAAAATAGGCACCGCCGCCTTTGCCAATTGCACGAATTTACGTCGCGCCACCATCCCTGCCAGCGTGAAGTATATCGGCAGGGAAGCATTCTACAACACTGGACTGATACGTGTCTACTACAATGCGGTGGATGCTAACAATGAGGATGTAGAGGACAACGGCTATGACATATTCCCCGAGAGCTTGGTCCGCGTCATCATCGGTGAGGGCGTGAAGTCGATTCCCAACAGTGTGTTCCGTGAATGCAAGAACATCACTCGTGTCGAAATGCCCAGCACCGTAGAGAGTATCGGCGACTATGCCTTTGCTGGCTGTACTTCGCTGACCCATATCGACCTACCGTCGTCGCTGAAACACCTTGGTGCCTATGCCTTCAACGGGTGCGACTTCTACGAGATAGACTCTTATCTGACCGAGCCACTTGATTTGATGGTCTTCCCCGATGCCGAAGAACTCAAAGAAGAAGTAGATTGGAGCGAAGGCAGTGAAATATCTGGAGGCGGTTATCGTATTGCAGGGCCATTTAGCGACATAGAATATGGTTTCCATATTGACGCAGACGGAAACATCACCTTTGGAGAAGTTTCTTATGACGACAACTACAATCCTGTAATTGAAGCGGGCAAATATACATATTACCATCCATTGCCTTTGTTACGCGTGCCTAACGGCTCGTTGGCAGCCTATCAAGGTGATGGTGCATGGAGCGTACTTTTCCAGCAGATTGAGCAGTTCGATGGTGCGTCGAGTACAGAGGCCGTTGAAGAAACTACTGCAGTCACTGTCCGCAACGAGGTGACGGAAGATACCGATCTGTCAAGCACCATGTTGGGCAACATCTTCGTTACTCTCGATACAGAGGACAGCGGCGACGGCTACAATGCCTCGGAGGGCTGCCTGGTCATCAATTCAACCGTCAGCGACGAACAACTGGCAGCAGCCACGGCCGACGATGCCGACGACCTGACGGTAAAGAACCAGTTCAGCGGACTCATCTTCGAGGTGCCGGCCGGCAAGGGATCGGTGATCATCGACTGCCAGACGCTGGGCCAGCAGGCCGTCTACGTGAAGATTGGCTCGTCTGACGCCCGTCAATTGAACGCAGCCAACCGCCAGCAACTGAGCATCCCCTACGACGTGGCCGAAACGACGCGCATCTACGTCTATGCCGCCAAGGGCAGTGCTCCCGTTGCCTCGCAGTCCGCCCGTGCGGCCTATCCCAACGACAATGCCGTGAAGCTCTATGGCCTGACCATCAATGTGGACGAGAATCTAAGCGGTATCTCCGCTCCCGTCACCACAGACAGACCTACAACGGACACATGGTACACCCTTGAAGGACGCCGCCTTGTAAGCAAGCCAACCATGACAGGCGTGTATATCCGAAACGGTCGCAAGGTTGTGGTGAGGTAATCTAAAGAGGACATACCTATTTTGTAGTGACCCCGAAAGTCTTTTGTATGGCTTTCGGGGCTCACTGCACTTTGGAACTTCACTTCATAGGCACACCCTCATGATTTTGTACACGCAGTTCAAACGCTTCGTTTATGAGGTACGCAGAGCGATTTGGGTATCTGCCCGCTGTTTTAATGAAAGGGCCGTGTAACGGTATGGATGCTTACGATGCGCTTACGATATCTATGCCTATGTATTGGTGTCCGTCAAACTTGTTTGAGCGCCCCAAAAAATACAGGTGTTCGGTAAACGCATTGAAGGCGTTGTCTCAGAAACGTGGGAGAAAAATACCCCGCCGTGGAAGAAAGTTCCCACGCCGTGTGAACTTTCTTCCACGGCGGCCTGTTTTTACGGCCCGCCGCCCCGCCGAAAATGGGTGCTACGTAAAAAATTTTACGAACGACGTGATTTTTTTTACGTACTACGTGATATTTTTTACGTAGCATCTCCTTTTTTCCGTCCCCGTACAGCTGGAAATGGATGCTGTGAAATGGGTGTCGGGTAAGAGTGAAAGATTTTTTGGTCCCTTCAGGGCGCAAGTTGTGGGAGTCCGTCCCAACCCGGGCTGCCGCTCGTTTCACTTGCTCAGCCCCAGGCTAAAGGCCAACCCTCTTGCCTCGGGTTGGGGCAGACTTTCAGCCTGCGTCTATGCAGAATGGGCAGATTCTTTCCCCCTTACCCCAGAGACAACACATTAAAAGCGTTTACCAGACACCCACCAATCCTATCAGGGCACGGGCTGGTAAAAAGAAAGTAATGAAAGTAATATGGAACTTAGCAGCCGAAACTCACGCATGGAGAACCGTCATCAGACTGACTTGGAGTGGCGTGATCGTCTGCTTCGTGTATTCGCAGAAATGTTCTACCAAGTCAAGGGACTTTTTCGTAAGGCTGTCAATGCCATCATATCCCTTGCCACTCCCGACAGACAAGGAAGACACCGAGACATCTTCCGTAACGAAGAAGCAACAGCCATTAAGGAGACAATGAACGAATTTGCCGACACTGAATCAGAACGAATCAGCATCGGCAAATGGCTTGTTGATTATGCTTCCTCCAAGTCGGAACTGTCAATCTTGGATGTATATCACGCCCAATGTGAAGTGGACGGAGTGGCACACGGAAGGTATGACTGGAGGATAGAGAGAGGAGAACGGAACATGTCTTTATAACACATTACTTTCGTTCAAGTGTCAATTCTAATCTTTGGAGTCCCTTCTTATTCGCATTGGCAAGAATAAGTACGTATGTAATTTGCTCTTTCTCCTTCAACGTGGTAGTCATGTAACGGAAATCGTCTTCCGTAACGATATATTTCAGCATGGGACCCCCGCCAGATGCCACCACAAGACGTATCTTGTCAGAAAGAGGAGAGATAACGTAGGCATATCGAGCCATATACGTTGTACTATTGAGCTTCACCCAATCAGGGACTGTTGGGTCTAAAGTATTATTCAGATAGATGCGGCAGTTCTTGTAGGATGGTCTTTCATTTCCCTCAGAATTGTATATTGTTCCGTTGCCATCCACAAATATAGGCGAGGACACGGAATACTTCTCTATAGGGCACTGCTCCTCATAGACAATGTCTGCCTCTGACTTGATTGTGGCTTCGACAGGAAGTTCCGGACTTGTAATTTCCTTGTCTTCCAAAATCTCGACAAGCTCATACTTCCAAGGCGAGCCATCTGTAAGAATATTGGCAAATATAGTCTTCTTTGCCCTTAGCTTATACCTATGCCCTTTCTCATACGTAAATCCTTCTATCTCAGAGAAACTCATCTTTCTCCAGGTCTGGTCAACGCCATCCTCCATGACGAGCATACATTCGATGGGGTTCTCCTTGTTGTGATCAAATAAAAAATACATGATGTCGGTGTTCTCAGAAACCGACATAGTAACTTCAATCACCTTGTCTTTGGGTTCATCATCGTCATTGCATGATACCATTCCAATAGCAGAAATGATAACGACAAGCAATGTAGAAAAAAATAATTTCATTGTTTTCATAATATCATTTGTTTATCTTTTATGTAATGAGTTCACGTCATTTGATTATATGCCTCCTTTATCTTTATGACCTCAATAAGCTGCCTCTGTGACTGGAATTTTTGACAATACATCGCTTTTTGCGCTCCAATTGACATTCCACATATTGCCCGTCTCAGAGTCAAACAGCACCCAGACCCAACTGCTGTCTGTCGGATACATTTCAAAACGGCCCGGTTTTTTGTCAAGTGCAAGAGGTTCTGCATTAAGCACTCGGTTTTTCTTAGGGTTTGAAGGAACAATGGCTTGGATTGTTCCGTCTCTTGTGTCAAGCCTCAGAAAAACACCTGTTATAGCAGGATAAAGAACATAGTTTGTACTTTTGCTCGTTGAAATCACTACCTTCACGTCATCATCTGCATTGACTGTAGCAAATGACAAGCAGCAAATGGTCAACAATACTATAAATCTTTTCATAATTATCTATATATTTAATGGTAAACGATGAGATATTCCAAAAATTGGCTATAATGCTTCAGTCCCCATCTTGAATATAATCACTTTTCATGAATATGGATAAGAGGCTGACCAAAGAATGTGGAAAGCATCGAAATTGTTCTTAGTGTAAAGTTGTGTTGACCGCTCAACCATTTTGTCACTTCACTCGGTTTCTTGCCAAGAGCCTGAGCAAACTGAAGTTTGGTCAAACCGCGTTGTGTCATCAACTCATAAATTCGGTTTGAAACGGCAAATTCCATTGCCACCTCCTGCTGTATGGCAGGAGAGGTGTTTGCCAACATTTCGTCAAATG
>SFEP01000051.1 GCA_004557185.1 Bacteroidales bacterium
CCGAAATTCCTCGAAAAAATCATTCATCTGTTCATCTCGCATTTCGGAAAAACGGAAGGCTGAACCCAATAAATATTTCGTGCGTTTTCCCTGTGCCTTGTAAGAGGGGTTACACCTATGAGAGGGTTGAAAAGAAAGGGGATAAGGGAACCACATTTTGTAGCCTTCTGCCAGATGCTCGGCGTGGGGCAAACGGCAGCGTCCGCCGCGCTCACGGGGGTTGTGATACGCGGCGGACGCCGTAGTGTAGGAAAGGGAATAGAGGGCATGCGCCTGCTGAGTGGCGGCGCGTCAGATGGAATGCTCGTCGAGGTAGTGCTGGAAGCGTTCGCGGTAACTGTCGCTTACGGGCACGTGCTTCTGCCCGAAGACTATTTGGCCGCGTTCTACCACCTCAATGCGCTCCATGTTGACGATGAAGGAGCGGTGCACGCGGCAGAAGATGTGCGAGGGGAGTTTCTCCTCCAAACTACGCATGCTGATGAGGCTGAGCACAGGGCGCGGCTGCTGCACGAGGTAGATTTTTACATAATCCTTCAGGCCTTCAATGTAGAGTATGTCACTGAAGCGTATGCGCAGCTGCTTGTAGTCACTCTTCACAAAGATGGAGTCGATGTCGGGCTGTGTTTGGGGCGAGCATGACAAGGCATCGCCGTCGACGGGGCGGGCGTGCTCAGCAAGATGCTTCTGCGCCCGTGCCACGGCCGATGCGAAGTCCGTGTAAGCAATGGGCTTGAGCAAGTAGTCTACGGCGTTGACCTTGTAGCCGTCGGGGGCATACTGGCTGAAGGCGGTGGTGAAGATGATGCAAGTGCGTGAGGTATCGATGACGCGGGCAAAGTCGAGCCCGTTCCACTCGGGCATTTGTATGTCGAGGAAGAGCAGATCCACAGGTTCGCGCTGCAGTCCGGCCATGGCCTCGATGGCGTTGTGGTAGGTGCCCGCCAGTTGCAACACGGGCGTCCGCTGCACGTAGCTCTGCAGCAGACTGACGGCGAGGGGTTCGTCGTCGACGATGGCGCAAGTAATCATAATGCTTTTGTGTGGTTATGGTAAAACTTGTGCGCGAAAGCGTTAGCACGGCCACCGCAGGGAGCAGGAGGGCACGGCGCACGTGGGCTCAAAGCATGATACGCAGTTCGGAGGTGTACACGGTTCCGTCGTCGCTCGGTCCTTTCTTCCAGGTGTAGCGTCGGGCATAGGTGAGGTCGAGGCGCTGCTGCGTGAGTTGCAGACCAATGCCACCGGGCGACTTGTCGCCGTGGGCTTTGGGGTAATTGCTGTTGGTGCAACGGAAGAGGAGTTCGGTACCGTCGGTCTGCAGCGTGATGTGCACAAAGCTGGGATTGGTGGGGCTGACGCCGTGCTTGAAGGCATTCTCGGCCAACGATATGAAGAGCATGGGAGCCACCATGACGGGGTGCTTGGTGGGCATACTGATGTCAACTTGCACGTCGACGTTGCCCGCCAGTCGCAGCTTCATGAGGTTGACGTAGGAGCGCAGGAAGTCGGCTTCGACGGCGAGGTCGACGAGGTCGGAGGGGTGGTCGTAGAGCACGTAGCGCAACATGCGCGCCAACTCGTGCACGGCATGCTGAGCCTTGTCGGCGTCGAGGGCACAGAGGGCGTAGATGTTGTTGAGCGTGTTGAGCAGGAAGTGCGGGTTAATCTGGTTTTTGATTTGCTTGAGTTCGGCCTCGGTGCGCTGCAGTTCAGCCACGGCGCGGGCCTGCTCGCTCTTGCGCCACTCCAGGCTGAGGCGCAACGCTACCGAAGCACCCACCACGGAGCAGAAAGTTAAGAAACCTCGCAACATGAAGGCGGCACGCATCAGCGCCGATGGCCTTAGGCGAGGCCGCACGCCTTCCACCCTGCCCAGCATGTGCATGGAGATGACCATCTCGTGCACACCCACACACAGTAGGCAGAGAACTACGTTGATGGCCACAAAGGTGAGCAAACGGCCACGGCGAAACACGTAGCGCGGAATGAGCACAAAGTAGTTGAAGTAGAAAAGCAGGAAGGAGGTGAACGAGGCGAAGCACTCGGGCACGAAGCGCACCCAATGGAGGGGCTCGTCGAACCGACGGAACAGGAGGGGCGAGGTGAAAATGTAGCCCCACACCAACACCTGCGCCAGCACGAAGAGGCTGCGGTGCACAAAGGGCACCTCGAACGCGGAGGGCGCATAACTGCTGGCCTGGGGCTGGGTGCGCTTGGTTTTGGGCAAGGCGTTGATGAAGGGCTTCATAGTGAGTAGGAAATAATGGAGAGTGCTTTACTCGTAACGCAGGGCTTCGATGGGGTCGAGGCTGGCCGCCTTCTTGGCGGGATACCAGCCGAAGAAGATGCCCGTGGCGGAACACACAGCAAAACTCAGGAGCACGCTCCACGGCTGTATCTGTATGGGCCAGTGGGCGAACACGTTGATGCCCAAGGCTACCCCCACACCCACCAGCACGCCTATGAGGCCGCCTGTGACGCTGAGCAGCACGCTCTCAATGAGGAACTGGTTGAGTATGTCGATGCCGCGCGCACCCACCGACATGCGCAGGCCAATCTCCTTGGTGCGCTCGGTGACGCTGACGTACATGATGTTCATGATGCCGATACCGCCCACCACGAGCGAGATGCAAGCCACCACGAGGAGGAGAATGGTCATGGTGTCGCTGGTGGAGTTCATCATTTGCATCATTTCCTGCTGCGAGCGAATGGTGAAGTCGTCCTCATCGCCCTCTTTTATCTTGTGATTCTGACGCAGGAGTTCGCTGATGTCGTCGATGGCCTGGTCGGTCATGTCCTCTGTCAGCGCGCTGGCGTTGATGCCCTGCAGGTAGGTGATAGAAAGTATGCGCTTCATCACCGTGGTGTAGGGCGCGAGCACCATGTCGTCCTGGTCCATGCCGAAGGAGTTGTAGCCCTTGGCCTTGATGACGCCTATCACACGCAGGGGTATGCTTTTGTAGCGGATGACGCGGCCCACGGGGTCCTGCCCGTCGGGAAAGAGGTTGTCGGCCACGGTTTTGCCAATGAGGCACACCTTGGCGCTCGTCTTGATGTCGTCTTCGGTAAACATTTCGCCATCCTCCACCTTGAGACGGCGTATCTCCATGTAGTCGGGCGAAATACCGTAGACGGTGCTGGGCGTGTTGTTGTTGCCGTAGATGAACTGCCCCGAGGCCGACACGCTGGGTGAGATGGCGGCGAGGTATTTGGCCTGCTCGCACAGGGTTTCATAGTCCTTAAGCTTGAGCGACTGCATCTCCGAGGCATCGCCGCGGGCACCGCCAGGGCCTTTGTCCTGCCCGGGGCGTATCATGATCATGTTGGAGCCCATCTCGGCAATGTTGGCCTGAATGCTCTGCTTGGAGCCCTGGCCAATGGCGAGCATGGCAATGACCGAGGCCACGCCAATGATGATGCCCAGCATGGTGAGGAAGGAGCGCAACTTGTTGGCAGCAATGGCGCGCAAGGCTATTTTGAAAAGGTTGATAACGTTCATGTGATGAAGTAACGGTTGGGAGAAACGGGACGGAGGAGGTTAAGGGCGCTCGGGTCAGTCGTCGACGGGCACGGGCAGTTGTGCCAGTGCCTCGGCAGCCGACTGCACCTGCGGGTTGAGAACGTCCTCCTTAATCTGGCCGTCGCGCAGCACAATGTTGCGGCTGGAGTAGAGCGCCAGTTCGGGGTTGTGCGTGACGAAGATGATGGTGCGGCCAGCCCGGTGCAGCTGCTGGAAGAGCACGAGAATCTCGAACGACGTGCGGGTGTCGAGGTTACCCGTGGCCTCGTCGGCCAGGATGACGGCGGGGTCGTTGACCAAGGCGCGGGCAATGGCCACACGCTGCATCTGTCCGCCCGACATCTGGTTTGACTTGTGGTAGAGGCGGTCGCCCAGCCCTACCATTTGCAACGCCTTGATGCTGCGCTCACGGCGCTGGGCTGCGCTCACGGCAGCGTTATACATGAGCGGGAGCTCCACATTCTCCACAGCTGTGGTCTTGGGCAGGAGGTTGTAGTTCTGGAATACGAACCCTATTTTGCGGTTGCGCAGCACGGCACGCTCACGGCGCCGCATGCGCCGCACGCTCACGCCGTCGAGCAGGTACTCGCCGCTGGTGGGGGTGTCGAGGCAACCGAGCTGGTTGAGCAGGGTGCTCTTGCCTGAACCCGAGGTGCCCATGATGGTGACGAACTCGCCCTCGTGTATCTTGAACGACACGCCGCGCAGGGCATGCACCGTTTCATCGCCCACCTGGAAGTTGCGCTTCACGTTTTGCAGTTCAATGACGACCTTGCGTCTGGCCTGTTCTGATTGTGACATATATATAATGGAGTATGTTGGGGGGATGATGGCCTTACTTCTTCTTGCCGGGGCGCGAGGGAGCGAAGGGGCTCTTCTCCTGCGAAGCGGCTGCGGCGCTGGGGTCAGCCCCTTCCTGGTCGGTGGCCTCGGCTATGTCGACAATGACTTCGGTGCCCTCCTTGATGCCGCTCACAATCTGCGTGCGGGTGCCGTTGCTGATGCCCACGCTCACGCCGTAAGCCTTGAAGGTGTTGCCCTCGCGCACCCAGAGTTTCTTCTTGGCGTTGCAGTCCACGA
The DNA here is from genome assembly GCA_004557185.1 of Bacteroidales bacterium. Taxonomy (GTDB): domain Bacteria; phylum Bacteroidota; class Bacteroidia; order Bacteroidales; family Bacteroidaceae; genus Alloprevotella. The sequence goes on from SFEP01000051.1 coordinate 4,604, forward strand.
TCTTCTGGCCTGGCTGCAGCATTTCCTTGGTAGGCGTGAAGCGCAGGGCCTTGCTGGGTACGCTCAACACGTTGGGCTGCTCAAGGGTGTAGACGGTGACGTTGGCCGTGAGGCCGGGCTTGAGTTTGAGGTCGGGATTGGGTGCGGAGATGACGACTTCGTAGGTAACGACGTTGTTGGTCGTGGTAGCCTCGTTGCGCACCTGGGTGACTGTGCCCTGAAAGACTTCGCTGGGATAGGCGTCGACGGTGTAGGTGACGCGCTGGCCTTCGCGCACCTCGCCTATGTCAGCCTCGTCGACGTCGGCAATGACGCGCATGTCGGTCATGTCCTTGACAATGGTGAAGAGCGTGGGCGTGTTGAAGCTTGAAGCCACGGTCTGGCCTTCTTCCACGGCTTTGCTGAGCACAACGCCGTCGATGGGCGAGGTGATGGTGGCGTAACCTAAATTGGTGCGTGCCTTGTTTACAGCCTCCTGGCGCTGCGAGAGCACGCTCTGCGCCTGCTCCAGAGCGAGGCGGGCACTCTCAAAGTCGTTGGCGCTGATGAGCCCTTTCTCGAAAAGGGTGCGTTGGCGGTTGTAGTTGGCCTGCTGGTAGTTGAGGTCGCTGCGTGCGCCCTGCAGGTTGCTGTTGGCACTGTTGAGCTCGCTCACGAGGTTGGTCTTGTCAAGTTCGGCAATGACCTGGCCACGCTTAACGGGGCTGTTGTAGTCTACATAAATCTTGTCGATGATGCCCGACACCTGCGTACCGACCTCGACGGTCGTCACGGCCTCGATGGTACCCGTGGCGGTGATGCTGCTGCCGATGGTGGCCTTTTCCACCTTGGCCGTTTCGAAGTTGACCTGCACCTGCGATTTGCCGCCGTGCAGCATGAAATAGGCGGCCACGCCTGCTACGGCCACAACGGCCAGGACGATGCCCACGGTTTTGCGATTGAGTTTCATAAGCTGAATGGGGGTATGAAGGGGGTGCATGGCTGCCACGCACAAGGCGGCGGCTACGAGAGCACCCCAAAGTGGAAGTTGCTATATATATAATAATGGAGAGAAACGGCGGCTTCAGCGCGCTTCGAGGCGAAGCGTGGAGGTGGCGTAGAAGTCGAGCAGACTGCGGTTGAGCAACGCGGTGTATTTGTCCTCAAGCAACTGCTGACGCGCCGTGAGCAGATTGGCGCGGCTGTTGAGAAGTTCGGCAATGTTCTTGAGGCCCACGTTGAACTGCTCCGTCATGAGGTCGTAACTCTCGGTGAGGCTGGCCACATTGTCGCACGCGGCCTGGTACTTGGCCTGGCTGTTGTTGGCGTTGAGCCAATAGGTCTCCACCGTTTGCCAAAGCTGCTTCTGCGTGTCCTGCAAGTCGAGCTGCGCCGTAGTCTCGGCCAAGCGGGCGCGCTCCACGGCACTGCGCGTCTGACGGTTGTCGTAGATGGGGATGCTGAGCGTCAGACCGACCTGCGTGTTGAAGTTGTTCTTCATCTGACGGAAGAAGCTGTATTGCGCACCCGTGATGTGGCTGTCGCCGAGTGAGGCCGACAGGCTCACGGAGGGCAGGTAGGCAGCGCGCGCCATCTTGGTGGCCAACTGGCTCTGCTCAATGGCCAGCAGGCTGCGCTGCACCTCGGGACGCCGCTGCAAGGCGGCCTGATAGACGTCAGCCTTGGCGGGCAGCACGGCCAAAATACTGGCCTCGGCGGCCTCGAAGCCTGCTACGTCGAAAGCGGTGTCGGCCGGCAGTTCAAGCCATTGGCGCAGCTGGCGCTTGGCATCGTCAATCTGAGTGGCCACGTTCACCACGTTGTAGCGACCCTGGCTCACCTGCGCCTTAAGTTGCGCCAAGTCGGCACGAGCCATATCGCCCACATTCACCATCTCCTGTCCGCGGGCACAGAGTGTAGAGTCCTGGACAAGGAGTGCCTTGTTGACCTGCAGTGCCTCCTGCATGTAAAGAATTTGGATGTAGAGCTTCGCTATTTCCTCAGCCACCTGGTTGGCCTGCGTCTGTGTGTCGTAGGCAGAGAGGCGACTGTTATAACGGGCGTTGGTAATGTTCATGCGGTTTCGCCCACCGTTCCACACGGTCCACTGCGCACTGACGCCGTAGGCACCGCTCTCGGTGGCCTTGTCGGCGCCCTGCGAGGCGATGCCACCATTCACAAAGTTGCCGCCCGACGACTGGAACGGGCGATAAGTAAGTGCCTGGGAAATGCTTCCCTGCAACGACGGCAGCAAACCAGCACGGGCTTCCCTGACGTTGACGTCGGCTGTCTGTTCGGCTGTCTGCAACTTGAGCAACTGCACGTTGTGCGCCAGGGCATAGTCCACGCATTGCTGCAAGGTCCATCGAGCGCCGTCCTGCACCGACTGCGCCTGCATGCCCAAAGGCCACAGGAGCATCAGCCCAAGCATTTTACTCGCTACATGTTTCATGAGGTTAATAAGTTTGGAGCATTCTCTACTCATAGCACCACAGGAGTGCAAACGCGCGCCAAGCCCCTGAGGCCACAGCGCGAAGAAAAAGCTGAAAGTTGAAGGTAATAAATGGACGAAAGGCAGGAAGAATGGCACGCACACACACATTTGCCTCGCCTTTCACTTTGCAAATGTAAAGATTGCCTTGATAAAAGGGTTTAGATAAACATCCGTTAAACCGTCTTCATAGACCAAAATGTGACTTTTAGGGACGAAAAAAGGCGTTTCACCTTACCAGCAAGCCTAACTTGCGTCTTACGAAAGGCCTGAAACCGCTTAGAAGCGCGGAAAGGCGGCATCATCCACGTAGATGGAGTAACGGCCCTGCACCGCTGCGGGAGGCTCGGCCACAAAGTCGGCGCCTGCGTGCCACGTGCCCTCGGCGGGACAACCGAAGCCCGCCCAGCCCCACACGTTGACGCCAGCTAAGGGTTCCTCGGCGGCGCGGCTCTCGCGCAGATGCTGCATGACGTAGTCGAAGAAATAGGCACGTGCCAGCGTTTCGGTACGGGGCGAAAGAAACACATGGTCGCGCGGATAGGCGAATGCCTCCACCACAAGGGGCTTGCCCAACTGCTGCGCCAGGCGCTGATGCTCGGCCAGGCAATCGTCGGCCGAACGGTAGACGCGCGGCAGGGCATCAAACAAACGGTCGGACGACGTCCAACGCTGACGCTCGGGCCATAGGTGCAGCGTAAGGTAGTCCACGTCATCGAGCATGTGCACCTCGGCATAGAGTTGCTCGCAGCCCCGCAGTCCCTGCATGCCTTCCATGCCCACACTTAGGAGTTGGCGCGGGGCCAAGCGCTTCACCAGCGCCGCCGTCTCGCGCATCCATTCCATGAAAGCTGAAGCGCCTTGCAGCGAGGCTGGGTGCGGCTCATCAAAGAGTTGCCAGGCCATGATGGTGCTGTCGGCTGCATAAGGGCGGCCGGTGCAGGTGTTGGTGCGCGTAAGCAACTGCATCACCGTGCGGCGGTAAGCTGAGCAGGCAGCACTGTCGGGCAAGGCATCGATGGGCGAGGTGCAGGCAGCTGAGGATGCTACCTGTACTGCTGCTGGCCGATGGTAGGCATCGCCCTGCACCCAGGCGGCGGCAGGCTGCAGGCATATCACGGCCAGCATCTGGCGCTTGGCCATTTCAGCCAAAAAGAAATCGAGGCCGCGCAAGGCCTTCTCCTCGGCCATCAAGGGCGCTGCCTCGTGGTTCTCCATACCCGCACACACGGCCTGCAAGGTGGCACCGATGGGGGCAAACACCCGCACATTGGTCACGCCACGAACACGCAGACTGTCGAGTTCGGCACAAAGACGAATGCAGCCACTATCGCCAGCGAGCGCCGCAAGGCATGGACCGTACCACATGTTCACGCCTATATAATAATAAGGAGTGTCGGCGTAGCCTTGGCGGAACTGCGTACCTTGCACCCGCACGAAAGAGCTCAACACTACAATGCCGAGCACGGCGGCCAGCAGGTGCACACCGCGCACGGCCACAGCCACGGTCTTTCTACCTATATTTTCCTTGCTTGCATGCATGGTCTTGTTTTTTGCTCGCTCTTTGTCAGTAACTCACCTTACGCACACGGTCCATTTCACGCTTGTCCTGCTTCTCTTTGAGCGTGGCACGCTTGTCAAACTCCTTTTTACCACGGCAAAGGGCAATGTCGACCTTGGCCAGCCCTTTTTCATTCAGAAACATGTGCAGCGGCACGATGGAGAAGCCAGGGGCTTTGGTTTCGTTCTGCAAGTTGCGTATCTCCTTGCGGTTAAGCAGCAGTTTGCGGTCGCGGCGCGTGGCATGGTTGTTATAGGAGCCGTGCTCGTATTCGGCTATGTAGCAGTTCTTCATCCACATCTCTCCGTCGTGTATGTAGCAAAAGGTATCTACCAGACTGACCTTGCCTGCGCGGATGCTCTTGATTTCGGTGCCTGTGAGCACGATGCCTGCCGTGTAGGTGTCGATGACGAGGAAATCGTGGGTGGCTCGCTTGTTGCGTATGTGGATGCGTGACGGGGATAATTCTTTCTTTTTTGCCATAATCATTGAAGGGGTATCAAGTGGGGTGCAGCGGCTCTATTGACCGCTTGTCACTCCTTATATATATATGGTGGGGACGACTTACTCGGGAGCGCCTGTCACTTGTACGAAATGGTCGAGATGCTCATCAACGTAGCAAGCCACCTGCGCCGTGATTTGTTCTTCCTGCTCCACAAAGTCGTCATCCAAGTCGTCAAACTCCGGATGCTGCTCAAACAGTGCCATAAACTCGTCGTCGGTGCAGGGCTTGGTGAGCACCTCTTTGTGGTCTTCGTAGAGTTTGCGCGCTTTGTAGAGCATCTTCGAGAAATCGTGCAATCCCCAAAGCCGCATGGCCTTGGCAAAGGGATTTTCAAAGAAGAACGGGCCGTAGCCGTTGTGTATCATCTGCACGAAGCCGCCGTCCATCAACTCGTCGCGGAGCAACATGTAGCCCCATAGCGTCACCTGCTCGGCGTTGAGCTGAGCCATGGCTGCTGCCGTGAGTTCTCCGCCCGCCTGCTGTATGATGGCATCGGCCACTGCTTGCAGAAAAGCATCCATGTCTTGCTGCGCTGCCTGGCGCAGACGGGCATCTTCTATCTGTACTTGCATGTATCTTCTTAGGTTGCGGCGCACGCTGCAGCGCGCCAGGTTGTGTATGAAAGCGTACCGCATTTACTCGCGTCACGCTTTAGTCAATTTGCTTAATATGCCTGTTGCACAATGGTTTTCATTCCTTTAATTTTCTCAGAAGCCACCTTGCGCAGCATGTCGCGCACCTTGTCGCATCGCACGGCGGCATAGGCACAATGGTCGGCCACATCGATACGTCCCAAGTCGGCAGCGCGTAGCCCTCCTTTCTTGCACAGGAAGCCAAGCACGTCTCCCTTGCTCAGTTTGTCCTTCTTGCCGCGACCTATATATATCATGGTGTACTGCGGCCGGGCAGCCTTTACACGTGCCGATTGCAAGGGGTAGACGGCTGCAGGCGGCACAAAGTCTGGCCAAGCTTCGTCAGGCCCTGTCAGCAGGAAGATGCGGCCCTCTGCCTGCCAGCGCGCCGTTCGCCCACTGCGATGCGTGAAGTCATCGGCCTTGAGCGGCAGGTGATAGTGCACCACGGCGCTGACTTCGGGCACATCCAGTCCGCGGGCAGCTAGGTCGGTGCTGACGAGCACGCGGGCACAACCGGCTCTGAACTTGTAGAGTGCCTTTTCGCGCACGGCTTGCTCCATGCCGCCGTGGTACGTTTCAGCAGCAAAGCCTTCGTCTCTCAAGTAGCGGCCTACGCGTTCCGCACTCTCACGGTGTGCTACGAAGACGATGGTTTGTTCGTTGCATAAGTCACTGAGGAGCAATCCCAAGGCACGTAGTTTATCGCGTTCTACTGAAAGTACCTTCCACGTCTGCATGCGCTGCTGCACGGCCTCTGCCTCGTGCAGAAAATCCAGGCGCCGCACACTGCCCGTTGACTTGAAGGCAGCAAACTGCCGCAGGTAGTCGTTCACGTCGGCCGTGTCGGTAGCGCTGGTCAGCCAGCCATGGCGCACGGCTTGGAACGCCGCGGCTATGCGGCCCATTTCTTCGCGGAAACCGAGTTCCAGGCACTTGTCAAACTCATCGATGGTGAGCACGCGCACTGTTTGCGGCAGCAGGTTGCCTTTGTCCAGATGGTCACACAAGCGGCCGGGGGTGGCAAAGACGATGTGGGGCTTCAGTTCACGCAGTTGCCGGTGCTCCTGCATGGTGGGCCGGCCGCCGTAGAGGCTCAATGCCCGCAGCGGCAGGCGCATAGCCTTCAAGGCTTCGTGGCTTTGCAGCGCCAACTCGCGCGACGGCACTACCACCACGGCCTGCAGCGCGGCGCTCTCGGCATCCACCAAACTGCACATGGGCAGCAGGTAGGCCAGCGTCTTGCCCGTACCGGTGGGCGACAGCAACACCAGACCGGGTACAGCCTGCGCGGCTTCACCCATCTGCTGCTGCATGGGCGTCAGGGCTTCAATGCCCAGGTTATTCAGTATTTCGGGTGTGGAAATCATAGGTCGTCTATGTAGGGGCAAAGACGGGTGGCCTCACGCAGGCGTTTACCCTTACTGTTTTACTGAGAATGGGGTTTTCAGCACGCCTTGCCCTCCTTTTTTCGGCGGTAAAGTTACCGCCTTTTACTTGAACCGCCAAACTTGCTCTTGGGCGCCCCCTCGCAGCGCTTCACGGCTTGGCGCACCACAAGCCCCCTTCTTTACCGCGTTCTCAGCGTCCCTGTGAAGCATAGAAAAACGGCAAAAACAATGCGAAATCTTTGCGTATCCAAATCTTTTACTCAAATTTGCAAGGTAAAAGATACAAATCCGCACTAAATCTTACAGCTATGGAAAATAATAAATCATCCCTCAGTGGATTGAAAAAGGAAGACTTCCAAAAGGTTATCAATGGTAAGGAGACGGACCTCTTCTTCCTCACCAATGCCAACGGCATGGAGGTAGCCATCACCAACTACGGCGGCGCGCTGGTAGCCATCATGGTGCCCGACCGCGAAGGTCAGATGGCCAACATCATTCAGGGGCACGACAACATCGACGACTGCGTCAATTCGCCCGAGCCCTTCCTCAGCACCCTCGTAGGCCGCTACGGCAACCGCATTTGTAAAGGCAACTTCACGCTGAACGGCAAGGAATACCACCTCGCCATCAACAACGGCCCCAACCACCTGCACGGCGGCCCCACTGGCTTCCACGCCCGTGTTTGGGATGCCGAACAGGTAAACGCTCAGACACTCGTTTTGCGATATGTGTCTGCTTATTATGAAGAAGGCTTCCCCGGCGAACTCTCGATGACGGTGATGTACTCACTCACCGACGACAATGAGTTGAAGATTGATTATAAAGGAACCACCAACAAGAAAACGGTGGTCAACATGACCAGCCACGGCTTCTTCTCACTGGCTGGCATTGCCAACCCCACGCCCACTTGCGAGGACGTTATCTGCGAAATCAATGCAGATTTCTATATTCCCATCGATGAAAACAGCATTCCCACTGGCGAAATACGCAGCGTAAAGGGCACGCCTTTCGACTTTACGACGCCGCACCGCGTGGGCGATTTCATTGACGACCTTTCCAACGAACAAATCAAAAACGGCGCAGGCTACGACCACTGCTTCGTGCTCAACAAGCGCGAACCGGGCGAGCTCTCTTTCGCTGCCAAAATTGTAGAGCCCAAGTCGGGACGCTCCATGGAGGTTTACACCACCGAGCCGGGCGTACAGTTCTATTCTGACAACTGGGCCGACGGCTACAAGGGCCAGCACGGTGCCACCTTCGGCCGCCGTTCTGCCCTCTGCTTCGAGGCGCAGCACTTCCCCGACAGTCCCAACCGCGCCTACTTCCCGCCCGTCATCCTCAAGCCGGGACAGGTCTACACGCAAAAGACCATTTACAAATTCGGCGTTGAATAAGCCGCCTACATGCCGCGTTGACGCGTAAACCACACAGCACTGTTCCCCGCAGAACACGGTTTACGCGTCAACGTGTCGCATTTCTAAACCAGCCCCGCACAGCCTGCCTCCTTGAGGGCTGGCAAAGGGCCGTAGAAAGTTGAAATCCTAACTAATTCTCAAATCTAATCATTCTAACAAATCACAAAACAAATGAGTAATCAAAAAAAGCAATGGGGAGCCATCATCGTGATGATTGCGCTCTTCGCCATGATTGCCTTCGTCACGAACCTCTGCTCGCCGATGGCAACCATCATCAAGAACCAAGGCGAGATTTCCAACGTGCTGGCACAAATCGGCAACTACGGAAACTTCGTGGCCTATCTCGTGATGGGTATTCCGGCTGGTATGCTTATCGCCAAGTTCGGTTACAAGAAGACGGCCCTTATCGGCCTCGTTGTGGGTATCGCTGGCATTCTGATTCAGTGGGCCAGCGGTCTGTTCGATCCTCAGACCGACGGCGTAGGCACTATCTTCGCCGTGTATCTTACGGGTGCCTTCCTTGCAGGTCTTTGCATGTGCATCCTGAACTGCGTGGTCAACCCTATGCTCAACCTCCTCGGCGGCGGTGGCAACGGTGGCAACCAGCTGATACAGGTGGGTGGTGTGTTCAACTCTGCCGCAGCCGTGGCTTGCTACATCCTGATGGGTGCGCTCATCGGCGATGCTGCCAAGGCCAAGATGGCCGATGCCACTCCCGCTCTCATGATTGCCCTCACCATCTTCGTAATTGCCTTTGTGGTTATCTGCTTCACCAAGATTGAAGAACCCGAGCAGGCTCCCGTGCAGCTTGAAATGATTCCCAAGGCTCTTGGCTACCGCCACTTTGCTCTGGGTGCTTTGGCCATCTTCCTTTACATGGGCATCGAAGTGGGAGTGCCTAACTTCGTCAACCTCTACCTCATCGACACGGGCATCCCCGCTGCCACCGCAGGTCTGCTGGTAGCCGTATATTGGGCAAGCATGATGATTGGCCGCTTCGTGGGTGCTTCTATCGGTTCCAAAGTGAGTGCTCGTGCTATGATTACCACCGTAAGCACGGCCACCCTGCTCCTCGTTGGCTTCGGCATGTTTGCACCCGCCGACATCCTCGTCCCCTTCCCCGGCGTGGATTGGTCCACAATGACCCTCATCACGCAGGATGTGCCCGTCGGTATCTTCGCCATGCTGCTCGTAGGTCTCTGCACTTCCGTGATGTGGGGTGCCATCTTCAATATGGCTGTTGAAGGTCTTGGCAAATACACCGCTATTGCATCGGGTATCTTCATGACGATGGTATTTGGCTGCGCCGTCATGATGGGCATCCAGGGCTACGTGGCCGACCTCTTCGGCTATCTCTCCAGCTTCTGGGTAGTCATGTTCTGCGCCGCATACCTCCTCTTCTACGCACTCATCGGCAGCCGCGTTTCCAAGAAAGCAGAATAAACTAACCTGCCAATATTACTAACCTTTTAAATACACACCACACTATGAAATTGACTATCGAAGACGTAAGAAGCCGTTTCATCGAACACTTTGACGGCAGCACAGGATCTGTATATGCCTCGCCCGGCCGCATCAACCTCATCGGCGAACACACCGACTACAACGGCGGTTTCGTGTTCCCTGGCGCCGTAGAGCAGGGCGTGATTGCTGAAATCAAGCCCAACGGCACCCGCAAGGTACGCGCCTACTCCATCGACCTCAAGGACTACGTGGAGTTCTCGCTCGACGACGACAAAGGCCCCTCTGCCACCCACTTCCGCTTCGTCTACGGCGTTTGCCGCGAAATGATGAAGCTCGGCGTACCCGTTGAGGGTTTCAACACCGCCTTTGCCGGCGACGTGCCCCTCGGTGCTGGCATGTCGTCCTCTGCTGCCCTCGAAAGCACTTTCGCCTTCGCGCTCAACGACCTCTTCGGCGAAAACAAAATCGACAAGTTCACGCTCGCCAAGGTAGGCCAGGCCACCGAGCACAACTACATCGGTTGCAACTGCGGCATCATGGACCAGTTTGCTTCTGTCTTCGGCAAGAAGGGCAGCCTCATGCGCCTCGACTGCCGCTCGCTGCAGTACAAGTACTTCCCCTTCGACCCCCAGGGCTACAAACTCGTGCTCCTCAACTCGCAGGTGAAGCACGACCTCGCCTCGTCGGCCTACAACGACCGCCGCAAGAGCTGCGAAAACGTGGTAGCTGCCATGCAGAAGCTGCACCCCGAGGTAGGCAGCCTGCGCGACGCCAACTACGACATGCTCGATGAAGTGCGCAGCATGGTAAGCGAGGAGGATGCACTCCGCGCCAAGTACGTCATCGGCGAGAAGTATCGCGTGTTGGAAGTCTGCGTAGCCCTCGAAGAAGGCGACTACGAAGAAGTGGGCAAGAAGATGTACGAAACGCACCACGGCCTGAGCAAGGAGTATGAAGTATCGTGCCCCGAGCTCGACTTCCTCAACGAAGTGGCCCACAGCTGCGGCGTAACCGGCTCGCGCATCATGGGCGGCGGCTTCGGCGGCTGCACCATCAACCTCGTGAGCGAGGACCTCTACGACAACTTCATCGCCACGGTCAAGAAAGCCTACAAGGAGAAGTATGGCAAGGAGCCCATCGTCATCGACGTAGTCATTGGCGACGGCGCTCGCAAGCTCTGCTAAGCCCATCCCGCCCTGCGCCCTCTGCCCCACCCCGCCAAGCGACACAAGGCAGCGGCGCCGAGCACACCCCCGTTTCCGCAAGGAGGCAGTCACACCGACTGCCTCCTTGCTGCGTTTCTGCACGTGGCAGCAAGGAGCGTGTGGGCATTCCGTGGTGAAAACAGGAGTAAAAGGGCGGGGCGGAACAATGGGAGAGGCAAATAACTGGGTAGCAATGTCGTAGCGCCATTTGTGCAAGGGAAGAAATCGTTACGCCAAGGCACGTCCGTGTTACGAAGTGCCGCCTGAATGGTTGCCACGGCGCCAGGGAAAACGCACGAAATTTAATCATCATTTTCTTTGTTATTTTCATTGATTTTCAATGTGATAAATTTGTTTATCTCATTGATTATTAGTAACTT
>SFEP01000052.1 GCA_004557185.1 Bacteroidales bacterium
GGTGGGGGATGGGAAAAAGGAGATGCTACGTAAAAAAACGCACGTAGTACGTAAAAAAACTCACGTCGTTCGTAAATTTTTTTACGTAGCATCTATTTTTGGCGGGGTGGCGCGCCGTAGAAACAGGCCGCCGTGGGAACTTTCTTCCACGCCGTGGGAACTTTCTTCCACGGCGGGGGATTTTTCTTCCACGGCATTCCGTCGGAGGCAACGCCTTCAATGCGTTTACCGAGCACCCGTCTTTTCTGGGGGCGCTCATACAAGTTTACCAGACACCAATATTTATAAAGGCACAATGCGGGTGTGTACCAACGCCACCACCCTCCTTGGCACAAGGGCGCAAGGAGGGTGGCGTGAAAAGGGGGAGAATGTGCTTGGCGTGGAAGCCGCGGCGTGGCCTACTGCACCCGCATGCGGTGGCCGGGCAGCGTGGCGTCGAACTCGGGGGCAAAGGCACACTGTGCCGTGGTGGCGCCCGCAAGGTAAGTGCCGGCGCGCGTTACATCGCAGGTTTCGCTGAACGAAAGCGTGCCGCGTGGCACGGCGTAGAAGGAGGCCACGGTGCGGTCGTCGTACACCTCGCGGAAGAAGCCGCCGCAGCGGTCGTAGGCATAGCCCGAAAGCGGCGTGGCAGGTTCGAGGCAAGCCGCGCGGGGCATGCTCACCTGCACATAACTCAGGTCGCGGGTGGCATGCAGCGTGTACACCGTGCGCAGCCGCATGCCCCGCTGCAAGGGAGCCCCGGCGTGTAGGCGCTGCCATTGGCCGTTGGTCCACACCTCGGTGTAGGCCGTCAGGCGCAGGTCGTTACCGTCGGCGGGCACCTGCGTGGCCTCGCACGCTCCCGTCCATTGCACCGTGAGCCAGGTGTCGCCCTCGCGGTGTGCCTGCAGTTGCAGCGTGGCGCCGTGCTGGTGGGCGGGCCAGGCATAGTGGTGGCGCACGGAGGGTGCGTGGTTCGTGGGGCGCTCGGCGGCAGGTAGCTGCTTGAGCACCTGCCCCTGCGGGTTGCGCAGCGTAACGGTGCTGCGGGCAGGGGTGAGGTACGTCTGCTTCAGTCCCTTACCCGAGGGAGTGAAGAGCAGGCTGTGCAGAGCCTCGGCAGTCATGGCCAGCGTGAGCCACTGCTGGCCGCGGCGTGCACCGAGGAGCCACTGTCGCATTTCGTCGGCCTCGCGGTGCATACCCGCCGTTTCAAAGGCCACGATGGCTGCACACTGCGCGTCGATGCGGTAGGCATGGGGCATCTGCTTGGCGCGCGGCGACAGGAAGTAGCGGCCCTCGGCGGGCGTGGCCACCGAGTATTGCAGCACGCTGCGCAGCAGGGTGTCGGCATCGGCCGTGTAGCCCGCCTGCTTTGCGGCCAGCGCCAGCCGCGCCTTGTGCGCCAGTGTCAAGCGGCCCTTGTGGCGCAAGGCCAGTGCGAGCAGCGAGTCGGCCTCGGCCGAGAGCGTGTCGCCGTGTGCGCTGAGCAGGTGGAACATGTGCAGCGGTTCCTCGTCCGCCACCACGGGCTTGGCCCGGGGCGTAGCCTGCTGCATGTTGCGCCACTCCTGCTGCAGGGCGCATTGCACATAAGCGCAGGCATCGTGGAGCATCCTCTCCACCAAAGTATCGGGCGTGAGCTGCTGGGCACGCTGCAGGAGCGTGGCCGTGCGGGTGGTGATGTAGGTGCTCGTGGGCATGCTCGGATACCACGGCCACCCGCCGTCGTGCAGTTGCATTCGCTCCAGTTCGTCCACCGCCTTTTCCATTTCGTGCGAGGCCCATTTCGGGTCCATCAGTTGAGCCATGCGTTCGGCCGCCTGCTGCATGTCGTGGGCTTGGCGTGCCCAGAGGCGGGTTTCGCCCACCTTCGCGGCGCTGCCTGCCGTGAGTTGTGCCAGACTGGCGGGGTGCTGGCGTGCCCACCGTGCCAAGTGGGGCCACACCTTTGCCACGTGTTGTGCCAAGGCCAGGGCGTAGATGCGCGAGGCCCAGGCGGTGGTGCTCTTCGGGGTGTGCTCGCCATAGAGCGTGGGCAGCGACTGCAAGGCGTGCCATAGCGGCATGCTGCACGTTTCGACCGTGAGCACACCCTCCTCGCCTTGGGGCACGGGCAGCAGGCTGTCGATGGCCCAGGTGTGAGTGCCCTCACCCTTGAGGCTCAGAGCGCGCGACAAGGTGAGCGTCTGGCGCGACGGCATGACGGGTAGGGAGCGCTCTTCGCCGTCGGCAAACTGCGACGTGCCGGCTTCGCAGCGGCACAGCAGCGAGGGCATGCCCTGCGGAGCCACGAAGGGCAAACGCACCACCTGCATGGCTTGCGGCTGTAGGCAAGTCTGCACCGTTTGCTGCGAGAGCGTGTCACCGCTCGGGCTTTGCAGCGTGAAGACGAGCGACACTTGCAGCGGGGCGTCGGTAAAGTTCGAGAGTTTGGCATGCGCCTGCACACTGTCGCCCTCGCAAGCCTGACGCGGCAGCCCCAGTTCGGCGGTAAAGGGCTTGCGCGTCACCATCGTGGTGTCGAGCGTGCCGTAATGCATCGTCTTGTCGTGCGCAGCCACCTTAACCTGCCAGGTGGCCACGTCGGCCGGCATGCTGAAGGGTATGCGCACCTCGCCCTGCCCATTGGTGCGCAGGTTGTGGCTGAAGTAGGCCGTTTCGGCAAAGGTGCGGCGCACGGCCTGGTCGATGTCGTTGTCGGTAGGCGTGTCGGACGTGAGAGCGCCGTCGGCCTTGATGCGGGCCTTGGGGAGATATGTAAATGCGCAGCAGTACGTCGCCTCGTTGAACGAACGTCGGCTGAAATATAGAAAAGGATTGTAGCCGTTGATACGTAAAGAGCCGAAAGTGAAGGGCCACTCCGTCTGCCCCTCCTGCCACGGCTGGGTGTAGCTGCTGTAATAGTAGTCGCGGGCAAAGCGGGAGGCCGACACGTCCAGCCAGCCCAGCCTGCGGGTAAATTGTAGCGCCGAGCTTTGCCAACTGCAGGGCCAGAATAAGTTGAGCGAAGCATCGTAGACGGTGATGGCCACCTGGGCTTGGGCGGGCGAACCGTCGGGCATGGCTACGTGCAGACGCCACTCCTCGCTGGCTCCAGGCGTGGTGAGGGAGCGGAAGGCCGTCCACTTGAGGCGTAGGCGGCGGTCGGGCTGGGGCTTTTCAAGTGTGTGCTGACAGCTATGCCAATCCTGCTTGTGCCACAGACCGGCCGACACATGCAGCGCATGGCCATACGAGGCACGATAGGGGATGACCATTTGACACCAGGCACTGTCGATGGGCAAGGCGTGCGACTCTATCAGGTCCTCGCTCGTGGCGTAGTCGGTGTAAAGCAGGGCGTGGCGGGCCGGCGTACCCACGATGAGGGTGAGCGTGTCGCGGGCAGCATTGTAGTGCGTGTAGGTCACCAGACTTCCGTCTTCGGGGTAGAACGTGCGGTCGTCGGTGCTGATGATGCGGATGCGCTGCACTGTTCGCAACGTATCGGTGTAGTCATTTTCCCCCTCAAAATCCTTTTCAGCCACACCCACTTGCAGGGTGTATTTGCCCACAGGCCATTGCGCAGCGGGCGGCAACTTGAAGGTGCGGCCGGCGGGCTGCGTGCCGCTGTGCAAGGCTTGGCCGTGGGCATCGCACACGGCGTAGCGCAGCAGCAGACTTTCGTCGGGCAGCTCACCCGTCTCGGCGTGCAGCGTGACGGCCACGGAGTCCGCGTCGATGTGGTGGCACAAAAGTTCGGGCATGTCGGCATAGAAGGTGTGCTCATGCGCATTGGCAGGCAGCAAGGCTTCGGCCGTTTGCGACTCGCCCTCGATGGTTGTTACCCTGACGTACACGCTGCTCGTCCACGGACGGCGCAGTAGGTACTGATCCTTGGCGGCCTTCTGCGGCGTGGTGACGATGCGCAGGCGGAAATGGCCGTCGGCATCGGTGGTGTCGGGCAGTACGCGCCATGTGTCGGGACCGCCCTGCCTGTGGCGCCAGCCGTAGAAGGCTTCCACCTTACCGCTCACCGCAGCGCCGGCGGCGGGCATGCCGCTCTGCCACGTGGCGGTGCCGTGCATCACGAGCGTGTCGCCCAGCGCATCGCGGCTGTCGTAGGGCTTGAGGTCGACGCGCAGCAGCGGGCGGCGGTATTGCCCTACCACCACTTGGGTGCCGCTGTCGTAGTGGCTCGGGTCGAGTGTGAGGTAATACTGGTCAGGCCTGCAGTTCTCGGGTAGGGTAATCTGGGCGGCTGCCGAACCGAACTCGTCAGTGCGCAGCGGTATGGTGGCGATGATTTCGCCCAGGCTGTTGCGCAGGTAGGCCTTGAGGCGGCGATGGGGCAGCACCTTGCGGGCATCACCCTCCTTCTGGTAGTGCGTGATGGCAAACTTCATCGTTTGGCCGGGGCGGTAGATGGCGCGGTCCGTCATCCATTCGGTGGTGGGCGCCTCGGCTTTCTGCTGCTGCGGCGTGCTGCGATAGTCGGTGTGCAGTTCGAAGGGGAAGGCCAGCGTGTCGCCCGGCATACGGATGTACACCCTATCGCTGCGCACCGTCGGTGGAAAAGTGAGTGCACCCAGCGAGTCCGTTTTTACCACCCAATTCTTCTTCACCTCGTCATCCTCCCACGTAACCTGCACCTCAGCGCCGGGCAGCGGGTAGCCTGTGAGTGTGTCGAGCACCCGCAAACGTGTGCCGCCGTTCTTGGTGGTCCATGACACGGGCTGCATGGGCACCACCCAGAGCACGACTGTGTCGCGCAGCAGGCCGTCGGCCCACACCCGCAGTTTGTAGCACCCGGGCTCCTGGGGCAGGGTGCTTCGCAGCGGCACCGCGGCGCGGCAGCCTGGGGGCAGCGTGTCAGTCAGCAGGTCGGCCCACGCCATGCAGTCGGCCGTGCAGCGGTGCTCCGTCAGCGGCAGCCCCAGCGTGTCGTTCTCGTTCGTTGGCTCCAGCGTGGGGAAACGGTGCAGACACAGCCTGACGTGCCGCACGTTCTGACAGATCACGCTGTGGCGCAGGGTGCTGCCGGGCGCATACTTCGCGCAGCCTTTCTGCCATTGCGCCATGGGCTGGCTACGTTCGGCAAGCAGTTTGCGCAGATGCTTGGCGCCCTTGGTGTGGGCAAAGCGGGCCGCGCCCTGACTGAGGAGGGCGTAGATGAGGCTGTCGTTGTGTAGCGTCGCAGCTCCTCCCCGCGGCGTGCTGAAACTGGCGTAGAGGGCGTAGGCATAGACAGTCAACGAGTCGTTCTGCCAAGCCTGCACCAGCGAGTCGACCTGACGGAAGCGTGCATCGCGGCGCGCCTCGCCCTGGCATTCGGCACCCCGCAGCGCCTCGGTCAAACTGTCGAGCAGCAGCACGCGCACAGCCCCCTCACGTTGCTCTGCCTTATACACCTCCATCAGTTTGGCGAAGGTCAGCACCGAGCGCGGCGGAGCCTGTTGCCTCCCGCTGCGCCAGGAGTAGTAGAAGACGTGCAGCAGGTCGTGGTCGAAAAGGTCGTCGTGCTGGTTGGAACTCACCGCGTATTGATAATCGGTCATCGGGGTGCGTGCTAAAAGGCGCAGGTTGGCAAAGGCTTCGCGGAAATGGGCGGCGGCCACGTCGTAAAGGCTGTCGGCGCGGACATCGGCACGCATCTCGTCGGCCCACTGCCCGTGCAAGCGGCCCAGCACCAAATGCCACAGCGCACGGCGCGGCTCCTCGG
This sequence comes from Bacteroidales bacterium, assembly GCA_004557185.1. GTDB lineage: Bacteria > Bacteroidota > Bacteroidia > Bacteroidales > Bacteroidaceae > Alloprevotella. Next base: position 5,684 of record SFEP01000052.1, read on the forward strand.
GGTCTGCCGCCTGCCACAACCGCATGCGTTGCACCAACGAGGGCAGGGAGTCGGGCAGGTAGTCGGCATAGGTTTCACCCAACAGTATGCTGTAGTAGAGCAGCGCGTCGTGTCGCTGATGCGCTGCGTCCTTTCGCAACCATGCCCGGAGGGAGTCGGCGCGCTCGGCCGGAAATTCGGACGAGGGCAGGCCGTAGTGGGGGCGAAAGATTCTTCGGTTGATGATTCGTTCGGTGACTAACGTATCCTTTATCACCTTATTCTTTGCACGAGAGCGGGATTGCGAAGCGCTCGGCAAACAAATAACCAAGAGCACTGCCAGGAGTGTGGCGCGCAGAAAAGGAAACAAATACTTCATGAAGAAATCCGTGATGAGATAATAAAGAGTAAATAGCGACGCAGGTCGCTTTATCAACGCTATATATATAAAAAAAGGAGTAAGGGGCTGAGGAAAAGCAACCCGCGGCGAGCCTTGCTCAATGCTTGCGCCGCCACCACAGAAAGAGGCTGCGGTAGTAGCCCGCATAGCCCAGTATGCCGAGGATGAGCACAAGGCACGTTTTCAGTCCGTGCGACACAAAGGCGAACGATTTGGCCGTGGCCTGCCCTACGTGGTAGACCGACGTGAGCGTTTTCACCACAAAAAAGTGCCACGGGCCGGCACCGGCGGGTGTGGGAACGAGCAAGCCCACACTGGCCACGGCAAACAGATGAAGCGCCGAGGCCAACGTAATGCCCTGCAGAGCCTCGAAGCAAGGCAGCACGAGATAAAGCTGGAGGAAGTTGCACGCCCAGATGGCCAGACTGATGCCCGCAAATGCCCACGGGCTGCGCAGATGCAGCACCGAGGCCATGCCCTGCCACAAGTTGAGCAGCAGCCGACGCACGTGCCGCCACAGCAGTGCCACCGTGACGGCCGCGAGAGCCACCACGCCCAACGCCACAAGGAGCCCCGTGCCCGTAGGTACGGCCTGCTGCCACCGTTCGTGCACCCTGGCGAGCATGTGCAGCGTGGCGTGCCACCGCAAGGCCATGGCCGCCGCCACCACCAGCACAAGGCAGCACACGTCGGTCAACTTCTCGCTCACCACCGTGCCCAGAGCCCGCGCCGACACGTCGGCCTGTCCGCGGCGCACCAGCAGCGAGCGCGTCAGCTCGCCCAGTCGTGGCGTGACGGCGTTGATGAGGTACGAGATAAACACCAATTCCACCGCCCGCCGCACCTTGATGCGCACCCCCGCCGCCTGCAGCAGCATGCGCCAACGCAGACTGCGCAGCACATTGGCCACCACGCCAGCCAGCAGTGCCTGCGCTATCCACACGTAGTTGGTGCGCTGCGCAAATACCTGCCAGAGTTCCTGCCAGCGGAAGTCGCGGTAAATCCACCACATCAGCAAGCCACCGAGCAGCGTGCTGAGCACAAAGTATAGTATGTTCTTGGCAGTAGTGTTCATAGGGTTTTGTTGCTATACGTGTTACAGCATTTACAAAAGAACAAAAAACGGGGACGGTGTCGCTGGAAATTGACGATAAAAATATTTAATTGGGCGTTAAATGAACACTAATGCTTGAAAAGGGGTGGCGGCGAGAGGGGAATTTTCGTATTTTCGCACCGCACTTCATCATCATGCAGTGGCTCCTGTCAAACCACTTCTCGGCAAGCGGGACGGGGCATTCACACTGCATTTAACAACACGAAAATGGACCTTGAAAAATTCGGACGCCAACTTAAACTCATGATCCTGCTCACGCAGAATCACAGTTACACCATTGACGACATCAGTCAGCGTCTCAACATGAACCGACGCAGCATATACCGTTACCTCGACACCCTGCGCTCGCTGGGCTTTGTCATAAAAAAGGAACGCACACGCTACCGCATCGACCACACCTCACCTTTTTTCAAGGAGATAACCGAGAATATCACTTTCACCGAGGATGAGGCCCTCACCATCAACACGGTGCTCAATTCGGTGTACGACAACTCGCCGCAAGTGAGGCATTTGCGCGACAAACTCGCTTCGCTCTACGACAGCAAGGTGCTGGCAAACCACGGCATCGACAGCCGCGTGGCAGCCAACATCAGTAACCTTTTCACTGCCATACGCGAGGGACGCTCGGTGCTGCTCAAGGGCTACCAGTCGCCCTCAAGCGGCAGCGTGAGCAACCGCATGGTGGAACCCTTCCAATTTATGCGAAACAATGCCGAGGTGCGTTGCTACGAACCAGCCTCGGGCATGAACAAGACCTTCAAGGTGATGCGTACCAAAGAAGTGGTGGTGCTCGACCTGCTGTGGGAGCACAAAGACGAGCACAGAGCGTTCAAAACAGACCTCTTCCATTTCTCAGGCGAAGAAACCAAACCCGTGAAGCTTGCCCTCGGACCACTGGCCACCAGCCTGCTCATCGAGGAGTTCCCAGGCGCAGAGCAACAGCTCAAGCAGATGCGCGGTGGCAAACAGTTGCTCGAAACCGAAGTGTGCAACTTCAAGGGAGTAGGCCGCTTTGTCATGGGCCTCTACGACGACATCGAAGTGCTGGGCTGCAAGGAGTTTCAGGAATACATCAACGAGCGCATACGTAGCATGCAGCCCATAGCATAGCCATAACACACCAGCCGATAACAAAGAGGGGGCCCGCCATCGCGGCGGGCCCCCTGTGTGCTGCGTGTGCGGTGGCATCGTCCGGGATGTGTGCCACCTTGCACACGAGCCATGCGGCAACAGGCTTACATACGAGAATAACGGTAACAGTGTAGGCACTGACGCGCCCGCTGCCAGCTAATCATAGCAACAGATACTTGTATTATTTCGATACATTAAACCGACGAACGTCAGTGGCGAGGCAAGCGCACGCGGCGCAGATTGAGGCAAAACAGCACCAGGAAAAGGCAACGCCAGCCGCCGTCGAGGGCAAAGGGCCAAAGCACAGCGGTGCCGAGCAACTGTCCGTAGACGTAATACAAGGCTTCGCGTGGCGATACGCGGCTGTTGAGCACCCACGAGCACAAGGTGGCCACTGTCGCGATGAGGCGCGTGGCGGCCAAGCGCTGTTCGAGTTGTTCCAAGGCACGGCTCGGGTTCAGTTCGGTGCGTGCAGGATGATTCATCACAAGGCTGTTCTTTTTCATGGTGCGTAGTATCTATGGGTTTACGGGTGCAAAGAAATGGGTAGTTTGTGACAATCTACGTCGCAAGCCATATAGCCTATGTTAAAAGTGAGCAGAAAATCAATCCATTCCCGATTTTTCCCTCTCGAAAGCATGCCGACGGGAGAAAAAAGGGGGCTGCCCCGATGGCATGCCCGCCTCGTGGCACGGCATGCCCGCCCGTCTCGACGGGGATAGGGGTGGCGCGAAATAGATGCCGTGCAGCCATTTTTCCCACGCTTGCCAAAATTTTTCCCACGCTTGCCAAAGTTTTGCCCACGCTTGCCAAAATTTTTTCCATGCTTGAAAATAATTTTTCATGCCTTGAAAATTTTTTTTCATGCCTTGAAAATTTTTTTTTCAGGCTTTGGAAATAATTTTTCAGCCGTCGGAGATTTTCTTGCAAATAATGCCCGCCGGATGGGCGGGCATGGCGGTGGGAGCGGCGGGCAGTCTTATATAATAAAGAAGGAGGTGTTATATCATATAAAGGAGGTGTGATAGCATGAAAAAGGAGGCGCGCCGCGGGGGAGCACTGTCGGGGTGCGAGGCCACGAGGGCCGACACCTCATGCCAGTTGTGGCCGCACGGGGCAGCGGGGCGCTGGCAGGCACTCAGTGCCCACAGCATGCCCACACTGCACACCATGCGAGCCACAAAGGAACAAACGGTTATATAGAATGAACAAGTTTTCGTCATGCAGGTGGAGGTGCCCCTCAGCTTAAGCCTTGAGCGGAATCCATATTTCCGTAAGGATGTCTGCGGGGGCTGTGGTTTCGGGGTCGTTCAGGTAGCGCTCCAAGGTGGGCTGCCCTTCGAGCACGGGCAGGGTAGAGGCCGGCAGGATGGTGCCGTAGATTTTCATATAGGCATCGGCCAGCGCCGTGTCGTAAGGCCCTTGCACCGTAAACACGACAAAGGGGCCGTGGGGTACGTGTACAATGTGCACGTCGCCCTCGTCCTGCAACTGTTCGCACACGGGGTGAGCAATGCACACGTCGGTGCGGCAGGCTTCGGCAGGCACGTAGCGAGGGTCGTCGTGATAGATGTTGAGATATTGCGCATCAGGACAGTCGTAGTCCAGGGCGTGGCGCTGGCAGTAGTCGCCCAGTTTACCCCATGCGGCGCAGTAGTCGTTTTGGCAATAGGCGCCCGTCAGCCTGACGGCAATGGCGGTGGCGGCGGTGCGTGAGTCGGTGCGTTGTGAGAGAATCATGGTTGTAGATTGTTGGAAATAAATAATAATAAGGTGTTTATTAGGCTTGGGCCGCGGCGTGTGTCGGCGGGCTGCAAGGATGGTGCAAAGGAACGCCTTTTTTGCCGTACAGCCAAGAAAACGGTATAGACAGAGCGTGGCGTAAGGTGCAGATTTTCAGCGCTGCATGCTGCGCCGTATAGGCAGGCGGCCGCCGAGCCTTGACGAAATTGCGCCGCGCTGCTGCACATGGGAGTGCGGCGGCGCGGCGCAGGGTGCAAAAGGGGTGTCAGGGCAGGCGGCGCGGCCCGTGGGTTACTCCTCGTAGTGGTCGAACAGGAAGTCGTTGTAGGGGTACTTCTGCACGTGCAACTGCTTGACACGAGCGTAGAGCAGGTCCTTGAGGACCTCGATGTTGAGGCGTTCGCGGGCCGAAATGAAGATGCAGTCCTCGCCCAGGCGGCCCATCCACGAGTTCATGAGTTCGGTGAGCGACACGTTCTCGCTGGTGGGCGGCGTGAGGTCGTCGGGGTCCTTTTCCTTCCATTCGTAAGCATCGGTTTTGTTGAACACCAGCAACTGCGGTTTCTCCGAGCAGCCCAGGTCGTGGAGCGTGGCATTCACCACCTCAATCTGTTCGGCAAAGTCGGGGTGCGACACATCGACCACGTGCACCAGGAGGTCGGCCTCGCGCACCTCGTCGAGGGTGCTCTTGAAGGAGTCCACGAGGTCGGTGGGCAACTTGCGAATGAAGCCCACGGTGTCGGCCAGCAGGAAGGGCAGGTTGTCGATGATGACCTTGCGTACCGTGGTGTCGAGCGTGGCGAAAAGCTTGTTTTCGGCGAAGACGTCGGTTTTGGCCAGCAGGTTGATGAGGGTGCTTTTCCCCACGTTGGTGTAGCCCACAAGGGCCACGCGAATCATGCGGCCTCGGTTCTTGCGCTGCGTTGTTTTCTGGCGGTCGATGTCGGCGAGGCGTTGCTTGAGCAGCGCCATGCGGTTGAGAATGATGCGGCGGTCCATTTCGAGCTGCGTTTCGCCCGGTCCGCGCAGACCCACCGAGCCCTTGCCGCCGCCTGAGCCCGAGCCGCCGCCTTGGCGTTCGAGGTGCGTCCACAGGCGCTGCAGGCGGGGCAGCATGTAGCGGTACTGCGCCAGTTCGACCTGCGTCTTGGCGTTGGCCGTTTGGGCACGCATGGCGAAGATGTCGAGGATGAGCGAGGTGCGGTCCAGGATTTTCACGCCCAGTTCGCGCTCAATGTTGCGCAACTGTTTGGCCGAGAGTTCATCGTCGAAGATGACCATGCCCACCTCGCGCTCCGCTTCAGCTTCGTCGAGAATGTACTGGCGTATCTCCTGCAGCTTACCCTTTCCCACATACGTCACCGCGCTGGGACCGTCCACCTTCTGCGTGAAGCGCTTCACGGTGACGGCGCCAGCCGTTTCGGCCAGAAATTCCAGTTCGTCCAGATATTCGTGCGTCTTGCGTTCGTCCTGCGTTTTGGTGATGAGGGCCACGAGCACGGCGGTCTCGCTTTTTGCCTCCGATTGTATAAATTCTTTCATTCGTGATAATGCGTATAGGTTGCGGCCATCGGGCAGCGCGGCAAAGGTACGCATTTTGCCACACGTTGCCCGTCTTACCACCCATTATTTTATAAGGCTGCGGCGTGGGGCGGGTATCGTCGGCTCGCAGTTTTGCCGTTTGCCGCCGCCTCTTTCCATCTCCGTCGTCAAGTCTGAATATGTGTCGCTGCGTCTATTTTTGTGGGTAGCAAGCCGCCTTTATTTCGAATTATATCGTATTTTTGCCACGTTGACTAATCATATCCAAATTATACTAACCAATCGTTTTACTATGAAAAGACTTACACTTTTCTTTATGTCGCTGCTTGTGTGCCTCATGGCGAGTGCGCAGAGCGGCTTGCCGCAGTTTAGCACGGAGGCAGATCCGCTGTGGTATAGCGTGAAATTCAAGGGCGGCGGTAACTACCTGGCCGACCAGGGCGCCGATGCGCAGATGCTCACCGCTGCCACGGTTGGCCAGGAAGGCCAGTTCCAGTTTATCGGCACGGCCGAGTCGTGCATCATGAAGTCGCGTACAGGCCACTATCTGGTCTACAAAAAGGCCAACGCAAGTGATGCCAACGCCTTCTTCATGACCACCACCGATGCCTCAGCCGCAACACAACTCGCCATCATTCAGGGCACCGAAGACAACTACTACGAAATCAAAGTAGTGTCGACAGGCGGCTGCATGAACCAGTGGCAAGGCACGGGCTCGGGCAAAAAGCTCGGTGCTTACAATGCGGGCGACACCAACAACCAGCTCTTCTTCGAGCTCCGTTCGGTGGTTTATCCCACCTTCTCCAACGAAACGACTGAGCGTTGGTACTTCATACGCTTCGCTGCTGGTGTGCGCCAAATGGCGGCCACTACAGCTGGCGAACTCGTGACGCTCTGCACCGCCGACCCCGTGAACGGTCAGCTGTGGAAACTCGTGGGCGACAAGGACAACTTCCAGATTGTCAACAAGGACGGCCTCTATGCCATAGTCAGCAGTGAAGGCGTACAAACCACCACGGGCGGCTACAACGGCACCCCGATACGCGCCTCGCAGACGGAGCAGCTCCAGGGCTACTCGCTGTCGGAGAACACCAAAAGGGACGGCACCTTCAACGTGGACATCAACGCCAATAGCGGCAAGGCCCTTAACCAGTGGGGCTCTGCTGCCGAAGGACAGACCATCGGCGTGTGGAACACCGACGACGTGAACGACGCCGTCGTCTTCATTCCTGAGGACGAGATGACCTACGCCGACTACAAGACCTCGGGCATCGAAGACTTCATACCCGAACACCCCCTCACCATGTGGTACACCCAGCCCGCCACCACCGCACCCCTCTATGCTGGCGGCCAGGGCTACAGCAACTGGATGGAATGGTCGCTCCCCATCGGTAACGGCCAGCTCGGTGCCAGCATCTTCGGCGGCGTGGCCGTAGACGAAGTGCAGCTCAACGAAAAGACCCTCTGGAGCGGTAAGTCGACCGACCAGACCGGCAACTATGGTAAATACGAGAACTTCGGTTCGCTCTATGCTGAGGACATCAGCGGCGAATTTAACTACTCGTCGCAGGGCGGCGCCACGGGCTACCTCCGTCTGCTCGACCTCGCCAACGCCGTAGCCAAGGTGCAGTATGGCAACACCGACGGCAGCACGCAGTACTACCGCGAATACATCGCCTCGAACCCCAGCAACGTCATCGTGGCACACTACACCGCCAGCCAGAGCGGCAAACTCAGCCGACGCTTTACCCTCAAGAGCGGCAACGTGCTCAAGGCTGCCACTACCTACGCCGACGCGCAGGGCACCTTCAGCGGCAAACTCACTACGGTGAGCTACAACGCACGCTTCAAGGTGGTCAACATCGGCGGTACGCTCACCACCACTGATGAGGGCGTAGAAGTGCGCAATGCCGACGAAATCCTCGTGTTCCTCACGGGCGGCACCGACTTCGACCCCTACGCCGACACCTACATCAGCAACACCGCAGGCTTGGCCGACCGCATTCAGAGCACCATCAACGATGCAGCCGCTCAGACCTGGAGCGCACTGCTCGATGCCCATAAGGCTGACTTCAAGCAATACTTCGACCGCGTTGACCTCCAGCTCGCCGGCACGAAGAACAACGTGCCCACCAACGAACTCGTAGACACCTACAACAAGGGGCAGGGTGCCAATGCCCTCATGCTCGAGCAGCTCTACTTCGCTTATGGCCGTTACCTCGAAATCTGTTCGTCGCGCGGCGTCGACCTTCCCTCTAACCTGCAGGGCATCTGGAGCAACATGGACCAGCCCGCATGGAATGCCGACATCCACTCCAACATCAACGTGCAGATGAACTACTGGCCCGCCGAGCCCACCAACCTCAGCGAGATGCACGTGCCCTTCTGCAACTACATCATCAACATGGCCAACAGCGCCTCGTGGAAGCAGTGGGCCAAGGATCAGGGACAGAGCCGCGGCTGGACGTGCTACACGGAGAACAACATCTTCGGCGGTTGCGGCGGCTTCATGCACAACTACGTTATCTCGAACGCATGGTACTGCACCCACCTCTGGCAGCACTACCGCTACACGCTCGACAAGGAGTTCCTCAAGCGCGCCTTCCCCGCTATGCTCTCTGCAAGCCAGTTCTGGATGGACCGCCTCAAACTCGACACCGACGGCTCCTACGTTTGCCCCAACGAGTATTCGCCTGAGCACGGTCCCAGCGAGGACGGCGTAGCACACGCACAGCAGCTGGTTTACGAGCTCTTCTCCAACACGCTCGAGGCTAAGGCCATCCTTGGCGACGACGCCGACATCAGCGCCATAGACCTTGAAAAGCTCGAGGATCGCTTTGCCAAACTCGACAAGGGTCTGGCCACCGAAACCTACACGGGTGAATGGGGCGACGTTTGCAACGGTCTGTCGAAGGGCTCTACCATTCTGCGCGAGTGGAAGAAGAGCAACTACACCAGAGGTGCTAACGGTCACCGCCACATGTCGCACCTCATGTGCATGTATCCCTACGCTCAGGTTGTGCCCGGCACCGAACTCTTCGATGCAGCCGTCAACAGCATGACCCTCCGCGGCGATGGTGCCACGGGTTGGTCGATGGGTTGGAAAATCAACCTCTGGGCACGCGCTCAGCAGGGTGACCATGCCCGCACCATTCTGAACAACGCCCTGGCTCACTCCAACGGTGGTGCCGGTGTGTTCTACAACCTCTACGACTCGCACGCTCCCTTCCAGATTGACGGTAACTTCGGTGCTTGCGCCGGTATGGCCGAAATGCTCATGCAGAGTGTGAGCGACACCATCCGCATTCTTCCCGCTCTGCCCAGCGCATGGGCCGCAGGTAGCGTACGTGGCCTGAAGGCCGTGAAGGACTTCACCGTCAGCATCGACTGGAAGGACGGCATGCCCACCAGCGTAGTCATCCGCAACAACCAAGGCCAGACGATGCCCGTTTCGCACCCCAACATGCGTTATGCCACCGTCAAGAAGGACGGTGTGGCGGTTCGCGTAGAGCGTCCCACGTCCAACGTCGTTATCCTCCCCGCCGAGGCAGGTGCTGAATACACCTTCGAGTTTGGCGACGAAGATGTGACCGCCATCGAGAGCATCAACCAGGAAGCCCGCCTCATGGGTGTCGACGTAGCCGGTTGCAGCGTACGTGTACAGGGCGACGACGTGCAGCGTGTTCGCGTGTACGACCTCGCCGGCCGCACCATCCATACCACCACGCAGCAGGCATTCACGCTGTCGCAGGCCGCACAGAGCACCGTGCTCGTTGAGGTAGCCCGCCAGAATGGCCGCGTAACGACCTGCAAGGTGGCTCTTGGCAAGTAAAACGTAGCGCACCGTGCCCCGCAAGGCGTAGTGCAGCACACACAGTCCGCAAGCGCGGCATGCCGTTTCAACACGGCGTGCCGCGCTTTCTTATTATTGGTGTCCGGTAAACTTGTATGGGCGCCCATAGAAAAGACGGGTGCTCGGTAAACGCATTGAAGGCGTTGCCTCCGACGGGATGCCGTGGA
>SFEP01000053.1 GCA_004557185.1 Bacteroidales bacterium
TTTTTTGACAAAGGGGGCTTGTCCATGATAAGCCGAAAGCCACACTTCTGTCTTTCGGAAAGTTAGGGGCGTAGTCTTAGGGTTTAGCGGACAGTAATAATAAAAATCAAGCAATAGGATGTGAGGCGAGCGGGGCGTGCTGTGGTCAGCCTCGGCCGCACAAGGAGGCGTAGGCGCACGACGAGCAGTGCTTAAGATCCTCGCCAGTGGCATGGAACGGTGTGGAGGGGTCGAACATCTCGCTGAGGAGTTCCTGCAAGCGCGCCTTGAACGCAGGCATGATTTGCTGGAAGTGCAGCATGGGCTGCCCTTCGAAGGAGATGTAGGGTGTATAATTCTCGTTCATGGTGCAGTGAACGAAGAAGAGTGAGGGCACGAGTGGCAGCTGCGTCTTGTTGCCGAGCATGAGGGCGTAGAGGAAGGTTTGCAGCGCGTAGTGTGGGTGTTTCTCGTTGGGCGTGAAGAGGTGCTCCATGTCCTTTGGCTTCTCGTTGTCAGGTTTGCCCCCCGTTTTGTAGTCAAGCACGCGCCAGCAGGTGGTGCCGTCGGGCAGCACGGCCTCGTCGAGGCGGTCGATGTTACCCCTAAGTGTGATGGTGTGTTCGCCGTCGGGCAGTGTGTAGGTGATGTCGGTCTGGGCATCCAGTTCGGTGTGCAGCACGCTGAATGCTTGTGCGGGTGCGTCGTAATTTTTCCCGGCCTCGTAGTAGACGAGTTGTCGCATGTACTCCCACACGGCCTGCTCGGTGACGGCTACCGCCTGAATCCCCGTTTCGCTGAAGGCCCGTTTCACGTAGCCGCGCAGTGTGATTTCGCCGTGATTATCGAGAAAGTGGAGCAAGCGCTGGGGCGTGATGGGACGCCCGTCGCGGCGCAGTTCGTTGTAGAAGCATTCGGCGGCGTGGTGGAACACCGTGCCGAAGTCGTTGGGACGTATGATTTCAGACGTGTCGGGGTCGGCCTGCAGCCGCATTACCTTTTCGTAGTAGAAAGCTAACTGGCAACGCAGGTAGGTGTTGATGGCCGAGGGGGAGATGCGAGTGAAGCGCTCGGTGAGGTTGGCAGGCTTGGGCATCTTGTCGACCCTGAAAGCGGCGGGGTGGGGGGTGGCTTCGAGTCGCAGGTGGCGTATGGGCACAAGGCCCTCGATGAGCATGGCTTTCATGAAGCGCGACATTTCGCCCTTATTCATCTGCTCCGTACTGCTGTTGTAGACCAGTCGCGCATGCTTGGCCCGTTGCAGTAGGCGGTGGAAGTAGTAGGCGAAGACGGCCGTTTTGTGCTGGTTGGTGGTCAGGCCGTAGCGCACGCGCAGCAGGTAGGGAATGAAGGAGGCATCGGTGGCCTTGCGGGGCAGGAACCCCTCGCCCACGGAGAGCATGAGCACGTGGTCGAAGTCGAGGCAGCGCGTTTCGAGCACACCCATGATTTGCAGTCCCACGGCCGGCTCGCCGTGGAAGGGGATGGAGGTTTGGCGCAGCACCTGCTTGATGAGTTTGAAGAGGGTGGTGGGATGCACCACGAGCCGCTGCGTTTGCACCAGGTGTGCAAAGCGTGCCAGCGTGGTGTGTGTGGCGAAGTAAGCCTCGGTGTTGAGGGTGCGCATGAGGCGGTCGGTGTCGGCCTGCTGCTGCACTTGCTTGGCCTCGTTGGCTATGGCCTGCTGCATCTGGGCAAGCAGGGCAGCGAGCGCGGGCTGGCTACCCTTGTCGGCCAGGGCGTCGGCCTTGCGCGTCAGTTCATCGCAAAGCCGGGCGCAGCGGGCGTAGGCTGCGGTGTGGCTGAGGGGGAAACCCTTGGTCACATTCACGCGGTGTATGCTCGAGGGGATGGCGTGAAGCACGGGCTGCAGCAGGTTTTCGTTGCACAGCACCACTGCCGTGCGGCGTGCGTGCTGAGGGTCGTAGTGTGCGGGGTCGTCGAGCCAGGAGGTGATGCTCTGTGCCTGAATGGCCTCGGTGGAGGCTTCGACAAACTCGATGGTGCGCTCAGCCCGCTGCTTGAGGAAGTTGGAGAACACCTCCTGCTCAGGGCCCAGCGCGTTGGGAAAGTCGCGCAGGTTGCGCTGCATGAAGACGCCGGCTTCATTGTCGCAACTGCCATTGGTGCGGGCGTAGTAGACGTCGTAGTCCCAGTAGAAGCGCGCCATGCCGGCCTGCTGCAGTGAGCGGAACAGCGTGCGTTCCACCTCGTTGATGACGTTGAAGCCTACGATGGCCACGTGCTCCACGCCCTGCGGCAGACTCAGCGTGCCCGACGCCAGACCCTCGGCCACAAAGCGGAAGAGCTGACCCTCGTAGGCCAGACCGTCGGCTTCGAGCTCGGCACGCAGCTCGGTGTACATGGTGTAGAGGTTGTTCCACAATTTGAGGAAGCGCTCACGTATTTCGCTGCGCTGTGCCAACGAGAAGTCCTGCACGAAACGCCTGATTTGCTCGGCCTGCTCCTCGTCGAGAAACTCGCTGGTGGCAATGGTTTCATAGTCGCGCAGGTTGGTGAAGAGGGCGCGGGCATCGACCATGTGCTTGTCCACGTCGTCGAAGTCGGCCATGATGCGTTCGCCCCAGCCGTAGAAGAAGTCGAGCGACTCCTCGGCGTTGACGTGCTCGCGGTAGAGGCGGTAGAGGCGGCAGATGACCTCGATGGGGTCGGCCAGTTCGAGGTTGGCCAGCGAGAGGAAGAGTTCGTTGACCGTCATGTAGCGCGGGGCCCACATGGGCTTGCCGTCGGCGGGCAGCAGGTAGTCGTTGAAGAAGAGTGAGGCGCGCTTGTTGGGAAACAGCACCACGGTGCGGCTCATGTCGGGGCCGATGTGCTGCATGAGGTCGTGGGCTACGAGTTCAAGAAAGTATTTCATGGAAAGACGGATGCGGAAGAATCAACAGGGAGGAGTGCTTGGCGAAGTGAAAAGGGCGGGCGCGGCTGCTGGCACGAGGTCAGGCCTCGACGGGCACCACCTTGTTCTCGTACAGGTACCACAGGTAGCCCTGCACCTGCTCATGCCCCATGAGGCGGAGCGCCTGGCAGTAGCCCCGCACCTGCTCCTGGTGGGTTTCGGCGGGGCGGGCAAACTTGAAGTCGACCACGGTGAAGGTGTCGTCGTGCTGCATCACGCGGTCGGGGCGGCAGGTGCGCACCACGCCTTCGTCGGTGCGACCCAGCAGCATGGTGCACTCTTTGAAGAGGCGGCACGAACCGTCGAACCAGTGCGCCACACGCTCATCGGCCAGCCGCTGCTGCATGAAGCGAAGCATGCGTTGTGCTTCGTCGGCGGAGTCGAGCAGGCCCTCACGCTGCAAACGTTCGACGGCGCGTGGCAGGTCGTCGGCACGGTCGGTCAGTTCGAGCAGGTGGTGCAAGAGTTTGCCCTTGTCAATGTACGTCTGCTGCCGTTCGTCGTCGTCGGTGAGGTCGCTCACGAAGCGGGCCGCCTCGGTGCTTTGCCGATAGTCGGCCACCGTGTGCTGCGGGTTGATGTCCGTTGACACCACCTCCACGTGAGTCGGTTCGAGCGGATTGTCGTTTTCGGCGGGCTGGCCGCTGGTAGCCGCTTGCTGGGGAAAATGGGCGGGCTGCCCTGCGTGCCATATTTCAAAATTCTCCAGCACCTTGGTCTGCGCTGCGTTGTAGTCATCGGGCGAGGGATTGAGGATGTCCTTGTCGACGACAGGCGCATAGAACACGTCGTGGCTCTGCGGCTCGGCCAGTTGCATGCCAGGTGTGCGGAAGCAGGCATTCATCAGTGCTCCGGTGTCCTTCATTTCCTTGTTGCCCGAGCCTTTCCCCTTTTTCTCGTCGTCGCTCTTGTCGTCGAAGGAGAACCATATCAGCATGTGCTGCTCGGCACGCGTGAAGGCCACGTAGAGCGTGTTGAGCGTGTCGATGCGTTGCTGCATGGCATCGTAGGCGTAGTAGGGCGCGAACACCGAATGCTGGATGATAGTGGTGGAGGCTTTGCTGATGGGAATGAGCGGCAGGGCGTTGTAGGGCTCGGCCTGAATGCCGTCGGTGGAACACCAGAGAAGCGATTCATACTGCTTGCTGTCGTATGCCCACGTGGCTTCGGGAATGAACACGGTGTGGTAGGCCAGCCCCTTGGCCTTGTGCACGGTGCACACCGACACGCAGTCCTTCTGCCCCGTGCTGGTGCTGGTGCTGTAGAGCGATTCCTTCCAGTAAGTAAGGAAAAGGCTGATGTCGGAGGGGTGCTCGTCGAGGAACTGCAGCACCTTGTCGTAGAACGTATAGAGGTAGGCCGACTGCCCCTTGGCGTAGGGCATGTGGTTCAACTGGAACATTTCGACAATGCGCTCGCAGAGTTCGAAGAGCGGCATGCGGCACAACTTGTGGCGCATGTCGGTGAGGACGGGCGGCAGGGTGGCCCTTACCTCGTCGGGCGTGGTGCCCTCAACCGACATTTTGCCCTCCACGTAGACAGCCAAAAGCTGCGCCAGTTCGGTGATGTTGACCGTGTCGTGCGGGTTGGCCAGCATTTGCAGCGTGCTGATGAGGATGCGTATGGCCGGCGAGGCAATGAGCTTGAAAGCCTCGTCGGAGGCAATGGGGATGTCGGCGTGGGCCTGGTTGAAGTACTCCACAATCTCGGTGGCGTCCTTGTTTCGCCGCACGAGCACCGCCATTTCGTGGTAGGGCACGCCCTGCTCCTCGTGCAGGCGCAGCATTTGGGCATAGATGTCGTCGTAGACCAGTTCGTGCTCCGTGCTCCGACTGTGCACAGCCACTCGCACGTAGCCACCGTCGCGCCCCGGCCGTGCTTGTTGCGCCACGTCGCGGTAGAGGGTTTGCGTGAGGTCGGTGGGCAGGTTTGCTTCGTGGCATGCCTCGTTGTCGGCCGCGGTGAGTTTATCGAGCACATGCATTGCCTTGGTGAAAAACGCATTGTTGAAAGCCACCACTTGGCCCTGGCTGCGGAAGTTGTCGGTCATGGGGCGCACGTCGGCATGTGGCATGTCGCGCTTAATGTTGCCCAGAATGCCCCAGTCGCCGCCTCGCCAGCGATAGATGCTCTGCTTCACGTCGCCCACCAGGATGCACTCGTTGCCCGCCGAGAGGTTCTCGACAAGCAGGCGTCGCAGCACGTTCCACTGTATGTGCGACGTGTCCTGAAATTCGTCGATCATCACGTGGTTGAAGGTGGTACCGGCGCGCTCAAAGACAAATGAAGCGTCGTCGTGCTGCACCATGGCCTCGAAGAGGTAAGGCGTCTTGGCCAGCGTGAAGCGGCCCGTTTCATGGTTGATGCTGTTCACTTCGCTCGATACCTCGCCCAACAGTCGCAGGGAGTTGAGATGGCCCTCCATGAGTTTGGCCGAATTGTGTATGACCCGCGCCTTTTCGCGCAGCTCCACCACGTGCTTCAACAGGTTGCTCATACGTTGCGCTGCGGCCACGTAGTCAGGCTTGAGCTGGTCGGCCTTTTTGAGCATGCTCTCGTAATTCACCGTCCATTTCACGGTTGTGTCTGAGAAGTCGCTTCTCCAATCCCGATTACGTATGCGGCTGGCAATGCTTTTGAAACTCTTAACCCCGTTGCTGAACGTATTGACACCCGCGGGGCAGCGGTCCAACTCTTCAAGCAGCGTTTGCAGTGCTTCGTCGAGCATGGTCAGACTGTCGGTGCGGGCCTGCCGCAGGCTCTGCTTGATGAGGGAGAACGTTTTGTCGTTCGACACGATGGGCTCCATGCGGTCGGCCACAGGCAGGTATTGCGTGCTGAAGAGCGTGTTGGCCGCAAACGACTTGAGTCTGCGCACAATGTTCCAGCCCTTCTCTTCCTGAATGCTGTCGCGCATGAATTCCGTCAGCCAGGCGAGAACCTGCCGCTTGTGCTTGTCGAGCCCCTCTTGGTTTAAGGCTTCTATCAACTTGTCGATGGCGCGGTTGGTCACATCCTTGTCGTCCAAATCCACCTTGAAGCCGCGTAGCAGTTTGAGTTCGTGAGCCAGGTTGGTGAGCATGCCCTGAAAGAAACTGTCGATGGTTTCTACATGAAAACGGTCGTAGTCGTGAAGTATGTGCCGCAGCGTCTGACCAGCGCGCCGCGCTATCTCCTGCGGCGTGACGTCAGGCAGCAGCTTGCTCACGTCCTGAGCAAAGTTCTTGTCGGCCTTGCCCTTCGAAAGCAGGTAGAGCTGCATCAGGATGCGGTCCTTCATTTCACCCGTGGCCTTGTTGGTGAAAGTGACGGCCAGAATGTTGCGAAAAGCCGTGGGCGACTCGGTGCGCAAGGCCAGGGCAATGAAGTTGAGGGCCAGTTTGTAGGTCTTGCCCGAACCCGCAGAGGCACTGTAGACCAGTATGTGCGGTGGCTGCTCGCTCTTGTCGATGCGGGCTTGAGTGGAAAGTGAGGGGGAGGAAGACATGGCTGGGTGAGAAGAGGGGGAGTAGGAGTGGGACGAGCGTTGCACGGGGTGCCATTATCGGCGGGCGTCACGGCACAGACGCATGTATTCACCGAGGCGGTAAACCTGATAGAGTAGCACGTGCGGGGTGCGGCCCAGCAAGTTGCGGCGAATGAAGGGGCGTGCGGCAGCATAAAGCAAGAGGCAAAGTCCGCTGATGTGCCAGCGGGCGGCATTGTCGCTCCAGACAGTGAGTTCGGAGTAGCCCTGCATCACGTGGCGCATTTGCAGCAAGGTTTGCAGCCCCTCGTGCGTCTTGCGCAGAAAGTCGGGGTTGCTCTCAAAGTCGTCTACGACCACAGGATTGTCGATGTGCGTGATGGCAATGCCCGCCGCTGCCAAACTGCGGCCAAAGAGCACGTCTTCGTAGCCGTAGCGGCGTATGCGTTCGTCGAAAGGGTGCGCCAGCATCACATCGCGGCGCACCAGAAAGTTGGTGGTACGAAAGTTCTGGTAGGGCTTTGACTGGCGTGCTGCCACATCGTTCGTGCGTAGAAAGGCTGCCTCGTAGCGGTAGCGCAGGTTGTGCCGCATCAGTGGCTCGTCGGGGAGCAGACACACGCCGCCGTACACTACGTCGTGCTCGGCGCATGCCAGATAGCGCAGGAGAAAGTCGGGCTGCGGCAGTTGCACGTCGCTGTCCAGAAAGAGCAGGTACGCATAGCAAGCCCATGCCGCCAGCCGGTTGCGCGTCACGCAGCGGCCAGCATTGGCAGTAGCCTCCTCCACGCGGCAGTGCGGCAGAGAGCGCAGGGTGCGGTTGGCCTCTTTCACTGCTGACAGGGGAGAGGCATCGTCGGCGATAATGATTTCGTAGCGCAACGATTCCACCTTCTCTGCCTGTGCGCTGAGCGCTTGCACAAGTGTCGTGCAGTCGCGGTTGTAAGTGGGAATAAGAATGGAGAGTTCAGTAATCACGAAGACAAAAGTACGAAAAAACACTCTCAGCCCCTTCACGAAGTATCATTTCTTGCCTCCTGCACTCCATATTATATATAGGATGGGCAAATTCAGATGTGCTCGCTGATGGCGATGCTGTCCGTTCATGCCGCACGCCCGCTCTTCCGTGTGGCGGAAAAAGCGGGCGTGCTATCGAGTATGAGAAGATAATGCAAGTGGCGGGGCTAAGGGTTGTCGACGGCGAGGGTGGACTTCGGCATGTGCGTACCAGGATCAGCGGGCTGCATTTGCATGCGGCGCTGCGCTTCGCTGACGTAGTGGCGCACAAAGGGGTGCTGCATGAAGGTGTGCGGTGCCTGGTCGATAATGCGCTTGATTTGGTCGGTCATGATGGGGGTGGGGTACTGGCTGCACAGCAACATGAAGAAACCGGGCCCCAGCACGTTGTCAGCATTCTCCAAAATGAAGCGCGTTTCCAATTCGTCGCTGCGTTTAGCGAGTTGCTTTGTTTTTTTAGCCATGCGTCGGTTCACCTCCACAATGGGGTAGCCTTCGCTCATCATGCGTATGCTGCGTTGTTGCAGTTCCCAAAGTTCGTTGTCCAGGCGGTTTTTCTTTTGGAAGAACTTGTAGAGTTTGTCGTTGAGCGGTCCGCCTGAAACGCGTGGTGTGATGTGGTCCACTTTCACGTCGAGGTTGGCATTCTCAATGACTACGGGCATCACACGCTGCGTTCCCGTGTAGAGTATGGCCATCATGGCGGAGTCCATATCGCCCTCAAAGTTGAAGCGGCCGTGCATGATCATGCAGGAGTCTATGCAGCGTGTCGCGGCATACGTGGTAGTAACTCCTTCGCTGGGCAGCACCCTGAGGTAGAGCATGCGCCCGTCGAGGCACGGCACTGACGAACTGCCCGCAATGTTATATTGCTCGGCGCAGCCTGCCAAGATCAGCACGGACGAAAGGAGTAGGAACAACTTGCGCATAATGTGGGGGTGATAAAACGGACAACGCCGCTTAGGTGCGGCGTACAATAGAGTAGCAGGAAAGGACTTCGTGCCCTAAGTACTCCCGTTTGACAGTGCAAATATACGAAGGCGTAGCACGCTACGTATGTGGGCTATGCTACAAAATACGAACCTATAATTTTTTTTGAGGTTTGGCGTGTGATTGCCCTTTGAGGTTTAGTTTTTTTGCAATGCGCTATACGTTTGTTAAAGGTTATCGCGTTCCCTGCTCGCGCTTTTCCTCCGCGTCGATGCGGAAGGCCGTGTAGGTTTCGATCACGCCGGCAATCATGAGCGTGAACATCCATTCGTTTCCTCGGAAGGGGGCAATGTGGTAATAGCGGGTCAGCATCAGTGCGCCTGTGATGATAAGCATCAGTGCACCGAGCATTTGCTGACGGCGCAAGCGGCGCACGGTGAGTAAGGTGTCGTGGCGCGGTTCTGCCATCTGGGCACCGCCAAAGAGCAGCGCACCAGCAGCCAGTACGTGTGCGGCCAAACCGAAGTGCCACAGCGGCAGCAGCAGACCAGCGATGAGCAGTACGCCACCCAGACGATAACAGATTTTCAGCAACATAGGCGTAAGTGTGAGGTGTTATTCCAATACGTACACGTCTTCATTGGCCGTTTTCATATACAAATCCACGCGTGCTACGCGTTCCACGGCTTCGGGGTTGCTTTCCAGTTCCATGAGTTGTTTGGTGTCGCGGTTGTAGCGTTCCTCGTAGTCTTGTATTTCTTTGCGCAAGCCGTCGTTGTGAGCGCGGAGCTCGTGCAGTTGCCAGTAACTGTTGGGGTCGAGAAAACCCACAACTACGATAAAGAGCACGATGGTCCACAAGTATTTTTTACGTATCAGTGCAAGTGTGAAGGATTTCAGTTTCTGTCCCATGTTATGACCGGATTGAATGTGCCGCCAGCATGCCGGTAGGGTGGGGCTTGGCGACTATGGTGGTGTGCGTGCAAATTTATGCAGAAAAGCCGAGACGCAGAGAGTCTCAGGTGTGAAAAAACGGCCTGCTTGTGCCTTGTCTTTCTGTTATTATGGGGATGTTACGCATCGGAGGCTACGTCGGCGCGCAGTTTTCCGCCTAGGCAGTGCTGCTCGTCCACCATCAGTTTCCGCACTTCGGCGTTTTCCATGCGTGGCACGTCGCGAATGGTAGTGTCGAGCAATACGGCTTGAATGCAACGGTTGAAGAGGCCATGCCCTACGGCCAGCACCGTCATGCCGTCGTAATGTGTCAGCAAGTGGCGCAGCAAACGGCGGGCGCGGTCGAACATGGCCGTTTCGCTTTCCACATCGGCTGGTAGTGGGTTGAAGTGCGCCTTCTTGATGATGCAGCCCGTGAGGCTTCCCCAGTCCCTTTCGCGCAGCAGGGCGCAGGGCGTGATGGGCAGGCCGTAGAGGGGTTGCAGCACGGTAGCGGTTTCGTGGGCGCGGGCCAAGTCGCTGGCCATGAGCACGTCAATGCTCGGCAGTAGGCTGCGCAGGTGTTCGCGTAGCGCCATGGCCTGTTGGCGTCCTTCGTCGGTGAGTTGTCCGGGCAGGTGGCCTTGCAGCACACCGGCTGCGTTTTCCACCGTTTGGCCGTGGCGTGCCAAGTAGAGTGTAAGCATGGGGAAATAGGAGTAGCGTGGCCTTCGCGTAGAGCGCGGCGAACCACAATGACGGGGCAAAGATAACAAGAAATGGTGTTCAAAAAGCCCGTTTTATTCCTTATTATATGTACATACGTGTGTGTATGATAGGCGGATATTTCAAAAAGATAGGGAATTGTGTGGAATTGTGGCAATTTGGGAAATAAGTGCATGCTGTGTATGGCATTTCAACAGAAATGTATATCTTTGCAGCGTCAATACACAAGAACTAAACCATTCCCTCTGAAATTTATTCAAAATGCGTAAGGAAATAGCCTTTACCAAGATGCACGGCGCAGGCAACGACTACATCTATGTCAACACCCTGCGATACCCCATTGCCTGCCCTGAACGGCTGGCTGTGGTGTGGAGCGACAGGCACAAGGGCATAGGCGGCGATGGCCTGGTGCTGATAGGCGCAGGTCAGGATGCCGACTTCTCCATGCGCATCTTTAATAATGATGGAAGTGAAGCCCGTATGTGCGGCAACGCCTCGCGCTGCATTGGCAAGTACCTCTACGAGTACGGACTGACGCAGAAACGCGAAATACGCCTTTCCACGCTCTCGGGAGTCAAAGTGCTGCGCCTGCATGTGGCAGACGACAACACCGTCGACACCGTCACCGTCGACATGGATGAGCCGCGCTTGTCCGTGCCCTCGCAGATGGCAACCCCCGACGGCGCACTCTGCAATGGCGAGGTGCAGGCCACCGATGGCAGCACGTGGCGCGGCACGTTTGTGTCGATGGGCAATCCCCATTTTGTGGTCTTTGTCGACGACGTCACTACGTTCGATGTGGCTGGCGTGGGCTCTGTGCTCGAGCATGCTGCCGCCTTCCCCGAAAGGTGTAACATTGAGTTTGTCACCCCCATGCCCGACGGAAGTCTGCGCATGAGGGTGTGGGAAAGGGGGTCAGGCATTACCATGGCATGTGGCACGGGTGCCTGTGCTACGGCTGTGGCAGCAGCCCTTACGCATCGGGCAGGCCGAAGCAGTCGCATTGTAATGGACGGTGGCGAACTGACCATTGCGTGGAGTGAGGCCGACGGCCACGTCTACATGACAGGACCGGCCACGCGAGTGTTTGACGGAACGATAACTTACGAAGAATAGCAGAAGTGCAGCCCCCAGCCCCGCCGAGGACTGCACTTGTTGCATACATATCTATACGATTCACATGGCAACGATTAACGAGAACTTTCTGAAACTGCAGAAGAACTACCTCTTTGCCGACATTGCGCAGAAGGTAGCCGCCTACAAGGATGCGCATCCCGAAGCGCAAATCATACGTCTGGGCATTGGCGACGTCACGCGGCCGCTCGCCCCTGCCGTCATTGCGGCCTTGCACAAGGCTGTCGATGAAATGGGCGCTGCCGACACTTTCCGCGGCTACGGCCCCGAGCACGGTTATGAATTTCTGCGCCGTGCCATTGTGGAAAATGACTTTGCGCCGCGCGGCGTACAGATTGATGCCGACGAGATTTTTGTAAACGACGGTGCCAAGAGCGACACGGGCAACTTTGGCGATATTCTCGGGCAGGACAACTCCATCTGCGTCACCGATCCCATCTACCCCGTCTACATCGACTCGAACGTGATGGGCGGCCGTGCTGGCGAGTTCAGTCACGGTGCTTGGAGCAGCATTACCTACTGCCCCTGCAACGAGGCCAACGGCTTTGTGCCCGCGTTGCCCAACAAGCCCACCGACATGATTTACCTGTGTTACCCCAACAATCCCACGGGTACCACGCTCAGCCGCGCCGAACTCGAAAAGTGGGTGAACTACGCCTTGCAGCACGGTAGCATCCTCCTTTACGATGCTGCTTACGAGGCTTACATCACCACGCCCGGCATTCCTCATTCCATCTACGAAATACCCGGTGCCAAGCGTTGCGCCGTCGAGTTTCATTCCTACTCCAAGACGGCAGGCTTCACAGGCCTTCGTTGTGGCTACACCGTTGTGCCGCATGAGCTCACCGTCACCACCAAGCAGGGCGAAACCGTGTCGCTCAACCAGTTGTGGAACCGACGCCAGTGCACCAAGTTCAACGGCACGGCCTACATCGTGCAGCGCGCGGCTGAGGCCATCTACAGTCACGAGGGACAGCAGCAGGTGCGCGACACCATCGACTATTACATGGAGAATGCCCGCATCATGCGTGAGGCACTTGCCCAGGCCGGACTCAAGGTCTTCGGCGGTGTCGACGCACCCTACATTTGGTTCAAAACGCCTGAGGGCACGGGCAGCTGGGCTTTCTTCGAGAAACTGCTGCACGACATTCACGTGGTCAGCACCCCCGGCGTAGGTTTCGGTCCTGCCGGCGAGGGCTACATCCGCCTCACCGCCTTCGGCCGTCGTGAGGACTGCACCGAGGCCATGCACCGTTTGCTCAACAGCAACCTCTAAGTCCTCTTTCTTTTCCCTTTTCACACGATAATCCAACCACAATATAAACCAGATTATGAGCAATCTTCGTTTCAAAGTCGTTGAGGAGGCTTTCAAAAAGCGTCCCGTAGAGGTGAAAGCACCTGCCGAACGTCCGTCGGACTACTATGGCAAGTACGTCTTCAACCAGGAAAAAATGTTCAAGTACCTGCCGCTCAAAACCTACCTGCAACTGCGTGAGGTGATTGAGAAAGGCACGGCGCTCCCACTCGATGTGGCCAACGACGTGGCACAGGGCATGAAGAAGTGGGCCATGGAAATGGGTGTGACGCACTGCACCCACTGGTTCCAGCCCCTTACCGAGGGTACGGCCGAGAAGCACGATGCCTTTGTGGAGCACGACTTCAAGGGCGGCATGGTCGAGGAATTCAGCGGCAAGGAACTCGTGCAGCAGGAGCCTGACGCTTCATCGTTCCCCAACGGTGGTATTCGTTCCACCTTCGAGGCCCGCGGCTATTCGGCCTGGGACCCCGCATCGCCAGTCTTCATCATCGGCGACACGCTCATGATCCCTACGATATTCGTCAGCTACACGGGTGAGGCACTCGACTATAAGGCACCCTTGAAAAAGGCGCTGGCCGCAGTCGACAAGGCTGCCACTTCCGTGTGTCAGCTCTTCGATCCCGCTGTGACGCGCGTCACCGCCAACCTGGGTTGGGAGCAGGAGTACTTCCTTGTGGACGAGGGCCTCTATGCCGCCCGTCCCGACCTGCTGCTCACGGGCCGCACCCTCATGGGGCACGACTCGGCCAAGAACCAGCAGATGGAAGACCACTACTTCGGTGCCATTCCCGAACGTGTGGCCGAGTTCATGCGCGACCTCGAAATCCAGGCGCTCGAATTAGGCATACCCTGCAAGACGCGCCACAACGAAGTAGCCCCCAACCAGTTCGAACTCGCCCCCATCTTCGAGGAGTGCAACCTGGCCGTCGACCACAACATGCTTATCATGAGTCTGATGCGCAAGATTGCCCGCAAGCACGGTTTCCGTTGCCTGCTCCACGAAAAACCCTTTGCTGGCATCAATGGCTCAGGTAAACACAACAACTGGAGCCTCACCACCAACACGGGAACGCTGCTTCACGCTCCGGGCAAGACGCCTGAGGACAACCTCCGCTTCATTGTCTTCATCGTCGAAACGCTTATGGGCGTCTACAAGCACAACGGTTTGCTCAAAGCCTCCATCATGAGCGCCACCAACGCCCACCGCTTGGGCGCCAACGAGGCACCTCCCGCCATCATCTCCAGCTTCCTTGGCAAGCAGGTGAGCGAACTCCTCGACCGCGTGGCCAACAGTACCACCGAGGAACTCTTCACCATGGAGGGCAAGCACGGTGTGCAGCTCGATGTGCCGCAGATTCCGCAGCTCATGGTCGACAACACCGACCGCAACCGCACCTCGCCTTTCGCCTTCACGGGCAACCGTTTCGAGTTCCGCGCCGTCGGTTCCATTGCCAACTGTGCCAGCGCCATGATTGCACTCAACGCCGCCGTGGCTGAGGCTCTCACCCACTTCCGTGCCCGTGTCGACGAGCGCATGGCCAAGGGCGACAGCAAGGTAAAAGCCATACTCGACGTGGTGCGTGAGGACATCAACACATGCCGCCCCATCCACTTCGACGGCAACGGTTATAGCGACGAGTGGAAGGAAGAGGCCGCACGCCGTGGTCTGGACTGCGAAACGTCGTGCCCCCTCATCTTCGACCGCTATCTCGACGAGGCTACCGTCCAGATGTTCGAGAGCATGAACGTGATGAACCGTCACGAACTGGAAGCCCGCAACGAAATCAAGTGGGAAACCTACCAGAAGAAAATTCAGATTGAGGCTCGCGTGCTTGGCGACATCTGCATGAACCACATTGTGCCCGTGGCCACGAAGTACCAGAGCGAACTTGTGGACAATGTGCACAAAATACAGATGGCCTTCAGCGACCCAGAAAAGGTGAAGGAACTCACGGCCTACAACATCGAACTGATTGAGAAAATCAACAAGCACACCCAGTTTATTGCCTCGCATGTCAAGGAAATGGTGGACAAACGCAAGGTGGTGAACAAGATTGAGAATGTGCGCGAACTCGCCATCGCTTACCACGACGAGATTGCTCCCTACCTCGATGCCATCCGTTACCACATTGACAAGCTCGAACTCATCGTAGAAGATGAAATGTGGAACCTGCCCAAGTACCGCGAACTCCTCTTTATCCGATAAGGCAGAGGCCCGCTACGTATTCTATCACGTATAAAAGAACGCACGTGGATGCAACGCTGTTGTGTCTGCGTGCTTTTTTTATGGCCACGGGGCCACGTGAGTATGGCCGGAAGTACTTTTTCGTGCAGATAATTGATACACAAATCGGAAGCGCCGTTTCTTATAGGCATAAATCCATTACGCACACGGGCATTTCCGTTACGAGATGCCGCTTCGTCGGTTGCCACGGGCCCATAACAACGTTGCCACGGGCCCATAACAACGTTGCCACGGGCCCGTAACAACGTTGCCACGCCGCCGTAACAACGTTGCCACGCCGCCGTAACAACGTTGACATGCCGGCGTAACAACGTTGCCATGCCGGCGTAACAACGTTGCCATGCCGGCGTGGCAACGCACGTAGCCTGTTCCCGTAACGGTTTTCCCTTGCTCCGTTTTGGCGATGTGCCTTTACGTAACGCCTTGTTTCGTTATCGTGCTTCCTATATATAGTCGAGCCTTAACAAGGTGTTAACGCGTTGTTTGTCAATGCAATAAGTATTTGAAAAATTGTGTATGTCAACAGGATTTTGTACTTTTGCGTAGTAAACCTTGCAAATTAGATATGTACAAGCCGTCTACTAACAGCCGTCAAGCATCGCTTTTCTG